>JBBQFU010000001.1:0-140266 GCA_038322185.1 Haliangiales bacterium
AGCAGCGCGTTCGGAATGTCGTCGTTCGACCTGCCGGTCCACTGCGTGCCCGCGATGATGTAGCAACCCTCGGTGGCGATGTCGCGCATGTACGTCGCGGCGCGCAGCTCGGCGAGGCTGCCGAAGAAGCCGTGGCCGTACATCACGACGCCGGCCTTGTTCGCGGCCGTCGCGCACGGCGGCACCATGATGAACGCGTTCGCGGTCATCGTGCCCATCGTGATCACCGTGCCGTTCGCGTCGCGGTGATAGCCCGCGTGCACTTCGCCCGTGACCGACGGCGACTGGAAGTCGACCTCGATGCGCCGCGCGATCCGCGTGTCGTTGGTGAACCCGCCGAGATCCGAGGTCACCGCATACGTCAGATTCGCCCCCAGCGGGCCCATCGCCGTGAGAGCCGCCGAGCGCGCGGCCAGCGGATCGACGATCGCATCCTCGTCGGGCGCGATCGTGAAGTCCCACGCCACGAGCATGTCGGCGCGCGCCAATCCCTGCCCCTCGAGCGCGTCCACCGCAGCACGCAGGCGTGGCCGCGCCGCATCGAGCCGCGCGTGGCCGGTGTTCTTGTCGTCGAGGACCGCCTTGAAGCCCGCAGTGACCGGCAGGTCCTTGCCGTCGCGGTCCTTCATCTTGCGGATACCGACCGCGTAGCGATGGCCACCGGCGAAGCGCTTCGCGGGTCGCAGGTACACGGCCTGGATGCTGAAGTTGTCGAGCTCGTTCGCATCGACCTCGGCGAAATGCGCGACGAGCTCGCCGGTCGTCATGTCGACGATCATCGTGGTCGCACTGCCGTCCGCAGTGGTCGCCATCTCGCCCGGACCCGCGAGCAGCGATCCGTCGACGCCACCCGGTGCCGCCCACAGGATCGTCGTCGTGGCCGGCCACCCTCGCCGAGTGGCCAGGCGGCTCGGGTCGAACGGTGTTTTCGTGATCGTGTTCGTCGGGAACGCGCCCACCGGCACATCGAGACTGCCGTCCGCCTTCTCGTACAGCGACGACGGGTACGGCAGGATATTATCGGTTGTACCGAGCGGGTTTGCCTCGGGGGCAACGCTGGGAGCGTCATCACCGCACGCTGCGAGCAACACGATCACGGCTACAACGCGGCGCATCCGGCTAGTTTCGCACGGAATCCACTCGACCTCGCTTGCCGTCTCGTGGGCCTCAGGCAAGATTCCAGTCAATGGCGACGCTCGAAATCACCAACGACAACTTCAAGGACACCATCGAGAAGGGCGGGATCGTCCTGCTCGATTTCTGGGCCGAGTGGTGCGGACCGTGCAAAGCGTTCGGCCCGGTGTTCGAGAAGGCGTCCGAGACGCACACCGATGTCGTGTTCGGCAAGATCGACACCGAGGCGCAGCAGGAGCTCGCCGGCGCCGCGTCGATCCAGGCGATTCCGACGCTCATGCTGTTCCGCGACGGCATCCTCCTGTTCCGCGAGAGCGGCGCGCTGCCGCCGGCCGCACTCGAGGAGCTCGTGACGCAGGCCAAGGGCCTCGACATGGAGAAGGTGAAGAAGGAGATCGCGGAGCACCAGACCGAGCACAAGCACGGCCCGGGCTGCGACCACGATCACTGAGCGACGCCAGGTGTCGCGACCGTGACCACGAGCAGGCCCCGCATCTGAGGGCGTGTTACCGTGACGGCCGTGTTGCGCGTCGGATTGCTGTTCGTCGCGAGCCTGTCGGCAGCGGCGCACGCGGACGACCTGCAAGACCAGCGCGACGCGTTCGGGTTCAAGACGAAGCGGCCCATCGAGCCGCCGATCGATTGCAGCGACGGCACCGCGTTCGGCTGCACCGGCGCGAGCGAGCCGCTCGCCGACACCGCGTCGCCCTATACGCTCGCGACCTGGCTCCCGGCGAAGTACTTGATGCGGCTGCCGGTGGCCGACTCGTCGCACGACGCGGTCGCGCACTACGCCCTCGGCGCCAACCGCGACGAGGCTGGCGCGAGCTTCGGTGGTGCGACCGGTCTGGAGAATCGCTGGACGCTGCACGGCGCACCGATCGACGGCCTGCGCACCGGCGGCGCCGACACGCGCGTGCCGCTCGCATTCCTCGACGGGATCCTCGTCAGCGCGGGTGGATTCACGGCGCGCGATCGCGCCTCGACCGGCGGCACGATCGACGCGCGGCTTCGCGGCGGGACTCCAGAGTCGGTCGTCGAGGTCTACGCATGGGCCGGCTACACCGCGCCCACTCGCAAGCGCCCGCGGGCGCCGTTCGCGTACAGCGTTCGCCGCGGCGCACTCGACATCGGACCCGAGGCAACCGTGCACGCGGTCGCGAGCGGTCCGCTCGGCGGTGCGTGGTACGCGGTGGGGCTCGGCGCCGAGATCAATTCGCTCGAGCTGTCGTGGACGTCCGGGACAGTCCGAGACCGCGATGGTGACGGCATCACCGACGGGCTCCCCGGTGTCGTGCCCGTCGATGTCGTCGACGATTACTCGCGCCGGCGCGTGACCTGGCGCGTACCGTTCATGGCGCGGGTCGGGATCGATCGCGGCGTCCACCACTTCGACGCGACCGTCGTCGGCACCGTGGGGCGCGACGTGTTCTATCTCAACAACGCGACGCTGCAGGCGGCCGGCATCGACGGCACGACGCTGACCGGCGACGCGCTCGTGACCTGGCGTGGCGAGTGGAAGACCACGCGCGCGCGTGCGCAGCTCGCGTGGCATCGCTCGATGCGCGACGAGGCCGCGGCCAGCTCGAGCGCCGCGTCGATCCCGCAGCTCCTCAGCGCCTACGTCCCCGCGAGCTTGCCCGGCGATCAAGATCTCGCCGCCGCGTGCGACGACGGCGACGGCGATCCCTATCCGATGGTCCGGAACTGCCCGGTCCCGTCGGGCTGGTTCGCGTCCGGTGGTGCCGGCCCGCTCGTCGACACCACCGGTGATCGGCCAGCGCTCACCGCGGACATCGCGCATCGCATCGGTAACAACGTGGTGCGCGCCGGCGCGACCGGCGAGGACACGCGGCTCGTCACCGAGACGACACTGACCGGCGGCACGCAGGTCCGCAGCCTGTTCCCCGACCATCGCTCCGAGCGGCGCTTCGTCGATCCCGACGCGATCTGCAACACCGAGCTCGTGCTGCCCTGCCCGACCGTCGACAACAGCGTGCTGCGCTATCGCACGCGATACATGGCCGCGTACGTCGAGGATACCTGGCAGGCGACGAAGGCGATCACCGTCGACGCCGGCATGCGCTGGGAGCTGATGTGGGTCGGCCCGGTGCTCCACTTCTCCGATCAGCTCGCGCCTCGCCTCGGCGCGAGCTGGGATCCGCTGGGCGGCGGACGCTCGCGGGTGTGGACGAGCATGGGCCGCAGCTACGCAATGCTGCCGGCCGGGCTCGGTCCGACGATCATCGAACGCGACCGCACGGTCGATCACATCTCGTCGCCCTTTGGCGAGGGCCGCGCGGTCGACACCGGCGCCGTGTTCACCGTGGCATCCGGCGTCGAGCCGATCGCCCAGGACGAGCTGACGGCCGGCGCGCAGGTTGCACTCGCGCGGACCGTCCGCGCGACCGTGTGGATGCAGGGTCGCTGGCTGCGGCGCGGCCTCGATACAACGACCACCGGCTTCGATAACCCGGGCCGCCTCGGTGGCACGCCCGCCACCCGCGAGACGGGGCTTGTCGCGGCCGAGCTCGCGACGGCACCGACCGCCAAGCTCGTGCTCCGCGCCGGTTACATGTATGGGCGAACGATCGGGTCGTGGACGGGCGCCTTCGACCCGCGGCAGGGCGCCGTTCTATATGCGGGCAGCGATTACGACACCACGTCGGCCAATCTCCTCGGTCGGTTACCAACGGATATGGGCCATCGCACCTATGTCGAGGCCGAGCGTCGTGGCCATCTGGTGGGCATCCCCGTCGCGCTCGCGCTGCGATTGACGGCGGGTAGTGGACGTCCGCGCAGTGCCATCGCTGACGCTGACCTCGGCATCATCTACTTGATCCCGCGTGGTTCGGCGGGCCGCGGCCCGGTCGTGACGCAGTCCAATGTCCGGATGAGTGCGCGCTGGCACGGGCTCGACATCACGCTGGATCTCCTCAACGTGTTCAACCGACGCGAGGCCACGCAGATCGACGAGTTCTACACGGTCGGGTCGGTTCGTCCGATCGACCGCGGCACGCCCCAGGACCTTGTTTGGCTCAAGACGGATACCGGCGCCGACTCGGTTCGTCGTGCGGCCTACGCACATGCGCTTTCGTATCAATCGCCGTTCTCCGCGGTGCTCGGAATCCACCAGGCGTTCTGAGTCTTCAGTAAGGGAATTTGCGAGGTGCCCGCGGATCTTGCGGCGCGCGATCGGTGCTACGATTTTTCTCCGCATTCGCTACTCGGGGTGGCGCTTGTGGACTGAGCTGAGCTCGTAGCTGGGGAGCACAATGGCCGATCTGTCTCGTTTCGAGGAAGCCACCGCCGAAGTCAAACACTCGCCGCACGCTGTCAGCGCGTGGGAGGAAGCCGAGTCACTCGCGGGTGAGCTCGACAAGCCCGACGACATCATCGCGCTGTTCAACGAGACGCTGACCGGCAAGATCGCGCCCGAGGTCGCCGAGATGATCGGCGAGCGTGCCGGACGGTTCTGCGACGAATGGTTCGGCGACGAGCCCAAGGTCCTCGAGAAGATCCTGTCGCGCGTCATCGAGATCGCGCCGACGTCGGAGTCGGCACTGCAGCGCCTGAGCGTGCTCTACACCGTCGCCGAGCGGTGGGACGACGTGCTCGGCCTCTACGACCGCGCGATCGAAGCGAACAAGGACAAGTCGCGGCGCACGCGTCTACTTCGCGAAGCCGCCCAGCTCGCGAAGGACGTTGCGAACCAGCCCGAGAAAGCGATCGCCTACTACCAGAAGCTCCTGCTGCTGACCCCCGACGATGCGCAGGTGAACACGGGCCTCGAGCGTTTGCTCGAGCGTCACGAGCGCTGGCCCGATCTCATCACGCTGTGGGAAGGCCGCATCGAGAGCCAGTCGAAGAAAGACGCGCAGCGCACGCGCGCACGCATCGCAGGCGTGTGGCTCGACAACCTCAACGATCCGCAGAACGCACTCTCTGCCGCCAAGGCGCTGCTCAACGAGGCCGACGACGACCAGGAGAGCACCGCGCTGCTCGAGCGCATCATCGAGGCGCCGAACGCGACCACCGGTGTTCGCTCGTCCGCACTCGATTTGTTGCGCTCGCACTACGACGCGACCTCGCGCCCGCGTGAGGTGATCCGCATCCTCGAGAAGATCATCGCGATCGATCCGAACAACACGCGCGACCTGCGTGAAGAAGCGGGCTCGCGTCTCGCCGAGCTTGGCGATGTGCCGGCCGCGATGGATCACTACTCTGCCCTCCTCGCGATCGAGCCGGGCTCGAGCGTCACCGAGGAGAAGCTGCGCCAGCTCGCCGAGCAGGGTGGCCATCACGATCGCTATGCCGCCGGCATCGCCGCCGCTGCACGCACTGCCAGCGACGCGACCCGCAAGGTCGAGCTGCTCGCCGAAGCCGCCCGCACGCGCCTCGAACGCCTGCAGGACACGACCGGCGCGATCACGCTGCTCGTAGAAGCGAGCGACGTCAGCGGTGCCTCGGAGGCCGAGCAGCTCGTCGTTGCGCGCCGGCTCGCCGCGCTCTACGCGCAGACTGATCAGCCGAAGGAGCGCCTCGCCGTGCTCGAGCGCCAGGCTCACCTCGAAGGTAGCGATGTGGCGCGCGCCGCGCTGCTCAGCGAGGCCGCCAAGCTCGCCGAATCGCTCGGTGATACCGACCGCGCCCTCTCGCTGTGGGAGCGCCGTGTCGACAGCGATCCGTCCGATGTGTCCGCGCTCGACGCGCGCATCGGCATCCTCGAGAGCCAGCAGCGCTGGGACGATCTCGTCACCGCACTCGAGAGCCGCGCGACCAAGGCGCCCACGCCGAACCAGAAGCGCGCCGACCTCGTGCGCGTCGCGCTGATCCATCACCAGCAGCGCAAGGATCTCGACTCCGCGATCGCCACCTGGCAGCGCGTTGTCACCGACAACAAGGACGACGAAGAGGGCATCAGCGCCCTCGCTGATCTGCTCGCCGAGACCGGTCGCTGGCGCGAGATGGCAGAGCTGCTCGAAGGCGCATCGGGTCGCGCGACCCAGCGCACCGTCGGTCGCCTCGTGCGCCTCGGTGGCGCGCTGCGCGAGCACCTCGGTGAGCCCGCACGTGCGCTCGCTGCGTATCGCAACGCGATCGCGATCGACGCCGGCTCCAAGGAAGCGCGTGCCGGCCTGACCGCGCTGCTCGAGACGCAGTCCACGCGCGCTGCCGCCGCCGACGCACTCGCCCAGGCGATGCGCACCACGAACGATGTCGCCGGTGTGCTCGACCTCTTGCCCGCCCGCCTCGCCGAAGCGAACGACGACAAGACCAAGCTCGCCCTGCTCAAGGAAGCGGCCCAGCTGCGCCTCGAGCACAAGCACGACTCGACCGGCGCGCTCTCCGATCTCGGTCGCGCGTTCCCGCTCGCACCACGCGATCTGCTGATCGAGAACCAGCTCCAGTCGCTCGCCAAGGCGACCGGCGACTACACGACGCTCGGCATCGCGTACCTCGAGGCGATCCAGGCGCTCGGCGACGATGCGCGTGAAGCAGCCCGCCTGCGCCTCGCGTACGCCGACCTCGCGCTCGATCGGCTGTCCGATCCGGCCGCCGCCGCGCAGGCGTACGGTCAGGTCGCCGACGTCGAGCCCGGCAATCGCCGCGCGGTCCAGACGTTCACCGTTCTCGCGAGCAAGCTCGGTCAGTGGGCCGACGTCGCGAAGGCCGTCGTGCGCTACTGCGAAGTGCGCGAGGCATTCGACGAGGAGCTGGTCTCGATCGTCGAGACCGCCGCGAAGGAACAGGACGCACACGACGCGTTCGTGAAGCACATCGGCGCCGCCGTCGAGGCGCATCGCGTGCCCGGTGGAGTCGCCGCGCTGTTCCACCATCACCTGGCCAGCTGTCACCGCGAGCATCGCGACGACAAACCCGCCGCGATCGCGTCGCTGCGCAAGGCGCTCGAGCTCGGTGGCGAGCGCCAGGCGTGGCTGTCCGAGCTCGTCACGCTCGAGAAGGATCAGGGCGCGTCGCCGCAGCTGCTCGAAGCGCTGCGCCGCCTCGCCGATGCAGACGGGCGTGATCTCGACTCACTCGTCGGTGCCGCCGATGTGGCCAGCAAGATCGGCGAGCGCGAGCAAGCGCTGCAGATCCTGTCGGCCGTGCTCGGCCGCGCAACTGCGGCGTGGCGTGGCACTGCCGCGATTCGCTCGGCGCGCTCGGTCGATGCCGTCGCCAAGTGGGCGATCGATGGCCTCGTCGATCTGTATCGCACCGGTGGCCGCGCTCGCGCTGCCGTCGACACGCTCGTCGAGGCGGCGCGCTTGCCGTTCGACAACGCGACCCGCCGCGACATGCGCCTGCGCGCTGCGCAGCTTGCAACCACCGAGCTCGGTGACAACGCCGCCGCGATCGAGATGTATCGCAGCGTGCTCGCAGCGCAGCCCGGCGACCTCGAGGTCATCGACCGCCTCGCGCACCTGCTCGGCGTCGAGGACCGCGTGCCCGAGCTGCTCACGCTCCGTCAGATCCAGCTCGGTCTGGAGACCGATGGCGAGAAGAAGCTCGATCTTCGCCTCGAGCTCGCCAAGCTCGTCGGCATCGTCGAGGAGCGTGGTGGCCGGCTCGACGCGCTGCGCGCAAACCTCGAGGACCGTCCCGGTCACGAGGCATCCGTCGACGCGATCGCAAGTCTATTGTCGAGCAAGGCGCAGCATCGCCAGCTCGCCGATCTGCTCGAGAACCAGGCCCAGCGCCTCGAGACCGGTGGCGAGCCGCAGCGCGCCTCGAAGCTGTGGGCGCGCTATGCAGGAGTCGCCGAGAACGACACCAAGGAAGTCGAGCGCGCGATCGCCGGCCACCGCCGCGTCGTCGCGCTGCAGCCGACCACGGACTCCCTCCGCGCCCTCGCCCGCTTGAACCTCGAGCGTGGTCAGTCGGCTCAGGCGGTGCCGTGGCTCGAGAGCTTGCTGGGCGCCGTGCCGCCCGCCGAGCGTCTCACCGTCGTGCATCAGCTCGCGAAGGCGCACCTGGCCGCAAACCAGACCGACCGCGCGATCGCGGCGATCGAGCTGAACCTCGACGACAAGACGCCCGCGATCGAGCTGCGCACGATGCTCGCGGACCTGTATCGCAAGGCCGATCTGTGGGAGCCGCTCGCTCGCCACCTCACCCGCAGCCTGCCGCTGCTGCAGGGTGATCCGCTCGCTCGCGAGTTTGCACGCGAGGCCGTGCAGCTCTATGTGTCCAAGCTCGGCTCGCCGGCTGCGGCGATTCCCGCGCTCGAGACCGCACTCGCGCTCGATCCGACCGACAAGGATCTGCGCGCGGCGCTCGCTGTTGGCCAGCGCACCGCGGGCAAGCTGCCCGAGGCTCGCGCCCTGCTG
The DNA here is from genome assembly GCA_038322185.1 of Haliangiales bacterium. Lineage (GTDB taxonomy): Bacteria > Myxococcota_A > Polyangia > Haliangiales > Haliangiaceae > JABFXX01. The sequence continues at coordinate 8,469 of JBBQFU010000001.1, forward strand.
TCCGAGCTGATCGCAGACTTCGGCCGCCGTCGCTCGCCGGAGCGCGCGGTCCTCCACGTCGAGCTCGCTCGCGTGGCACAGGCCGAGGGCAAGACCGACGAGGCCATGACCGAGATGGAGTCTGCCTCGAAGATGGACACGTCGAACACGGCGATCCAGCGCGAGCTTGCCGAGATGGCGCGCACCGCGGGTCAGCTCGACCGCGCCGAGCGCACGTATCGCGGGCTCTTGCTCGTCGTACGCCGCACGCCGCCGGGGGACGACGAGACCACCGTTGGCCCGAGCGAGGTGTTGTTCGAGCTGCACAAGCTCGCCGCCACCCGCGGTGAAGAAGACCAGGCCAAGGAGCTCCTCGAGTCCGCGATCGAGAGCGCGATCCAGTCCGACGCCGGCGTCCGTCGCCTGCGCCGCTCGCTGCTCGCCCACGGTGAGCACGAGCGTCTGATCGAGGTGCTCAACAAGCGCCTGGCCACGAACCCCGAGGCGCAGAGCCAGGCCCACCTGCTCGGCGATCTCGCCGACGCGCTCGAGGGTCTCGGCCGCCACGAGGAAGCGCTCGAGGCGCTCAACCGTGCCGTCAACGCGGTCCCCGGCCGCCTCGACCTGCACGACAAGGCGCGCCAGCTCGCGAAGCGCACCAACACGGTCAAGAAGTACGTCGAGTCGGTCGTCACGCTCGTCGACCGGCTGCGCCGCAAGGACGATCCGCCGCTCATTGCGAACATCCTGATGCGCGCCGGTGAGTCGCTCGAGAATGATGCGAACGATCTCGAAGGCGCTGCTGCCCTCTACCGGCGCGTCGAGATTCTCGGCGAGCGCCTCGCCGAGGCGTTCTACGCGCAGGCTCGCGTCGCCGCTGCACGTGGGGACACCGCCGAGCAGGCGCGCACGCTCGACAAGATGTTCGAGCTGGCCGGCACCGATGCCGAGCCCACGCCGCAGCAGGTCGACGCGCTGTATCGCCTCGCCGAGATCTTCATCGGCAGCGAGTCGCGTCGTAAGCAAGGCGTCGAGCTGCTCGAGCGCGCGTTCGCGGCCGAGCCCCGCTGGGGCCAGGCCGGCAAGCTGCTCAAGATGGCAGCGACCGCGTCGCCGGACGACGACAAGGTGCTCGTGATGTACGAGCGCGTCGCGCGTCATGGTGGTGACCAGGAGCTCCTGCTCGACTTCCTCGAGCGCCGCGCTGCACTGGCGACGGCTGCGCCGGCGCAGATTCGCGAAGCGGTCGATCTCGCTGTCGAGCTCGGTCACGAGGATCGCGCCGAGGCGTTGCTCGTTCGCGCGGTAGCTGCGGCGCGTGACAGCGCCGACGGCATCGGTGGCTCGCCCTGGGCGGTCCTCGCCCTCGCGGAGCGCCGCCTCGCCGCCAACGATCTCGCGCAAGCACGCGACCTCACCTACGAGAGCGCGCCGATCGCCGAGGCCGAGCAGGTCGACGGGCTCGCGATGCGCATTGCGACTCGCGCCCTCGCGCACCGCAAGATCGATCTCGCCGCCGAGGTCTACGAGTTCCTGCGCGAGCGCAGTCCGTCCGACCGCGCCGTGTGGCAACCACTGCTCACGATCTATCGCGAGCTCGGCGATGGCGACCGCCTCGCCAGTGTCGTGACGTCGACGCTGCCAAATCTGCAGACGCCGGCCGAGCGCAACACGCTTCGCATCGAGCACGCGAAGTTCCTGATCGAGAACCTCAAGCGCTCGCACGACGCGCTCGACGTGATGCGCGATGCGCTGAGCGACGACCCCGACAACCTCGAGGCCGCCGAGCTCTACGAATCGACGCTGCGCGCGCTCGGTGATGACGATGGCATCGCCGAGTTCCTGTGGTCGCGATTCGAAGATGCACAGCGCCGCGGTCATCGCGACTCGACGATCGATGTCGCGATCCGCCTCGGTGACCTGCTCGAGAAGAACGAGAACCCCGACGCGATCCGCGTCTATCGAGCAGCCTTGATCGTCGCGCCGGATGATCGTGAGATCCTCCGCCGCGTCGTCGCGCAGCTCGGTACGCACGACAACCCGCGTGAAGGCGCGCTGCTCATGGAGCGCCTGCTCGCGGTCGAGACGCCCGAGCGCGCCCCCGAGCTCGCCGGCAAGCTGGCCACGATGTGGGAAGCCGCCGGCGACACCAAGGGTGTGCAGCGGACCCTCGAGCTCGCGCATGGCTCGGCACCGCAGGATCAGGCGATCCACGATCGCCTCGAGAAGTGGTACCGCGACAACGAGCAGTGGACCGAGCTCGCCGATCTGATGACGCGCGATGCCGAACGTGCCGACGACGACGCAGCGGTTCCCCGCCTGCGTGCCGCCGCGCAGGTCTACTCGCAGCAGCTCAACCAGCCGCTCAAGGCGGCAGAGGTCCTGCGCAAGGCTCGCCAGCGTGCGCCGCATGTCATCGAGCTCGTCACCGATCACGCTGCAGCACTCGCGTTAGCGGGTGAGCTCGACGCTGCGCAACGCGCGGTCGGCGAGGCACTCACGGGTCTCGAAGGTGCCAGCCGCACGCCGCTGCTGCTGCTGCGCGCTGGCTTCCGCCAGCAGCTCGGCGACGACGCGTCCGCGGTTCAGGATCTGAGCGATGCGTACGGGCTCGACAAGGAGGGCGTGGCAGAGGCCCTGCTGGGCGGGCTCGAACGTCTGCGTCAGCGCGCCGAGCGCGACAGCGATCTGCCGACCGAACGCAGCGCCACGCTCAAGCTCGCCCAGCTGCTCACGCAGCACGGTGACTTCGAGCGCGGTCGCGGCTTGCTCGTCGGCTGGATCGAGCGCGACCCGCGCGATGCCGAGCCGCTTGTCATGCTGTGCGACCTCGATGCGTCGATCGAGCACTGGGATGGTGTTGCGGCCGCCGCCACGCGACTCGCGTACATCACCGAGGGTGAGGCGCAGGTCGATGCAGCGATGAAGGCTGCCGACGCCGCGAGCAAGGCGGGCCGCCCCGCCGAGGCCGTGCCCGTGCTCGAGGTCGTGCACCAGCAGCAGCCCGCCGTCGAGACGGTGCGCGACAAGCTGCGCGAGATGTACGAAGCCGCCGGAGAGTTCCGGCAGCTCGCAGGCATCCTCATGGCCGATGCCGATCACGGCAGCGACGCGACGATGCGCTACACGAACTACAAGCGCGCCGCCGAGCTGCTGCTCTACCAGCTCGAGGACGCGGTTGCCGCACAGATTCCTGCGCAGAAGGCGCTCGAGCTGCAGCCCGATGATCACGCCGCGTTGATGCTCAACGTCGACGTGCTCATCACGAGCGGTCAGCTCGAAGATGCTGGCCGCACGCTCGAGGCAGCAATCGCCGCCCAGAAGAAGCGTACGCCCGAGCTCGCGGTGCTCCAGCAGCGGATGGGCCGCGTGTGCGCGACCCTCAACGACAAGGACGGCCAGCTCAACTGGCTCAAGAAGGCCTTCGATGTCGACCGCAAGAACGCCGAGGTCGCGGCCGAGCTCGCTCAACTCGCGACCGAGATGGGCGACTACGAGCTCGCGCTCAAGCCGCTCCGCGCCATCACGCTGATGGACAATCCGGCGCCGGTCACGCGCCCGATGGCGCTGCTGTGGGAAGCGAAGATCGAGCACGCACGCGGAAACCGCGCGAAGGCCGAGCTCTGGGCGAAGAAGGCGCTGCGCGAGGACCCGAACTTCCAGGACGCGCAGACCTTCCTCGACGAGCTCGGCGGCTAGCGCTTCACGCTAGCGGCGCACGCCGAGCACGTTGATCACCGCGCGGTTCATGCGGGCGCGGCCAGCGCCGCGGGCAGATCGCATCGACGAGCTGTCGATGAAGATACCGCGCACCGCGTGGTGCTGCGGCAGCGGCAAGCTGATCCTGCGGTCACGTCGCGAGATCGCCTCGCGAACCGGGAGGTTCTCGCGACTACCGTCCACGAACACCACGGTCACATTGTCGATGTACGCACTACCGCTCCTGAGCTGCAGGTGGAGGCGATTGATGCCGTATCGGCCATCGATCGGAATCCACGTCGGCTGGATGCTGCGGTTGGTCAGAACCACGTTGGATGCGAGGACCACCGGGCGGTTGGTCCGGCGATCCAGGCGCCGGTCGAAGTCGCGCCGACCATCCATCTCGGTGCGGTCGGGGCGATTGTAGTCATACGGCGTGTCGGCGAGAGCCACCGACGACGATGCGAGAAGCGCAGTGGTAATTAGTGCTTTCAACATGTCCTAGAGACTCTGCATCACGCGCACCGATTCACTCATCAGCGTTACCCTTCAGAACATGTCCGAGGCAGTCCGCTATCACACCGAAGATACGATCGGGATCATCACGCTCGAGCGACCCGACAACCGCAACAGCATGACGCCAGAGTTGCTCGATGCGTTCATGGTGGCGAGCGCCCACGCACGCGCGGATACGCACATTCGCGTGCTCGTCGTGACAGGCACCGGGACCTGCTTCTCGTCGGGCGCAGACTTCAAGTCGACGCTGCAGCGCGACGATCCCAACGCGCTAGCGCCGCACGAGCGCTCCTACGCGATGTACGTGCCGTTCCTGTCGCTGCTCGACATCGAGGTGCCGGTGATCGGCGCGCTCAACGGGCACGCGGTGGGCGGTGGCTTCGGGCTCGCGCTCGTCTGCGACATGCGGATCGGCGCGGTCAACGCGAAGTACGGCGCGAACTTCGCGAAGCTGGGGCTCGCACCCGGCATGTCGATCAGCTACCTGCTGCCGCGCCTGGTCGGCATGGCGCGCGCGAACGAGATGCTGCTGTCGGGCCGGCTCGTCGAGGGTGAAGAGGCCGAGCGCATCGGCATTCTCAATCGAGCGGTGCCCGCCACAGAGGTGATGCCCGCGGCGATCGAGCTCGCGAGGGCGATCGCCGCGAACGCGCCGCTCGCCGTGCGTCACACCAAAGCCGCGATCCGTCGCGGGCTCGCGCTCACCGTCCGCGAGGCCGCGATGGAGGAAGCGGTCGCACAGGCCGAGACCGTCGGCACCGAGGACTGCAAGGAGGGCATCGCCGCGCTGCTCGCGAAGCGAACGCCGGTGTTCACGGGTCGCTAGAGCCGATACGGTCTGACCGCGAGGCCTTCCCCGTAGACCGGGATGCGGCGCATCTCGCGCCACTCGTTGCCGTCGACGAACTGGATCACGAGCTCGCCGGCCTCGAGCTCGGCCGCGAAGAACGTGGTCATGTCGCCGCAGGTCAGCTCGGTCCGCAACGGATGCGCCGAGCGCAGCGCACACGTGTTTGGCGTGCCGGCCTCGGTATCGGTCGCGGCCGGCAGCAGACCGAGGTCGATCGCCTTGCCGTCGACGACGATCGTGATCACGACCTGATCGCCGTCCGCTTGCGCCGCCTTCCACTCGATCATGATCGGTCGGCCCACCGAGGCGGGCAGCGGCTCCGGCGGCGGCCCCGATGCGCCACACGCAGCAACGAGTGCGAGCACGCGCCTCATGGCGAGGGGCACTTCGCGAGGGCGCTCTCGGCCGGACCACGTGCCTCGAACGGCACCGCGCCCCACGGCGTGTCGAGCGTGAGCGTGAACCAGCCCACGCGTGGCGACGGCTCGAGCGACGCGGGACGATCACCGACAACAAAGCCGATCGGCTCGTCGCCCGCGTACAGACACGTGTCTGCAGGCACCGTGATGTTCGTCGACAGCGGCGTGCTCGACTCCGCTTCGCGCGGTCGGTGCGTGCGGCTCGGTGGATCGCGCTTGGACAGAAAGCCGGACGCAACGACGTCGGCGTCGGCGTACGTCACGCGGTGCCAGCCGTCGTCGAGCGCCTCGGTGTTGTCGACGAACATGCTGTAGTGCGCGACCGCGAGCGCGCGTGACGCCCACCGCTTCTCGGTGCGGATCGTCGCGCCCGCCTGCACGAGCATTGACTTGCGGCCACCGAAGCGGCGCGGCAAGGCGCGACCCGGCGGACCACGGTCGCTGATCGCTGCGTCGGGCACCCAGCCTTCGACCTCGAGCGAACCGATGTAGCGAATCTGCGTGAGCGCACCTTTGTGTGCGAGCCGATGCACGCGTGCACCTGCACGCAACGTCACCGATGGCGTGCTCTCGTTGCCACCCTCTTCGCTCGGCGTCGCGCTGACGCGCTGCTCGCGCGCGATCACGCCGAGCATGCGCGAGCGTGCGAGCCACAGCGCGAACCGCGCGTGATCGAGTCGCACGCCGACCCGGACCTCGCTTCCGCGCTCCTCCAGCAGGTCGACCTCCACGGGCTTGTCATCGATCGCCTGCAGGCTGCTCCCGCCGAGCACGAGCTGGGCAGGACCCGGAACCACCCAGCCGGATTCGACGCGAGGTTGCGCGAGCGCGGCGATCGGATCGACTGGCTCGCGCGGGATCGGCTTGATCCGAAGCTTGCGCTCGGGCGCGGCCGTCGTTGGCACCGGTGCTGGCGCGGACGCCGTGCCCCCGCAGGCCGCCACCACGAGGAGGAAGCCCCTCATTTCTCGACGGTAACTCCGTTGCCATATAAGTGCGCCACCCAGGTGCCACCGTTATCCACCCGACGCGTAAAGCCCTACGCAGCCAGCCGTATTCTGCCGGGGTGCGACCACGTGATTCCCGTCGCTTACGCACCGCGTCGTCGAGCCCGGACTTTGCAATCCTCTGGCAGCGATGGAAATCGGCGTCATCACCAACCCCAATAGCCGCAAGAACCGCAATCGCCCCGAGAGGGCAGAGCGGCTCCAGCGCATCGTGGGTGGCATGGGCGAGGTCCACCAGACGACTTCGATCGACTCGATCAAGCCCGTGCTTCGCGACTTCCTCCGCAAGCAGGCCACGTACTGGGTCGCTGACGGCGGCGACGGTGCGCTGCACTGGATGCTCCGCATGGGCATGGAAGTCCTCCAGGAGGACGAGTTCGCCGAGAGCTCGGTGACCCTTCCCCTCACGCTCCCCACCAAGGGCGGCACGATCGATTTCGTCGCGAACAATGTCGGCATCGAGGGCGACGCCGAGGGCATCCTCGCGACCCTGCGCCGCGCTCTCGAGCACGGCGCGGTCATCGAGGAGACCGAGGTCGACTCGATGGTGATCGACGGCGTGCAGGTCGTCGACGGCAAGGACGTCACGTTCCGCACGTACGGCTTTGCATCGGCCGCCGGCGGCGTCGGTCAGCGCTTCTACTCGAAGTACTACGCGGACCGCGATCCGAACCCGCGCACGATCATGAAGGTCGTCGCGAACACGGTGATGTCGACGCCGATCGCGCTGTCGCCGCTCTCGCGCCTCCCGTTCGGTCACCTCCGCACCTACGCGAAGGAGATCTTCGCGCCGACCCCGTGCAAGGTCACGCTCGACGGCATGGTCCTGCCAGGCAACGAGTTCACCGGCGTCCACGTGGCGTCGATGTCGATCAACCTCGGCAACGTCCTCCGCTTCTTCGGCAAGGCTGACCAGCCCGGCCTGATGAACGCGATCGTCGGCACGCCGAGCCCGTGGTCGATCATCCGCAACGTCCCGCGCATGGCTCGTGGCCAGGAGATGCTTGGCCGCAACATCCTCGACCGTCCGTGCCGCGAGATGAAGGTCGTCGCCGAGGGCGGCGAGCTACTCGAGCCGATCATCGACGGCGAGTATTACCGGAACGTCAAGGAGCTCTCGTTCCGCGTCGGTCCGCGCGTCCGCATCCCGAAGGTCGTCGCGTCGAAGCAAGCAGCGGCGTAGGCGGTAGGCTACGTCTTCTCGGGCAGCTGCTTCTTGTCGCTGTCACCGAACAATCGCTGACGCTTGCCGCTGCGGTTGTACTGCAGCGCGTAGATGACGCCGGCGATGCCCGACAGCGGCAGCGCCACCATCAGGACGGGCAGCAGCAGCACCGTCGGGATGATCTTGCTCGCAATGGCCGCGATGAGCAGCCATGCCGCCGACGCGGGCACGGCCTCTCGCCACGAGCCCGCGTAGAGCCAACCGACGGGCCCCAGCGCCATCGACGCGATGCCGGACTTCACCCAGGACTTCTCGCCCTTGGCCGGCTTCTTCGACAGCTCGCCCTTGAGGTTGTTGGCCTTGCCCGCGAGCTCGAGCGCACCGGCCAGCCCGTCGCCATGATCGACATCTCGCGGCCGGCGGTCCTCGCGGGGCTCCGGCTTCTTGCGCGCGACGAGCGCCGCCTGGCGCTCCCGGAGGTCAGCCTTCTCGGCCTCCATCTTCGCGCGCTCCTCGCGAACCTTGGCCAGCGCCGATTCCTTGCGGACCTTTTGTGCGTCAGCGTCCGCCTTGACCTCGGCTTCGAGGGCAGCAAGCCGCTCCATCAGCGCGCGATCGTCGTCGGCCACATGTGAACTATGGCATGATCTCAGCCGATGTCGTGGCGCCTCGCCCCACTCGTCGCCTGCTTCGCACTCGCGTGCTCGACCAGCACCATGAAGGTGAAGAAGGGTGAGCCGCAGACTGCGCGCGAGAAGATGCTCGCCGAGGAGAAGGCGAAAAAGAAGGACGAGAGCGACGAGGACGCCAAGCCACCCGGGAGCAAGCAGTGGACGGGCTGGCGCTACCAGGGCGAGCGCAAGGACTGCTTCTTCCTCGTCGGTCGTAAGTGCTTCAAGTCCGAGAAGGCCGCGTGCACCGCGGCGAAGTGCAAGTCGCCTGCGAAGTGCGAGACCGAGGGCGCGGGGCCGGCGACGCTGAGCTGCTCGAAGACGAAGAGCTAGTCGCCCATGCGACGCTCGGCCATCTCGATGTTCTTCTGCGCGGCCGCGTTGCCCGGATCGAGCTCGAGCGCCTTCCTCCACTGCTTGATCGCGTCCTCGTAGCGCAGCAGCTTGTAGAAGCTCTTGCCCAGCAGCATGCGATACGCGCTGACCTTGGGCGCGAGAGCGATGGCACGCTTGGCGGCGAGCACGGCGCGGGTGTACTCGCTCTCGTTGTACGCAACTTCGGCGAGGCCCGCGAGGCCGGCGTGAGAGCCGCTATCGGCGGTGACCGCGCGGGCGAACGCATTGCGCGCCTCGGCGAGCTGACCGGCGGCGAGCTTGCTGTTGCCGCTCGCGACCCACTGACTGGCAGCCACCGGGTCGCCGATCTTGTCGGGCCCGGTCGTCTTCATCGACGGCGACTCGCCGGTCGCGACCTTCGCTGCCTCGATCAGCACCTGCGCATCGGCGGGCTTGGTCTTCGCTTCATCTTTCAGTGCGGTCGCGACCTCGCCGCTGAGCCGGCGCACCGCCTGATTGGTCGGATCGAGCTTGCGCAGCGCCTGCAGATAGTCGAGAGCGCTGCGGCCCGGCGGGGCGACGAGCCGGCGCTCGATGATCGCGAGATCGATCAGCGTGACGAGCCACGGAACCTCGTCGGGGCTGGTCGCCGTGGTGTTCTGGGTCGCGCCCCGCTTCGGCGCTTTCACGCGCTCCTTGGCGAGCGGGTACTCGGGATCGAACAGCAGGATGTCCGCGTACACCGAGCGCGCGCTCTCGTACTTGCCGATCTTCCACAGCTTATCGGCGTCCTCGAGCAACGCCGCGATCGCAGCCTGGCGCAGCGCCTTCCCGCGGTCGCTGTGCGGCGTCTGCTTCTCGCCATCCATCAGCAGCTCGAGCGCATTGTCACCGGGCGGCGCCGCGATCTTGCCGTGCTCGATCGCCAGCTGTGCCCGGTCGAACAGACCATTGGCGATCGCGGCCGGGGCGTTGGCCGCGGTCGGCGCGAGCATGGCGCCGGTACCCACCTCGAGCGCGTTCGACGTGGTGGCGCTGACCACCGCGCGTGGACGATCCGCGTCACCGCGGCTGCGCCCGACGTAGTACGTCGCTGCTAGCACGATCGACCCCCCGAGCGCCGCGAGCAGCAAGCGGAGCCTGCGCCGTGATGCGCGCAGTTGCACCAGCTCGGTATGCACGTCGCTCGTCTTGGATTCGATGTCCGCGAGCGGCGGCTCGTCACCGTCGGCGGCGCCGACGCGGACCAGCTGCGCACGCTTCTCCATCCGCTCGGCGAACGCGCTGCGCATGAAGTCCGCGACATCGGTCGTGCTCGCTGCGCTGCCGCTCGTGCGGAGCCAATCCTCGAGGCTGCGCGACAACTCGGCGGCCGTTGCGAATCGATCGCGGCGATCCTTCGCGAGCGCACGCGCCGCGATCGCGTCGAGCTCGGGCGTGACCTTCTTGTTGAGCGTCGACGCGGTGGGCGGCACGCCGTCGATCACGCGGCGCACCGTCTCGAGCTCGCTGGGCGAACAGTCGCTGATTCGTGAGCGCTTCCCACAGCACGACACCGAGGGAAAACACGTCGGAACGGCGATCGATCTCATCGCCCCGCACTTGCTCGGGAGACATGTACCCGAACTTGCCTTTGCGCTCGCCCGCCGACGTCGTCTGCAAGCTGTCGCGCGCCTTGGCCACGCCGAAATCGAGGACCTTCACGGCGCCCGAGTAGAGAATGACGATGTTGCCGTGTGAGACGTCGCGGTGAACGACCTCGAGCATGCGGCCCTTCGCGTCGCGCAGCTCGTGTGCCGCGTGAAGACCTGCCGCTGCATCGGCGATGATACGCGCCGCGAGCGCCGGCGACAGCGAGCTCTTGCGACGGATCATCGTCTTGATGATCGTGCTGAGCGACTCGCCAGCGAGGTACTCCATCGCCATGAAGTAGGTGCCGTTGGCTTCGCCGAGCTCGTGGATCTGAACCACGCGCGGATCGTTGATGCGCGCGGCGAGCCGGGCCTCATCAAGGAACATGTCGACGAAGTTCTTCTCCTTCGCGAGGTGCGGATGGATGCACTTGAGGACGAGGATCTTCTCGAACCATCGGTCCGACGTGCCGCGCTAAGAAAACTTCTGCCATGCCACCGCTGCCAATGCTGAAGAATCTCGTAGTTGCCAAGCACCCGAAATGGCGGCTTCTCTTCGGACGAACGGCCGGGAATCGCCTCGATCGAAATAATCGGAGTCAGGTCGTCGTCGTCGTCTGCCAGCAACTTCTCATTCTCCGATCGGAAACTCGAATTCTCAAGGCATAGCCAAATAACCTAAATATTTAGGCACATACAACCGCCGCCCCACGGTGGGCTCACGTGAGAAGGCAGGGAGGCCTCACATATGACCCGGGGCTCCCCCTACGCTAGACTCCATGGCACGCATCATGGGGCGACTGCTGCTGTTGGCGATGTTGCTCGCGTCGTCCGTTGGTTCCGCTGCGGCTGAGACCACGAAGGAACGCACTGCGATCCTGGCGATCGAGCTCGGTAAAGGCGTTCAAGAGTTCGTGCGGGCGAAGGCAACCGCACAGGTTCTGCAAGGACTGACCGCGGCCGGCTATGACGTGGTGCCCCCCGACCAGATCGCCAAGCAGCTTTCGGCTGACCTCGTCAGCTGCAAGAGCGGACCATGCCTGGCACAGGTCGCGAAGGCGCTGCAGACCTCGACGCTCGTGCACGTGGCGATCACGCGCAAGCACGACAGCCAGATCATCGTGATGCGCATGCTCGAGCCGACCAGCGGCGATGCGCTCGCCGACATCCACGAGGTCTGCGACCTGTGCGGTCAGGACGAGCTCGAGGAGCGCATCGGCGTCGCCGCATCCGCCCTTCGCGTCAAGGCACTGGCCGAGCTCAACAAGCGCGCGACCGCTGCAACTCCTACCGTCGCTCCGCCTGTTCGCGTCGCCGAAGTGCCGGCGGGCCCACTGCGCGTCGCGATCGTCCCCGGGATTGCCGTCAACCTCGATACCGCTCGCGTCGATGCGCTGTCGCAAGAGCTCGCCGATGCACTGATGGCCGAGCTCGATATCGTCGCGGTCGGTGGCCTCGAGGTTCGCCGCCAGCTGCCGCCCGACGGTGTCCCGCCCGACTGCGTGACCACGCCCGCGTGCACGGCCGATGTCGCCCAGCGCACCGGCGCGTCGCAGCTACTGTTCGTCGTGATGGTCGATAGCGGCGCCGGCGGCTCGGTTCAGATCGACACCACGTGGGTCGATCCCGCGACCAACCGCAGTGCATCTCGCGCGGCGATCGACCTGACCTCGCAGACCGAGGCCAAGGCCAAGTTCACGTCGGCGGCGCGCCAGCTGCTTCCCGATGTCCCGGTGCGTGCGAAGCCTCAGGAAAATACCGGCGGCGGTGGCATGACCCCGTCGATGACCGAGGGTGTCCCACGTCACTTCAGCACCCCGGCCAAGATCACTGCGGCGGTGGCTGTCGTCGGACTCGGCGCCGGAATCGCATTCGGAATCACGACCCGCTCGCGCTACAACTCGTGCGACGCCATGCCGATCGATTGCACCAAATCCAAGAAGGATTCGATCCGCGCCTTCAGCCTCCTGGCTGATTCCGGCTTCGTGATCGCAGCAGGTGCTGCGATTGCGACCCTGGTGCTCTACGCGACGTCCGGGGAGGAACCACGCCTGATCGTGTCGCCGACCTCCGATGGTGCGGCAGTCAGCGCGTTCGGGAGATTCTGATGTCAGTCGAGGTATCCGAAGAAGTTTACGAACGGCTCGTCGGCCAGACGCTCGCGAATCGGTACCTGATCGAGACGCGCCTCGGCGAAGGCGCGATGGGCGCGGTCTACAAGGCCAAGCACGTCAAGGTCGGCCGCGCGTTCGCGGTCAAGGTCCTTCACCCTCGCCTGCTCGAGGACAAGAAGGTCCTGCAACGGTTCGAGCGCGAAGCCGAGCTCGCCGGTCGCCTGCGCCATCCGAACGTGATCGGTGTCGTCGACGTCGGCGAGACGCCCGACGGCATGCGCTACATGGTGATGGATTTCGCCGAGGGCCCGGACCTCGCGTCGCTGCTCAGCGAGGCACCGATGACGCCTCAGCGCGTGACGAACCTGACGCGCCAGATGCTCGAGGGTCTGTTCCACGCGCACGAGCAGGGCCTCATCCACCGCGACTTCAAGCCCGAGAACGTGATCATCGAGCGCGACTCGCATGGTGTCGAGGTCCCGCGCATCGTCGACTTCGGCATCGCGATCTTGCGCGAGGGCGGCGACTCCAGCGCGGGCCCGGGCCGCCTCACCACCAATGGTCTCGTGCTCGGCACGCCGCACTACATGGCTCCCGAGCAGGCCGTCGCCGATCCGATCGATCACCGCATCGATCTGTTCGCGCTCGGCATCATGGTCTACGAGATGCTGTCCGGGAAGCTGCCGTTCGACGGCAGCGGCGCCGAGGTCGCCCGCGCGAATCTGCTGCTCGATCCGCCGCCGATCTCCGAGCGCGTGCCGTACCTCGACGTCGATCCGCTGCTCGAGGCGTTCGCGCGCCGCATGATGCTCAAGAAGCGCGACCAGCGCCCCGCCACGGCAAAGGTCGCGCGTGACCTGCTCGACATGATCGGCAAGGATCGCGTTGCTGCAGCCCAGGCGCTCGGCGTCTCCGTCGAGGAGGCGCAGCGCCAGCCGATGGCCACGCAGGATGTGGCGCCGGTGCGCGAGCATCGCAGCGGTGACGGCACGTTCCCGCCGCCAGTTCGCGAAGCGATTGCTACCCCGGTTCAGGGGCCAGCGATGGCGAAGGCCAGCGCGGTGCGGTCACGCGAGCAGTCGATCTCGACGCAGTCGACCGAGCCGCTCACCAAGCGTCGGCGCGCGCCCCTGATCGGTGCCGCGATCGTCGGCGTCGGCATCGTCGGTGGCGCGGCACTGGTGATCTTCAACGGCGGCTCCAAGGGCGAGGCGAAGACTCACGTCGCCGAGCCGGGCGATCAGATCGCGATGGCAACGCCGACCGACACGCAGCCCGACAAGGTGCAGGTCGAGCCGCCGAACAACGTACAGATGCCCGTGGTCGAGAACGCTGGCTCGGGCGAAGGCTCCGCTGGCTCGGCCGAGGTCGAAGCGGGCAGCGCCGCGACGGCCGGCTCCGCCGTGAAGCCGATCGACAGGAAGACCCAGCCGAAGATCACGCCGAAGGCGGGTAGCGGCAGTGCCGCGAAGACGACCAAGGTCGACGAGACCCCGGTCGTGGTGCCCCAGCCCGCCGTGGCGACACCGGTGGATGCGACCACACTCGCCGCGCAGTACAAGGCCGTGGGCGCGCAGCTCGCGGCGCTGCAGCAGTCGAAGGGCGCCGATGCGACGGCGGATCTATGGCCGCGCTATCGCTTCGTGAACATCTCGAAGGCGATGGGCTCGCAGACCGCGCGCGACGAGGCGAACCACATCCTCAGCAAGCTCGCCGGCGACATCAAGACGCGCTCGAAGTAGGGCTCGGGTCAGGGCGGCAGGAACGCGATCGTCTGGCAGTTCACCGACTCCGGCACGGTGTCGATGCCGCCCGCGACCCACACGCAGATGCGGTTGTAGCCCGCCTTCAGCGTCGGCATGAGCTGCGCCGATGCCGGGCTGCCACCGCCGAACACCGGCGTATACGTCATGTTCGCGACGACGTTGTTCGCCTTGTCGAACACACGCATCGTCGAGGTGCTATCGGCCATCGTGCCCGTCAGGTTGATCGGTGGCGTCTGCACGGTCACGCGGGTCGGGACGTCGACGAACATCGGTCCCTTCTGCGCGTTGGCGGGATGGCCGGACACCGCGTCGGCGCGCACCCGACCATCGGCACTGACGCCTGCGTTGCCTGGGCCCGTGCCGGGGCTCCCCTTGGTGACCGTGATCGCGCCGGCCGTCATCATTGCAAGGCTGCGCAGCAGCACGGTGCCGCCGCTACCGCCGGCGCCGTCGCCGGCGCTGCCGAGGGTGGCGCTGCCAGAGCCACCGTTGCCACCATTCGCCGAGATCGTACCGACCATCAGCGTGCCCGCCGCGGTCAGCTCGACGGTTCCGCCACCACCACCACCCGCGCCCGACGTTCCAGCGTTGATCCCCGTGTAAGCGCCGGCGCCGCCGCCGCTGCTGCGGTTGTTGGCGAGCGACGACAGCCAGATGTCACCGACCATGTTCCCACCGGCGCCGCCGCCCGTCGGCATCGTCCCAGGAATCACATAGCCTGCGCCACCGCCACCGCCAGACGACAGCGCCGGTGCGATGCCGCCCGCTCCGGGCCCCGTGGCCGGCTGGGCATTCGCTGCAGTCGGGTTGTTGAGCGCACCACGACCACCGCCGGGACCTGGCTCGCGCGCGCTGCCGCTGATCGTGATGTCCCCGACGACGATGCTCGACGCGGAGCGCAGGATCAGCGGACTACTCACGCCCGGCGGGATCGTGATCGGCCCGACCTCGATCTTCGAGTACAGCTCCTTGAGCCCCGCGGTCGCCGTGGGCGCCGTGGTGAGCTGATCGAGACACGTCACCGAGAACCCAGTCTCGAGCTCTCCCATCACCGTGCCACCGATCCCGTTGTTCTGCGTGACGGTGACCTTCACGGGAACGCTGGCGCCGTCCTCGCAATCCGCCGTGACCGGAACTTTCACCGCGAGTGCGATGTAGTCGCCATTGCCGGAGACCTCGAAGCTCTCAAGTGTGACCGCACCCGCCGTCATCGGCGTCAGGACGACGGCGAGATTTCCGGCGACGTCCTTCACGAACTGTTCGCCGCGCAGGACGATCACCCCGTCGCGACTTCCGCCATCGCCCGTGCCCTCGGGAAGCGTCGTTGGAAACGCTTCCGTCAGCACCATCGCGATCGGATTCGTATCGGCGCGAATGTCGACATCCACCGCGACCTCACCCATGTCGATGATGCGCGCGTCGTCCGCGGGCTTGTCGATGTTGTTCGGGTTGTAGATCAGCGAGCAGCCACCGACGAGGAGTGCCGGTGTCAGCTTTGCCAGGTGATGCCGCATGAACGGATTATATCCGTACCTGTGCTCCGCCCGGGTGCTCACGCCAGACTCACGTACATACGTCACTTCACCGGTGCCTCACCCTGCGCTGCTGGCTCGACGAGACCCCCTGCCCTGATAGTGGTGAAATGGGTGCAACACGCAGCGTCGTGTTAGGTGTGATCTGTCTCGCGGGTTGTTTACCGAGACCACAGGCAGCGGCGCCCGTTGCGCAGCCGCAACCGCAGCCGCAACCGCAGCCGCAGCCGTATCCGCAGCCGCAGCCGTATCCGCAGCAGCAGCCGTATCCGCAGCAGCAGCCGTATCCGCAGCAGCCGTATCCGCAGCAGCCGTATCCGCAGCAGTACCCGCCGCCGAACTGTGGCTACGCGGGGTACCCGTGTCCGCCGCCGCCGCCGCAGCAGCAGCCGCAGGGCCCGACAACGCCGAGCAATCGGCACCTCGAGCTGGGTTTGCTCGGTGGCATCGCCGCGCCGCTCAACCGACGTAATGATCAGGTTCCTGCCCTCGCCGGACTCACGTTGTCGGCGGCCTACAGGTTCGGACGCGCGGGCATCTGGCTCGACTTCGACAGCCTCGGCAATCGCGACGCATCGCACGGCACGTTCCTGCTGTCGGGAAGCATCCAGGGTGACGTCGGCGAGAAGCTCTCGATCGGCGGGCGCATTGGCTTCGGCGCGACGCTCGTGAACTTCGACGACGACGCGTTCCAGGATGTCTCCGGATCGACGTTCCGCTTCGAGGCGACCATGGACTATCCGATCAACGATTCGTTCATGCTGTGGGCGCGTCCACTGTCGTTCGACATCCTCAACGCGCCCGAGCTCGGCGGTCCGATCACGACCTGGCAGATCCGCATTGGCGTTGCCTATCGCCTCGGCCTGAAGGGTAAGTCCAAGGCAGCGCCCATGCAGCCGCAGCCGTACCCGCAGCAGCCGTATCCGCAGCAGCCGTATCCGCAGCAGCCGTATCCGCAGCAGCCGTATCCGCAGCAGCCGCAGCAGCCGTATCCGCCGCCGCAGGGCTATCCGCAGCAACCGCAGCCGTATCCACCGCAGCAACCGGCGCCTGGACCCGCACCGACGGCACCTGTTGGGACTCCATGAGCTGGCGCAATCTCTCGTTCGTGCTCGCGGGGCTCTGCGCGTGGCAAACGTGGCGTGGCTGCAACCGCAGCGAGCCTGCGACGCAGGACGCGCAGGCCGAGTGCAGACCCGATCGCCCCACGATCGTGCGCGCAGCGTCGTCGTCCTCGAGCGATCGCAGTCGCGACACGCCCGACGACGAGCCGCCCGCGGACACCGGCGCAGGCCTGCCATCGATCAACGGCTTCAAGCTGCCCGCGTGGACGTTGTGGCTCGCGCCGCAGCCGGGCGAGAGCATGATGTCGTATCGCGATCGCATGGTGCCGATCGCGCAGGCCGCGGTCGCGCCACATCGCGCCCGCGTGGCGAAGGGCCGAGATGACTTTGCCGCGAAGGTCGGCCTCGACTCGCAGCAGCGCGCGCAGCTCGACTCCGCGGTCCAGGAGGCGCAGTCCCAGATCCAGGACAAGGTGATGACCGCCCTGCTCTCCGGTGATCTGGCGCCGAAGAACTTCAAGCCGATGACCGGCGTGTCACTCGCGCGCGATGTCCTCGACAGCGTCGACAAGGCGAACACGCGCTTCCTGACGACCCTGCGCGAGGACCAGAAGGCCAAGATGGGCGACCACCCGTTCGACTTCGGTGACTACCTGCTGTTCTCGGCGCGCTGGGAAGACGCCCTCGGCGTGACCAATTAGCTAGAGTACGCAGGTGCGCCTCGCCCTGCTCGTCCTTGTACTCGCCGTCACCGGCTGTACGAAGGGACCGCAGTGCAAGCTCGCGCCGATCACGACGACCGAGCCCGCGTTCCTGTGGCGCGTGCACAAGGGTGCCGATGTCGTGTGGCTGTACGGAACGATCCACGACGCCGGCATGGAGGCCGTCCCGCAGGTCGCACTGGACGCGCTCGACAAGTCGGTCCGCGTGGTCACCGAGCTCGGCGCGACCGCACCGGACCCCGACATCTTCCGCAAGTACGCCCGGGTGCGCGGGCCCGGTATCGATCAGCAGCTGCGGTCGTCGGACTGGTACGACCTGCTCGATGTTCTGCGCGGCGTGATCAAGGAGGACGACCTCAAGCGCGCCGCACCCTGGTACGCGATGTCGCTGCTCACCACCGCGCTCGGTCCGAAACCCGGACCATCGATGGACGCGCTGATCGGCAAGCGCGCGCAGCACCTCGCCATACCGGTCGACGCACTCGAGACCTGGGAACATCAGCTCAACTTGCTCAACACGGTCGTCGACGTGTCGGACCTCCAGGAGGCGATCCAGGCGCGCGCGACGATGCGCTGCGATCTCGAGCGCCTGCAGATGGCGTATCGGGCCGCGAACACCGAGATCATGACAGCCCTGCTCGTGACGCCACGGACCGCAGCCACGATGTTGCACGAGCGCAATCGCACATGGCTGCCGAAGATCGAGACGTACTTCGGGAAGGGCGGTGCCTTCGTGGCAGTCGGGCTCGGCCACATGCTGGGCGATCAGGGATTGCCTGCGCTGCTCGCGAAGGCCGGCTACACCGTCGAGCGCACCCGCAGTCGCTGAGCTAGCCTGTGAGCATGTCGAGGCTCGTCACCGAAGCACGCGAGGCGGCGGCTGGAGCGCGCCGGCAGCTGGCGCGATGCGCGCCCGTGTTCGCCGAGATCGCAGCGCGAGTGCGGGCCACGCCGCCTCCGATCGTTGTTACGTGCGCGCGAGGAAGCTCGGACCACGCGTCGACGTACGGCAAGTACGTGCTCGAGACGACCGTCGGGCACCTCGTGGCCTCGGTCGGGCCAAGCGTCGCTTCCATGTACAAGCGGGCATTGGTCGGCCTCGAGGGTGCGCTGGTGATCGCGGTGTCGCAGAGCGGGCGCAGCCCCGATCTGCTCGAGCTCACGACGACGGCGCAGCGCGGCGGAGCGCTCGCGGTCGCGTTCGTCAACGACGAGAGCTCGCCGCTCGCGGCGGCGTGTGACCTCGTGGTGCCGCTGTGTGCCGGCAACGAGACCGCGGTCGCAGCGACCAAGTCGTTCCTGCTCGCCGGCCTCGCGTTCGTGCAGCTCGCGGCCGCTTGGACCGGCGATGCCGCACTGCGCGACGCCGCGCTGGCGCTACCTGATGCCCTCGACGAGGCATGCACGCGGCCGTGGGACCTGAGCGCGCTGGCCCCCGCGCGGAGCCTGTTTGTCGTCGGGCGCGGCGTCGGGCTGGGCGCCGCACAGGAGGTCGCCCTCAAGCTCAAGGAGACGAGCCGGATGCACGCCGAGGCGTTCAGTACTGCCGAGGTACTGCATGGCCCGGTCGCGCTGGTGGAGCCTGGATTCCCGGTGATCGCACTCGGGCAGGCAGACGAAACCGAGGAAGCTTTGCGCGATGTGGTCGCCAAGCTCGCCGCGCTGGGGGCCCACGTCTACTCGCCTCCGCCGACAACGGCACCGTCGGTGATCGCGCCGCTCTGCCATGTGCAGAGCTTCTACCTCGGACTTTCTTCCCTGGCATCTGCACGCGGTTTCGACGCCGACGCCCCACAGCATCTGACAAAAGTGACCAAGACGGTCTGATGACCACAGCCGTGCTCACCAACCTGGTGAGCATGGACCTCGGAGATTTCGGCCGAGTTGTGTCAGCAGCGTGATCGTCGACATGACAGCGCGATGACGCGGCCACGCGTGATCGAGTAGTGGCGCTGGCTTGTCTAGTGGCCACCAGCTCTGGAGGGGCCACGAGGCATCGACGGCACGGTCGTTGCTGATGGTGAGAATCATGCTGCAACGCTCGTTGTGCACGCTGCTGTGCACGATGGTGGCGGGCTGTCTTTCCGAGCCTGCGCCTTCTGGACCCGTCAACGTGACTGCTCGCGAGCAGTTCATGCAGTCGGCGTGGCCTCAGCTCGCGACGTGCGCCGGCTGTCACGGCAAGCAGCCCGCGATCGACTTCCTCGCACCGGGGACCGCCGAGGGTGCGTACGAGACGATCTTCGACTTCCAGCCTCCCGTGCTCGATGTCGGCGCGCCGAGCGCGAGCCTGCTGCTCACCATGGGCAAGCACACCGGTCCGGCGCTCGGACCCGACCAGTCGGCCGCGGTGCTCGCGTGGCTCACCGCGGAGCGCGACGAGAAGGTTGGCATCGGCGGCGGCGCAGAGTTCCGCGTCGGCCCGTTCATGCCGGCGCACAACACGGCGGTCACGCTCGACCTCGGTATCGGCGGCGCGACGCTGACCGTGGTCACCGAGCCGAGCGAGGGTGGTGTCTACGCGAAGCGCATCACGCTCACGTCGGGCTCCGGCATCAAGCTCGCTCACCCGCTGTTCGTGTCGCGACCGGCGGATCCGATCGTCGACGAGATCGACCGGTTCGCCGATCTCGACCTGTCTCTCGAGGCCGGCAGGACGCTCGAGCTCGGCTCCGCGTGGTTCCTGTCGTTCGCGACGACCGACTACCTCGCAATCCACTTCAAGACTCTGGAGGCACCATGATCCGATGTGCGATGACGCTGCTGCTGCCCCTCGCCGGCGCTGCGGCCTGCGTGCCCGATGCGGCACCGCCGCCCAACGGCACCGTGACCGACGAATGGGACGACAAGCTCGCCGAGCGCGAGGTCGACTACAACGCCGCCCTTCGCATCGTCGCGCTCCGCCTCACCGGCGACTTGCCGACGCTCGTCGAGATCTCTCGCGTCGCCGACGCACCCGATGATCTGGCGAAGCGCACCGCCTACGAGGAGCTGGTTCGCTCGTACCTCGCGGGTCCCAAGTTCACGCGCCAGATGGTCGCGTTCGCCAAGGACACGCTGCGCATGGGCGACGACCAGAACAAGCCGCAGCTCGACGCGGCCCCGGCGTTCTACGCGCAGGTCATCGTCGACGACCGCTCGTATCTCGATCTGCTGACCGCGACGACGGGCACCTGCCCCACCTACGACGCGACGGCAAACACGTTCACCGCTGGCGACTGTAACAACGGCGGCACGACCTCCGGGCTGCTCACGCACCCAGCGATGCACGAGCATTTCTTCGGCAACCTCGCGTTCCGTCGCGTGCGCTGGGTGCAGGAGATGTTCGCGTGCACCACGTTCCCGGCCGAGCTCGCGGACGCCGCGATCGACGTCAGCGGTGCGACGCCGTACACCGGCAAGTTCCCGTTCACGAGCATCGCGGGCAAGGCGAACGGTGGCCGCGTCGACTTCCTGTCGACCTCGAGCGTGATCTGCGCGAACTGCCACTCGAACATGAACCACATCGCGCCGCTGTTTGCGCACTTCGACAGATTCGGCCAGTACAACGCTGGCTTCGTGGTGCCGGTGCCGCTGCCGGGTGAGCCGGACGTCGCGCGGACCGACTATCTGCCGAATGGCGAAGGCATGGCGTGGCGGTTCGGCGTGCCCGTGACCGACATGACGTCGCTCGGTCGCGCGATGGCCGCCGACAAGGCGATCGCCGAGTGTGCGGTCGCTCGCGTGTGGAACTGGGCGATGGGCAAGGCCGACATCGTCGACGGCGGTGCGCGCGTTCCGAGCGCGACCATCGAGGCGCATGTCACCGCGTTCATCAGCGGCGGCCACAAGCTGCGCGACACGATGTACCGCGTCTTCACCAGCGATGACTTCGTGAAGTTCTGAGGAGCACCATGACGAAATCCATCTTGCTCGCTCTGGCGCTCGCCGCCTGCACCACCGACATCGAGGATCCGACCTTCACCGGTCACGGCGACAACCCGTGGACGTCCGTCGAGCGCGAGCAGCGCGAGGGACCGCCCCGCTATGCCTCGCGCATCCACAGCTGCACGAAGATGCGCGTTGCGACGATCGGCAACTTGCTGGCATCGCGCGGCGTGGATCTCGCCGCCACCGACGAGCTCGCCGCCGGCCGCATGTTCGCGACGAGCGCGGTCGCCC
Organism: Haliangiales bacterium; assembly: GCA_038322185.1. Classification (GTDB taxonomy): domain Bacteria; phylum Myxococcota_A; class Polyangia; order Haliangiales; family Haliangiaceae; genus JABFXX01. The sequence continues at coordinate 30,101 of JBBQFU010000001.1, forward strand.
TCGGTGCACCGAAGTACGTCGACCGCGTGCGCGAGACGACCGACCTCGGCATCGCGACGGCATCGAAGCTGTTCGACATCTACGTGCAAGCCGCGCCCGAGATCATCGCGAGCATGCCGGCGCGCCCCGAGTGCATGAAGGGCACGACGCCCGCGCAGCTGTTCGACGCGAGCAACCGCTGCGTCGCCTCGGGCTTCACCTGCCTGATGGGAATCCCCGCCACCGCGCAGCATCTCGCGATCTGCAACGAGACCGTCAAGCGTGCCGCCAGCGTCGACGAAGGCAAGCGCCTCGCCGTCGCCGTGCTCGCCGCGTCCGCCCACACCTGCGAGTAGGAGCCCACCATGGACAAACGTGACCTCACCCGCCGCGCACTCATCAAGTGGAGCCTCGCCACCGGCGCCGCCCTCGGTGTCTCGCAATCTCGTATCGCCGACATTCTCGGCCGCACCGCCGGTCGTGGCATCGCCGAGGCAGCCGCCGCGACGCCGACAAAGCGCACGGTTCACCTCCGCGCCGGCCAGGGCGCGCTCGCGTGGTTCACGCTGCTGTGGCCGCACAACGACATTGCCGCGGGCGCCGCCGGCAACGGAAACACCACGTGGCCGTTTGCCGCGACCGCGACGCGCAAGATCCAGGGCACTGGCGGGGAGCTGACGATCGGACCGAACACGCCGTTCGCGTCGTTTGCCGCCGACCAGCAGGTCACCGCGTTCATGGCGGGCAGCAACGAGACCCACCAGCGCAATCCCAACTCGATCATCCGCTCGGTCAGCGGCAACTCGATGTTCGCGCTACTCGCGCTGCTCCAGCAGGACAGCCCCAGCGTGATCCCGGTCATCACCGTCGACGACGTCGAGCTCGGCACCGCGCCCGGCGCACCGCGCGCAGCCGTTGTCCCGACCGGCGCCGACATCGTGGGCCTGTTCAACAGCGCCGCGTCGCGCGCGGGCAGCCTGCTCGACAAAGCGAAGACCGGCCACGCCGAGCTCTATCGCGCGCACTACGAGACGCTCGCGCAGCTCAACCGCGCGGCGAATCGCCCGACGATGCGCGACTCGTACACGACCGCTCGCGGCGCCGCCAAGTTCCTCGGCACCAACCTCGCGAGCCAGCTGTCGATCACGCCCGCCGACGAGACGGCCTACGGCATCGACGGCACGATGCGTCGCGAGATCCAGGAGATCGCGCGCACGCTGATCGTCACCGCGAAGGCGTTCCAGATGCGGCTCACCTCGTCGGTGATCCTGCCGGCGCTGCGCGACGATCCGCACGGCGCGTTCCAGAACATGGCGACTGGGCCGAACAGCCTGCAGTCCACGACCGTCGCGCTCAAGCGAGTTCTCGACGCGTTCATGACCGACCTCGCGGGCCGCCGCGACGACATCACGCAGACGCCGCTATCCGAGGACGTCGTCATCACGATCGACGGTGACACGCCGAAGACGCCGCTCGATCGCACGAACTGGCTCGACGACACGCCGCAGAACAGCAACTGGCTCTACGTCCTCGGCGGCGGCAAGCTGAAGACCGGCTGGTTCGGCGGCGTGAGCCGCGGCGGCGCGGTCCAGGGCTTCGACCCGGCGACCGGTCGCAGCAACAACGCCTACGACGGCGACCTCCAGGCGCAGGCCGCGGTTGGCGCGATCGCCTACGCGGTGGCGCGTGGTGACAAGGCGCGCGTGAAGGACCTCGTGCGCACCGACTACAGCGGTCTCGTTGTCTAGCTCGATCGCGTTCGCGGAGCGAGCGGTCGCCAAGTACGCCGGTATCAAGTCGCTGCGCTGCGACTAGACGCCCGGGTCGTGGGCCCTGGGCGCCACGTGAATGTCGGCGACGACACCAAAGTGATCCGACGGATAGATGCCGTCGACGGGCTCGCTCAGCGCGAGCTCGGCACGCACCGGCTCGCCACACAGATGCTTGCCCGGGCCACGCACGTAGACGTAATCGATGCGCTTCGATGGCTCCCGCGAGCGCAGCGCGTACGGATTCGCGCGGCTGTACGTGTAGCCCGGATCGAGGTTGCCCGACGCGAGCCAGCAATCCGCGAAGTAGACACTCTTGCCGCCGAGCGGCGTGAGGCCGCGCAAAAACCGCATCTCGTCTGAGTCGGGCTCGGCGTTGAGGTCGCCGAGGATCACGGGTGGCGGTCCATCGATCGGCGCTAGCGCCGCGACGTGATCCGTGAGCGAGCGGACCTGCTCGCATCGCGCGTGACCGAGATGCGACTGGAACGTGAGGTGCGTCGCGAACACCGGCGCCGGGCCGTGCGGGATATCGACGCGTGCGAACGCGACGGTGCGCGTGTCGACATCGGGCGGCGACGGCAGCGGCAGGCTCTGGAGATCCAGCAACGGATGCGGCGAGATGATCGCGTTGCCAAACGTCAGGCCGCCGCCGATGTTCCACGCCGGCACGTGGTGCACGTTCCAGCCCAGGCCGGCCGCAATCTCGTGCGCCTGGCTCGGCATCCCGGTGAAGCCGAGGACTTCCTGCAGCGCGACGAAGTCAGGCTCGAGTGCGGCGAGCCCGCGCTGGATCAGCGGCAACCGTTGCAGCCACGGGCCCTGCCGGTTCCAGATGTTGAACGTGACCGCGCGCCAGGTGTCTGCCACCTGGCTACTCTACAGAATGATCACGTCGTTGATCGGCAGCACGCCCTCGCCCGCCGGATATCCGTAGCTGACCCAACCGGTATTCGTATCCTCGCTGCCCCAGCCCCACACGTAGACGCCAAACGGCGCCTCGGAGTCCATGATGTTGACGCCGTTGTTGCAGCCGTTCTGGCCCGCGAAGTGGTCGACGAGCTTCACGTACGTGATCTCGTAGTCGCCGTTGCCGACGGGCGTCCAGCCACTGATCGTGCCCATGCACTTGAGGTCGACGTCCTTGAACTCGCCGTTCTTCTTCTGGCGCACGACGGTGAGCATCGTGAACGGATAGGTCGGGTCGGCGAAGAACACGTAGTGGCTCATGTACTGCTGCGGCGGCACCATGCGAACGAAGTCCGCATCCCCCCAGCCGCCCTCGCCCATATCGCCTGCGCCGGTCATGTACGTGAACATCAGGAATGGATTGCTCGAGCCCTGGCTACGCACGACGAATGGCGTGGCGGTGCGGATCTCGTGCATCTGGCCGAGGTTCACGGTCGCAGGGCCAATGCCCGGCGGGTCGTAGGTGAGCGTCGTGTTGTCGACGGCGCCGAAGATGCGGTAGACGCGGTCCTCGCTCGTCGGCTTGCGATCGCCGTGCGGCGCGGCGACATACTCGTAGCCGAGTGCGCGGACCGGCGCGATCATCTGCTCGCCGTGATCGCCGCAGCAGCGATCGATCGACATGATCTGGTGGCCGCCGAACACGCCGACCGGCTTGTCCGACGTGATCGGACTGCCCGACAGGCGCGCGTACTGCGTGATCTGTGCGTGCTGGCCCTTGTCGAGCATCACGGTCCACGAGCCACCCTGGGTCGCGGTCGGGATGCCGTTGCCGCCGGTGATCGCCGACTGCGGCCGCATCTGCACCATCGTGTCGTCCTCCATCGCGACGATGTTCATCGACGGACCCTGTGCCACGGCGATCGGTGGCGCCGGACCGTCGGTGTCGTAGGCGGTGACGCCGACGTAGTTGGTTCCCCACGCGCTCGTCGGTAGTAGCAGCGATGCACCGGTGGCAGCGGCCTTGCCTCCGCCGTACGGCAGCATCTGATAGGCGACGACCGGCATATCGGTCTCGATGTGGAATGCGTTGCCGATGCCGTTGCCGCTGATCTGCGCCTCGGTTCCGATCGCAGCGGGCACCGGGCACGCGACGTTCTGCATCAGCAGACCACCCGCGGGTGCGTACGCGAGGAACACGATCGCGACCTGGCCCGGCGCGAGGCCGACACCCGGGTCGTAGGGTTGATAGGTCAGCGACTGTCCGCTGCCCTGAGGAATCTTGGCGAAGGTCGCGAGGTCGATGAACGCACCGTTGAACGAGATGTTCATGTGCGCCTGACCGCGCGAGGTGTTCGCGATGAACGTCGCGAAGCACGCATCCTGCGGCGGGCCCTGGGCAGCATCCATGTCGACCGCGTAGTAGTCGCAGCCGATCGAGGCGTGGTTGTTCTCCGCGGCCTCACACGCCGGCATGCACGCGCCGTTCGAGCACGCCGACTCGGGCGGGCACGAAGTCACGTTGCCGTTGCAGTCGACGACCGACTGCTTGTCCTCCGAGCACACCGGACACGAACCACCGCCCGGCGTGTCGTCACCACCACCAGCACCATCGCGGCTGTTAGGACCGCACGCCACCAGGAACACACACGCGAGTAAGAACGCTGGTCTCATCACGCGCGCACACTAGGTGTTGGCGTTAGTGAATCGGAAGCACAAACGACTGCCAGTTACTGACGAGAATCGCGGTTGTGTCACGCGGTGCACATCGCGCGCACTGCATGTCGCGCGTCGTGCACGAACGTTATCGATGCGGGCCGGGAAGCGAGATCATCTCGGCCGCGCGGTCGACATCGATGATGCCGAGCACGCTGCCGGCGGCCAGCCGATCGCGCTCGTAGAGCTCGAGGACTTCGAGTGCCGCCTGTGCGGTCGCGGGCCGCCGCGCAGGATCGCGCGCGAGCAACACGCGCATGTACGCCTCGAGCACCCGGTCGACCACGACATGCGGAGCGCGCTCGGTGAACGGCGGCGGATCCTTGTCGATCTTGTGCAGCGCGACTTCCATCGCGGTGCCGTCGAACGGCGTGATGCCCGAGATCATCTCGTACATGATGATGCCGAGTGCGTAGAGGTCGGCGCGATGGTCAGCGGGCTCGGCTTTCGCCTGTTCCGGCGCCATGTACTGTGGCGTGCCGACGATCATCCCCGATGCGGTGAGCCGGCCGCCCCCGATCGACTCGTCGGGCGTGCGTAGCACGGCGATACCGAAGTCGACGATGCGCGCGACCTCGTCACCGAGATCACCGCCGGTGAGGATCACGTTATCGGGCTTCAGATCGCGATGGATGAGCCCCACGCTGTGCGCGTGATCGAGGCCGCGCAGGATCTGCTTGAGCAGCAGCAGCATGCGCTCGACGGGGACTGGGCCGGCATCCATCAGAGCCGCGAGGCTCGTGCCCTTCGCGTACTCCATCACCATCACGGGCTTGCGATCCGAGGTCTCTCCGACATCGAGGACGCTGACCACATTGATGTGGTTGAGCTTGCTGGCCAGCATGCCCTCGCGGCGAAACCGCTCGAGCAGCACGAGCTCGCCGGTGAGGTGCTCGTGCATGACCTTGATCGCGACCTTGCGCTTGAGCTTCGCGTGGCGCCCGAGGTAGACGGTGCCCATCGCGCCTTTGCCGAGCTCTTGCTCGACAACGTAGATATCGAGCACGGTCCGGCCAATCAGGTTCACGTGGCGCTACAGTACCATTGCCCGATGTTCGGCACCCTCTTGCTCAGTTGTCCGGATCAGAAGGGCATCGTCGCCTCGGTCACGCAGATGCTGTTCGGCCTGGGCGCCAACATCGTCGACGCCGACCAGCACACCGACCCGGTCGCCGCGATGTTCTTCCAGCGCATCGCGTTCGAGTCCGAGCGCACGCGCGAGGACATCGAGGCGGCGGTGAGCGCGCTCGCCCCGCGATTCCAGCTCGCCTGGACCCTCGCGTACGGCAGGCGCGTGCCCCGCATCGCGGTGTTCTGCAGCAAGCAGGAGCATTGCCTCTACGACCTGCTGATCCGCTACCGCGCCGGCGAGCTGCCGTGCCAGGTCGCGCTCGTGATCTCGAATCACCCAACCCTCGCGCACGTCGCCAAGCACTTCGACGTTCCGTTTCATCACATCCCGATGAGCGCCGAGACCAAGCCCCGGCAGGAGGCCGTGACCCAGGCGCTGCTCGAGGAGAATGGCGTCGAGCTCGTGGTGCTCGCGCGCTACATGCAGATCCTGTCGCCCGAGCTCGTGTCGCGCTGGCCGTCGCGCATCATCAACATCCATCACTCGTTCTTGCCCGCGTTCGTCGGCGCGAACCCGTACCGCCAGGCCTACGTGAAGGGCGTGAAGCTGATCGGTGCGACCAGCCACTACGTGACCGCCGATCTCGATCAGGGCCCGATCATCGAGCAAGCTGTCGTGCGCTGCTCGCACCGCGATCATCCCGAGGAGCTGGTCCGCAAGGGTATGGACATCGAGAAGCAGGCGCTCGCCCGCGCCGTGCGAGCGCACCTCGAGGACCGGATTTTGGTCTACGCCGGCAAGACCGTGGTGTTCGACTGAGGCTGCAGCAACTGGTCGAGCGTCGTGGTGATCTTGGCGATCGAGACCGGTTTTACAAGGTGCACGTGGAACCCAGCGGCGAAAGCACGTTCTCGGTCGGCGGCCTGGCCATAGCCTGTGACGGCGACCAGCTTCGCATTCGGCGCGCGTTTGCGGATCGCGCGCGCGAGCTCGTAGCCATCGACGATGGGAAGGCCGATGTCGAGGACGGCCAGGTCGGGAAGAGCCGCGTCGAGTAACTCCAGCGCTTCCGAGGCGCTGTGCGCAATTCGCGGCTCGTAACCGAACGTCTGCAGCAGCTCGCCAAGCATCTCCGCTGCGTCGCGGTTGTCATCGACGACGAGCACCGACACGTGCCGCGGCTCATGTGCGGTTGGTATCGGAGCCGAGGCCGCCGACTGTGTGACCTGCCCTTGAGCGTACGGAAGCTCGACGGTGAAGGTGCTGCCGCATCCCCGCCCCGCGCTGAACGCGTGGACGTGTCCGCCATGCATCGTGACAAGGCTGCGCACGATCGCCAGGCCGAGGCCGAGCCCGCCCCTTGCTCGGTCGAGTGCCTGGGGTACCTGCACGAACTGGTCGAACATGTGTTCGAGGTGGTCCGCGTCGATTCCGATGCCGGTGTCGGTGATCTTGATGACGACGAGATCGTCGACGCACTCAGCGTTGATCGAGATCGAGGCCTCTGCGTCGGAGTACTTCGCGGCGTTCGTGACGATGTTTGCGATCACCTGCGCAAGTCGCGCCGGATCGCCGTGCACGGTGAGGCCCGTTACTGCGGCTTCGATCGATAGGTTGCTGCGCTTCTCTTCGAGCATCGGTCGCGCCATCTCGACGGCCCGAGCGATCACGCCTTGTACTTCGACGATCTCCTTCCGGAGGTCGACCTTACCGCTCGTGATGCGCGAGACATCGAGCAGATCGTCGACGAGCCGCGACATGTGCGAGACCTGCCGCTCGAGGATATCCTGCACGTGGGTATTCATTCCGCCATCGCGGCGCAGCATCTGGAGTCGGGTGACCATCGGCGCGAGCGGGTTGCGCAGCTCGTGGCCGAGCATCGCGAGAAACTCGTCTTTGACTCGCGTCGCACGCTCCGCTTGGTTGCGGGCGAAATCGAGCGCTGTCGCGAGCGCCGAGGCGCGCTGGGTCGCTTCGTAGGCGACGGCGAGCTCGCCACGCGCCGCAACGCTTTGCTGTTCGCTCCACAGCAGTGCCGCGAGCAGTGGCCCAACCACGTCGAGCACCTCGCCAAGGGCGGCGATTGGCTCCGCGCGGCCGACCACCACGAGCGTGATGCCAGAGGTTACGTAGGCGACCGCCGGCGCATCGTCACGCGCCGTCGGATAGGCAACCGTACCGACGCGGGTACCGTTGGCAGTGGCTGACGCGAGCAGCGCGCGCCAGCCGCGACCTGATGGCAGGGTGCTCGTGAAGCCGGGTGCAGGCACGAGCTTGTTGCTGACATCCGGGTGAGGAATGAACACGTAGATGGCGGCGGCGCCGAGATGCGCGGCCAGTTGATCAACAGCATCACGACGCGTGGCCGGCGGGCCGAACGCGGTTACGCGTCGCAGTGTGTCGACATCGAGCATCCGCTACTCGGGCAGTGCAAGTACGACGGCGGTGCAGTTGTGGAATCCACCAAACTGCCCCTCCGCGCGCGCGATCTGTCCGTACGTGTTGCACCCGACGAAACCGCTCGACCCCAGCGCGTCCTGCACCGCCTTGAGCTCGAACCCGAACACGTCGCCGAGACGCAGCCGCGTCGCGACGCAGTCAAAGAACAGGGCGCCAGCGGGTTTTGCGCCGCGCAGCTTCGAGACGGCACTGCGGGTCGCCTCGGCCGCAGCGTCGGTCGCCGAGCCCTCGGACGTCTTCATGATGAACACGCGTGCGCCCTCGGGAATCTCGGCCGCGCACGTCACTGCACCCTTGGCGTCGATGGCAAGTGGTACGCGAAGCCGGTGCCCGCTCGGCGTGTCGATGCCGATGATGTTATGCAGAAAGAACGGCAGAGGATTCTCGCGATCGAGCTTCTGGTTCGTCCGCTCGGCGTGCTGTTCGAAGGCTTCGACAGCCGGGAAGCCGTCGAGGCTGAGTAGCTGCGCGCCGTTGACTGCCGTCACGCGGAGTGGCTCGCTCGCAGGCGTCCAGCCGTGCTTGACACCAATACCGAGCGGCTTGGTCGACAGAATCTCGAGTGCGACGACAGCGTCGGACACCGCGCGGGTCCCGCAAAACACATGCGTCTTAGCGAACTTAGCGTCGTCACCGGCGCCGCCGCCTGCGAACTCGTAGCCGCCCGAGGTTGCGATCGTCAGCTGCTCGATCAAGTCGTCGGCGTGGCCAGCAAGCGCGTCTGTCATCACGAGCGCGGCGCGATACGGATAGTCGGAGTTGGTGAGGCCGCGAAACGACTCGAGGACCTTGCGCGCCGCACCAGCGCGATCGGCTCCGACACCGGTTGCGATGCCGGCCGAGAACTTCATGTCCGCCGACCGCACCGCGAGGGCGCACGCCGAACTCTCGCCGCGGTCCGAGCCGGTGAACTCGCCGGCCGAGGACGATCCGACGAGCACCTCGGCGCGACACGTCTCGGCGAGCGCGGCCAGGAGCGCCCGATGATCGAACTTGCTCGACGCGAACACGATCACGGCATCGGGGGGCTGCGAGTCGAATGCATCGCGGATTTGTTGCCCGAGATCCTGACCGGCGGCGGCGGAATCACTGGCGACCGAGAAGACAGCTGCGGTCTGCGTCATGGGGTGCCAAGTCTCGATGATTTTATTTGGATTGCAAACCTCGACCGCCCCTACGAACGGTGAGGCGAACTGACTGAGCGCCAGCGCTACACGAGCTCGGCCGGCGTCAGCATCATCACCCGCCGCCAGATGCTCTCGTAGCGACGGACACAGCATCACACCAACGGGAGTACCGGACAGCCTGAACGGACATCGCTCGCGCGCAGGCGATGGCTTCCTACGTCTTACGTGCGCTCACGACTGTGACGTCCGCAAACCGGACATTCGTCGGCATCTCACCCGACAGCGCCAGCTCGCTGAGGGTTCCCTCGATCACCAGCTCGCACTGCTCGGCCGACCCGCACGACGCCTCGACCTTCGCGAACTCCGCGGCCGTCATCTCGAGAGCCGGCAACCAACCCTGCTGGGCCGGACGCTGGATCGGGAAGGCGGCCACGTTGCACGCCGTCGGAGCGGCGCACAGCACGCGCTGACGCGTCACGGTCCACGTCATCCGCTGCCCCTGCCAGCGCTCCTTCACCTCGCGCCACGTTCCGCGGCGATCCGCCTGCTCGATCTCGCGAGCGAGGTCGTGCTGGGTGGCGTCGGTCAGCTGCGGCTTGAGTGCAACGTCACGCTCCTGGCGAGGCGCGCGCTCACGGCTGCAGCCGACGACACAACCGAGGATCAAGGCGAGGTGAAGGGTGCGCATGGTCATGGGCTCCTTGTGCTTACGGGTTACCGGAGTGCGGCGAGGCGAGATACGGGAACGTCGTCGTGAATGCCTTGTCGTTCGCGTTCACACCATCACCGATCGCACCACCGTTGTTGCAGGCGACGGTGAGCAGGGTGTCGGTCACGTCGTCCTCGAGCGCACGGCCGTTCGGAAAGTGCGACTGCGCATTGGTCTGCCCCTCGGAGATGTTGATGCGGAGCAGGTCAGCCGCGGCCGTTCCGTTCGGCGCGAGCAGACCGACGATGTCGGTGCGACCACCGGCGGGCGTGGCCGGACAACCCGCGTTGAGCACGAGGTTGAGCAGCTTGGGGACCTCGGGGTCGAGGATGTACGCGCCGAAGTTGGCGACATCGTCCTTGGGCGCCGAGCGGTTGAACTTGTCCTTGTCCTTGAGCGGCACGATCACTTCGTTCACGAGTGGCCAGCCCAGGCGCGACACCTGGACGTGCTTGCCGTAGTCGTCGGCGTCGCGACCCCGCCGTAGAATTCGTACTTGAGGCCGCGTCGAGCTCGCGAAGATCCCGATGACCGAGTTCTTTGCGGTCGCGGTCGTCGGGCGCTGACCACCCTCGGCGATCTCGGCGATCGGAACCTCGAGCACCAGCGACATCACGTTGACGCCGTCGGTGGTGGGCGCGCCGCCGACGCCGAGCAGGTCGAACACGTGGAGGTCAACGAAGAACGGTTCGTCACGCGGACCGGCGAACGACTTGGTGCCACCGGCGGTCTTGATCGCCTGGAGCGCGACCGGCTCGTAGTTCGGGAACGAGCGCTTGCCGACGTTCCACGGTGCGACCTGGCCACCGTCGATGATCTTCTCCTTCTTGCCGTTCTTCGTGATCTTCCACAGCGTGTAGGTCTGGGTCACGTTGAGGTTCGGGCTCGCGAGCGAGTCGACCGGGCCGGTGTTGTAGAGGAACGTGTTGCCGTTCTTGATCGCGTTGTCGAACTCGTAGCGGTAGGTGATGTCGGTAACCGCGTCGCCGTCGTTATCGAGGTTGATCTCGTAACGCGCGTCCTCGGAGAACCGGTAGAAGTTCGGGCCGGACTGCGGCAGCAACAGCGGTACGTAGTTGGCGACGATCGTCAGCTTGGTGGAATCACCTGGGCTGATGAAGGCGTAGACGTCGGTGTTGTCGACGTACTGGTCCTCACCGATCATCGGGGCTTCGCGGTGGCTCGACGCCGTTGCGGTGATGGCTGCAGCGGCGAGCGAGAGGCCGCCAACGCACCGTAGATAGCTTTCTTGATGGTCTTCATGGTTGGTCCTTTCACTCGGCGCGGTAGATCGCGCCACCTTCGGAATCGACGACGGCAAACACGGCTGCTTCACGCGCGGTACGCAGACCGGCGGGGTCAATGAGGTCAGGAGTCTCGAGCTGCTTCACTTCGCCGCTCGAAATCGCGACGGAGGTCAGCTAGCCACGGCCATCGGCATCGATGGTCGGCATCACGGCAACACCGCCACCGGCCGTCAGCGAGACACCGCCGAACGTACCCATGCGCAGGTTGCTCACGACGACGGTCGCGCTCGAGCCGTCGGAGGGAATTGCGAACAGCACGCCTTCGCCGCTGTCACCCGATGCGCGGTGATCCATCACCCACGCGACGCCATCCTTGTCGACGTGCACGCCAGTCGGCGACTCGAGCGGCTCGCCGATCCAGACCGCTGCGGCTTCACCGCCCGCGACCGAGATCTTGAACAGCGCGGGCATACCGTCGCTGGTGCGCCCCGTCGCGAACAGCGTCTTGCAGTCCGGACCCATGGCGAGGCCACTCGGACGAATGATGCTGCTGGCTACGAGGTCGGCAAGCGTGCCGCCACCCGGCGCGATGGTGTAGATGGCACCGTTCTCACCGCCCATGTCGGCGAGGAACAGCGCCTTGCCATCACACGACAGTACGAGGCCCGTCGGCGTCTCGAGGGGGTCGCCTGCTGCCAGGACTTCGGCCGTGCTCCCCGCACGGGCCGCTGTCTTGAACAGCGCGGGCAACTTGTCCTCCTCCGTCGTGTAGGCGGTGAAGTAAAACTCGCTGCCATCCAGGCTAGCGACCGCGTCCATCGGAGACGTGAAACCTCCGGCCGCGACCTGTTCGACACTCTTTGGTGGCTCACTGGACAGACTACCGTCAGACGAGTTGCAAGCCGCCAGCGCAAGAGGCGCCGCCAGGCCCGCAACCAGGATTGATTTGGCCATTCGGCCCTCCCCTGATGTTGTGTGTGTATCTACGGGCGACGGGGCCATCCGGATCAAATGGGGCCTGGGTAGGGGGAGGTGAAGGAGGTTGGGGACCAGGTTCTCGCCCCCGAAAAAGGGGGTTAAAGTGCCGATGCTGTATGGCAAAAGTCGAAGCCGACCTCGATGTCCAACGGTTCTCCTACGAGGGCGGGGATGGCGGAACGCGGCTGACGTTCCCCCGAGCGCACGCCAAGAAGCTCGAAGGCCGCGCCGGCGTGACCACGTATGGCGCCACGGATTGCTCGTTCGAAGGGCTCGAGGGCCGCTTCAGCTCCGTGCGCTGGAAAGCGGAAGCAGCGAGCGCCGGTAGCGCGTGGCTCAAGGACGACAGCGGCCGCTTCGACATCGCGATCGAGCGCGCCGAGTTTCCGCACGGTCTGTCGCTCACGGGCGGCGTGGAGCACAGCGTCGAGCTCGTGTCGCCGCACGTCACGTTCTCCGAGGTTCGTCTCAAGGTGAGTGGTCCGTTCGAGCGCGCCAAGCCGCCCGAGCCCACGCCCGCGAAGCGGCCGTCGTCGCCGGTCAATCCATTTCAGCGCCAGGAGCACCTGCGCTTCCTCGACTCGCTATCGGGCCGTATCTACCTCACGATCAAAGTGCAGCTCGATCTGCCGGTGGTCGGCGTGCGGACACTCGACCAGCAGCTCAAGGTTCCAATCCAGGAGGGCAGCCTCGATTACCGCGCGCTCGACGAAGGCCTCGACTGGCTCGAAGGCACGTTCCTCGACATCAAGCACCAGGACCAGCGCCTCAAGGTCCAGTGGAAGGTACCGATCGTCGGTGGCGGCCACGACCTGATCACGTGGGCCCTCGACAACGAAGCGTCGACGCTCGCCTCGTTCGGCCGCGTTCCGGTGCGCTCGCTTGCCGACTACCGCATCGGCTCCGGCCAGAAGTCATCGTCGTCGTCGAGCGACAAGCGCAGTGGCGTGCTCCGCTCGTTCGCACTCGAAGCAATCGACATCGCGATCTCGCTGCTCGCGCCACGTCACCTCGCCGTCGGCGGCGGCACGATCATGTTCGGCGGCGACGACCAGCCTGGCATGGTCGATCTCAAAGTTCAGGGCGCGATCCGCGATCGCGGTCCCGGCAAGATCACCGGCACCGTCGGCAGCATCGACACCACGATCAAGGATCTCCGGCTCGGCGGCTCGATGCTGTCGGCCGATCGGCTGCACTTCGACGGCATCGAGACACTCGAGGTCGCGTTCGACGGCTTCAGCCCCGTCAGCGTCACACTCGTGGTCGCTCGCGTCACCGCGACCAACCTCGCGATCCGGATCGGCGAGAAGGCTACGAGCGAGGAGCCGGCCCCACCATTGCCGCCGGCACAACCCACGCTTCGAATTCGGCGTCTGTAACGAAGCCGAGCGCGATCGCTGCCTCGCGCAGCGAGGTGCCGTCGGCGTGCGCGCGCTTGGCAACTTTCGCCGCCTTGTCGTAGCCGATGTGCGGCGCGAGTGCGGTGACCAGCATCAGGCTACCGGCGACCTTGCGACCGATCTCTGCGCGATTGGGCTCGATGCCCTTCGCGCAATGCTCGTCGAACGACTCGCACGCGTCCCCGATGAGCTCGATCGACTGCATCGCCGCGTGGATCACGAGGGGCTTGAACACGTTGAGCTCGAAGTTGCCGCTCGCACCGGCGATTCCGACCGCAACATCGTTGCCGAACACCTGCGCGCAGACCATCGTCAACGCCTCGCACTGCGTCGGGTTGACCTTGCCCGGCATGATCGAGCTGCCCGGCTCGTTCTCCGGAATCGTGAGCTCACCGATGCCGCTGCGCGGACCACTCGCGAGCCAGCGCACGTCGTTGGCGATCTTCATCAGGCTCGCCGCGAGCACGCGCAGCGCTCCATGCAGCCCGAGCAGCGCGTCGTGCGATGCGAGCGCCTGAAACTTGTTTGGTGCGGTGACAAACGGCCGCCCCGTGATCGTCGCGAGCTCCTGCGCGATACGCACCGCATAGTCGGGATGCGAGTTGAGCCCGGTGCCGACGGCGGTGCCACCGAGCGCAAGCTCGTAGACCGGACCGAGCGCGCGGCGAATCGCGCCGAGCCCGTGATCGAGCTGCGCGACCCAGCCTGACATCTCCTGGCCCAGCGTGAGCGGCGTTGCATCCTGCAGGTGCGTGCGGCCGATCTTCACGATGTCGGCGAACGCATGCGCCTTCAGATCGAGCGTCCCTCGCAGCCCGGCGACCGCAGGCAGCAAATGCTCCTCGATGCGGTGAACCGCGGCCAGGTGCATCGCCGTCGGAAACACGTCGTTCGACGACTGCGACAGGTTCACGTGATCGTTCGGATGCACCGGCTTCTTGCCACCACGTGCTCCACCGGAGAGCTCGTTCGCGCGCCCCGCGATCACCTCGTTGACGTTCATGTTCGTCTGCGTGCCGCTGCCGGTCTGCCACACGCTGAGCGGGAACTCGTCGTCGAGCTTCTTGTGGATCACCTCGTCCGCCGCGCTCACGATGAGGTCCGCGAGCTTGGCGTCGAGCAAGCCGAGGTCGCGGTTGACCAGCGCGGCCGCCTTCTTGATCGTCGCGAGCGCGTAGATCAGCGTTGGCGGCATCGTCTCGCTACCGATCGCGAAGTACTCGAGTGAACGCTGCGTCTGCGCGCCCCAGTAGTGGTCGGCGTCGACCTCGATCGGCCCGAAGCTGTCGGTCTCAGTTCGAGTGCCCATACACCGGGCTTACCACTCTCAGAGCTTCTCTACGACCGCCGTCGGGTCACCGAATCCAGCGCAGCCGGTGCACGTGTCGACGTACCGGACGTAGAGGAGGCCGGCATTGCCCATGCTCCCGCTGCTACCGGGCATTCCGTCGGCGCCCGGCTTCGCGCCGTCGTCCTCGTTGTTCGCGTTGTCGTAGCCGTCGCCGCCCAGGCCTGCGAGGCCCGCAGGACCCGGTTGCCCACCTGCACCGCCGGTCGCGGTTGCAACACCGCCCGCAACAAACGCAAATGCGCGAAGCTCGATCAAGCCACCACCGCCGCCACCGCCGCCGACTCCGCCGCTGCCGCCATCGGAGCCCTGTCCGCCACCACCGCGACCGCCGACCACCTGGACACCGTTACACGGCGAACCGGGGGTGCCGCCACCTCCACCTTCACCACCGGCGCCGCCGTCGAGACCGATGAGACCGCTCGCGCCAGCCTCACCACGCGCGCTGATCGTGCCGGCAACCTCGATTGTATTCGCATGAACCATGAGGATGCCGGCACCGCGGCCACCGGCCCCACCGAGTCCACCCTCGCCGCCCGGATTCCCCGGATAGGCGCGGCCTGCTCGCCCGTCGTGGCGGCCATCGTGTTCGCGAGCGCCGTCGAGCTGTTGCGCTTCGGCGGCATCGGCGTGATCGAGAGCGGCGTGATCGAGACCGGTGTGCGTCGCGACATCGGCGGCTCGGTGGTGGCACGCGGGTACTCGATGCCCGCGGCCTCCTCGAGCGCGTGCATCGCCGAGAGCAGATTCGGCGGCCGCTCCGTCGCGTCCTTGCGCATCATCCACGCAATCGCGTCGTCGATCGCGACGGGCAGCGGTGGCAGCGCCGGGTTCTCCTGTGCGCGTATCGACGGCGGGATGGGCTCGTCCGTCGTCTGCTTCATCAGGACTTCGAGGTGGTTCTCGCCCTCGAACGGAAGCTTGCCGGTGAGCAGCTGATACGCGACGCAACCGAACGAGTAGACGTCGGTCCGATGATCGACGTTCTGCCCTCGGCACTGCTCGGGCGACATGTAATACGGCGTGCCGATCGGGGAGCCCGTGCGCGTCCGGTGCATCGCCCCGCCTTGCTCGCCGATCAGCTTCGCAATCCCGAAGTCGAGCAGCTTGGGATGCGGATGTCCTTCCGCGTCGCGCGACAGGAACACGTTCTCCGGCTTGAGGTCGCGATGTGCGATGCCCTTCTCGTGCGCCGCATCGAGCGCTCGCGCGATACCGCGCAGGATCGGCAGCGCCTCGCCGAGCGGCAAGCCACCGGCCTCGCCGAGAATCTTGTCGAGCGGCTCGCCTTCGAGCAACTCCATCACGAAGTAGCTGCGGCCATCCTCGAGCTCGCCGAACGCGAAGATGTCGATGATGTTGCGATGACGGATCTGATTGACCGCGCGCGCCTCGGCCGTGAACCGCGACACGATCTCCGGATCGCCGGAGTACTTGCGCGACAGGACCTTGATCGCCGCGAGCTTGCCGATCTTCGGATGGCTCGCACGGAACACGCTGCCAAAGCCGCCCTCGCCGATCTTCGCCTCGACGACGTACTCGCCGACCACGAACCCGACGGGCAGCTCTGACTCGCCCTTCACGCGTGGCGCGGTCTCCATCCAACCCCAAGTGTGAGCGGTCGCGGACGGTCGGGTCAACACGCACAGCGAGAGACCATCTAACGCTGCGTGTGGGTGCCTTCGGTTACCGCGTACAGCTCGTCGATGAACGCGTAGATACTCGAATCCTCGACGGTAGGAGGCACCGGCGGAAGCACGATCAAGCACAAGCCGTGATCCCGCGGCAGCCCGTCTCCGAGCGATGGCTGCACGTAAGGAACGTCGAGCTGCTGCGCGCCCCATCGCAGGAACCGATCGAGCCGGGGCCGCGCGGACTCGCCGTGCACGCGCGGATCGTTGACCTCGCCCAGCACCACGAGCGCGCCGGCCTCGTACAGCGCATGGGCAGCCTTGTCGAGCAGCTGCCGCCCGAGCCCTCGCTCACGAGCCCCCGGCGCGACGACCATGTACGTGACGAGCCCGCAGCGACTGCGCGGATACAGCTCCGACGCGATGCCGCCGACGATGGAACCCGCATCGTCGAGCGCGACTCGCACGGTCAGCGTGTACGCGGCCTGGCCTCGCAGCGCGCGCTGCCACGCCTCGAGCGGCTCGCTCTGCGCGGCGAACGCGTCGCGATAGATGCCGCCATGGAACGCTGCGAGCAGCGGAGCGTGCGCGCCGATCGCGACGATTCTCAGAGGTCGTCGTCGACGGGCGCGGTCGCTCGCCCGCCCTGCTCGCGCAACGCAGCCGCGCGCTGGGCACTATCCGCGAAGCTCGGGTCGCGTTTGACCACCGCCTCGAAGTAGTAGAGTGCCTCGCCGAAATCACCGGCGGATTCGTACGTGATGCCGATCTCGTAGTAGAGGCTCAGCCGATCGCGCTCGGACGCGTTGGCGTGCAGGCCTTGCTTGAAGTGCGTGATGGCCTCTTGTGCGTGGCCCTGCTCGCGGAAGCACATTCCGATCATCACGCGGCACTGCACCTCGCGACCGGGCGAGCGCAGCGTCTTCTCGAACGCCTTGATCGCCTCGTCGAACAGACCCATCTCCTTGTAGGCGAGACCGAGGTCGTAGTGCGTGTCGGCGTCGCTGTCGTCGAGCGGCTTCTCGAGCATCACGCTCTGCTTGCGCTTGGCGCCGCTGGCACCCGCATCCTCGACGAGCTCGAGGTCGTCGTCGGACATCTCCTCGATCTCTTCAATGTCGAGCGCCGCCGTGCCAGTGTGCTCGACACCCTCGAGACCCGCGACGGTCTCGAGCTCATGCGGGTCGTCGACGTCATCGGCTGGGACGTCGCCCGTGACATGCCCCGCCGGCGGGGTCTCCAGCTGAACGGGCTCGATGCCGCCCTCGAGCGACTCGAGCTCGCGCATCTTCGCGACGAGCAAGCGGTGGTTCGGATAGCGATCGAACAGCGTGCGCAGCGAGTCCATCGCCTCGCCGTACATGCCCTGGCTCGCGTAGAAGTCGACTTCCTCGAGGTCATCCTCGACGAGGCTCTCGGCGCGCGGCTCGACCGCGTGCGAGGCCGCCTCGGTCTCGAGGTCCTCGACGATCGGCTGTCCCGCCGAGGTTGGCTCGAACGACGCGTTCTGCCCGGCCTCGGTGCCGTATGGATCGTAGCTGCCGGAGACGGCGAGCGGATCCTCGCTCACGTCCTCGTAGTTCGCCGTGGCGCCCGGCAGCGCAGTCTCCTCGAAGCCGTTGACGTCGACCGCGTCGGTCTCGACCTTCGGCCCAACACCCGCATCGAACGCGCGCGCATCCGCCGGATCGAACGGCAGATCGTCGTCGCCATCACCCGTCGCGGTCGAGCTCAGCTCGGCGGCGACCTCTTGATCGATATCGTCACCGAGCGCCTCGTCGTCGAGCTGCGCCGCGACCGCGTCGTCGAGCGACGGAGCGTAGGGACGCGCGCCTTGTGATGCCCCGTAGGCCTGTACGCCTTCGAAGCGCGTGGCCGGATAGTCCTGACCGTCCCAGCCCGCGTTCGCCGGTGGCGTGTCGCGGAGCATGCCCGGCTCGTCGTCATACGCGTCCGGATCCGGCGCCGGATGCGTGGTGCGGCCGCTCCCCGTGGTCGCGCCGAAGTCGAACGCGTCGTCTTCGGGCGACGGCTGTGGCGTGTAGCCTGGACGCTGCGGCGGGCGGCTCGGTGCCGGGCTGCCGTGCGCCATGCCATTGCGACCGACCAGGTCGATCGGATCGAAATCGTCGTCGGAGTCGCGCTGGTGGCGCGCGATACCCATCGCCGGCGGCGGCGCCGAATTCAGATCGAGATCCTCGAGATCCGGATCGATCTCGGCGACATCGCCGCCGGAGTACTCGACCTCGGACGACACACTCGAGCTGCGCGCGAGGCGAAGCCGGAATCGGCGCGCGAGATCGAACGCACCGGTGTGCGTGCCGTTCATCGCGAGCAGCTCCTGCAGGTATTGCTCGGCGCGCTCCGGATCGCCCGGTGCGATCAGCTCGGCGAGCTTGAGCAACTCGACCTCGGCCTCCTGCTCGCGGCCCTGCGAGATGAAGATGTCCTTGAGCCGCTCGTGCGCCTCGACGTTCTCGCCGTCGAGCGTGAACACGCGACGCAGGTGATCGACGGCCTTCTGATGCAGGCCGTACTTCACGTAGACATCGGTCTCGGCGAGGATCTTCGAGATCTCCTCGGCGTGACGCTCGCCCGCAGCCGACATGCGGCGGGGATCCGGCGGCGGCTCCATGTCCGCCGAGAAATCGGCGTCGTCGTACTCGGGCAGCGCGAAGTCGCCCGACAGGCTCTGCTCGTCGACGAGCGGCATCGAGCCCGTCATGCGCGAGCTCATGTGCTCGGGCTTGATCGCCGGCAAGTCGGTGGTCAGCGAGAACTTCGCGTCGCTGGATGCGGTGCGCACCGCCGTCGGCAGCGGCGTCTGGTGCGGCGGCGGTGTCTGCGCGCGCATCGGCGGAGGCGGCGGCGTGTTTCGCGACGACGGGGTGGGCGGCGGAGGCGGCGGCGTGTACGCGGCCGGCGGCGGCGTGACAGCGACGGGCGCGGCTGCACCACCACCGAGATACTGGATCGCGTCTGGATCGTTCGGGATGATCTCGAGGATCTTGCGATAGACCTCGTTCGCCTTGTCGCGAACCTTGTTCTCGACGTGAATGCGCGCGAGCTCCTTGAGCACGCTGACCGTCTTCGCCTTCTGATCGAGCGCCTGGAACGCGAGCGCGAGCAGACCGAGCGTCTCGGCATCGCGCGGGTCGGCCTTGAAGCACGCTTGCAGCTTCTGCAGCGCGCGGCGCGGATCGTTGCGACGCAGGTAGAGACCGGCGAGCTCGCGATTGAGCGAGTGATTGTCGGGCTTGTGCCAGAGCAGACGCTCGGCGACCTTCACGAAGTCGTCCTGGCGGCCCTGCCGGCGCAGCTGCTCGCACGCCATGTTGAACTGCAGCACCGCCTCTTCGACGATGCCTTCCTTCGAGTACAGCTCGGCGAGCTTGATGCGCGTCGCGATGTTCTCGGGATCGAGATCGACGAGCTTCTTGACGGTCTCGAGCGCTTCCTTGGTGTTGCCTTCGCGATGAAAGTGCGCCGCAACGCTCTCGTAGTGCTGCATCGCATCGGACATCAGTCCGAGCTGGCGGTAGAGCTCGGCGAGCTTCAAGATCACGTCGACGAGACGCGGATCGAGCTTGAGGATCTGCTTGTAGACCGCGACGGCTTTTAGAAAGAAGCCTTGCTCGTGATAGAAGCGCGCGACCTTTTCATAGGTCGCTGTCGCGTCCTGCTTGGCGCCCTTCTTTGCGTAGAGGTCGCCGATCTTGAGCCATACCCGGACGTCCTTCGGATCCTCTTGGACAATCCGCAGGTACTCCTTCACCGCTTTGTCGATTTGGTTCTTCTCGACAAACTTGCGGGCCGCATCCATGACCTTTTCTTTGTTGAAGGCCACGAGCCGTTACTGCCTCCCGGTGGGATGCGTCACATCAGGCACACGGCAGTATGCCCCGCGCATCCATGAAAGAGTACGGCCCGCGGATGCAGGTGGTCAAGGAAAAGGCCTTGTGAAACCCGTCGCTTGCGCAGCGCGATGCACACACTGGATCACTGCGCTGAGACGCTACGAAATAACGGCGTCAGGCGGCTGACGCGCGCTCGGCCAGCATGCGCGCGACGAACCCGGTATCGAAGTCGCCACGGATGAAGTCCGGGTGGTTCACGATCCGACGCAAGAACGGGATGTTGGTGCGTGGTCCCTCGATCACCATCTCGTCGAGACAGCGTCGGGCGCGACGGATCGCCGCACCGCGGTCGACGTCGTGGACGATGACCTTGGCGATCATCGAGTCGTAATTTGGGGGCACCGTGTAGCCTGCATACACGTGCGTATCTACACGCACACCGAGACCACCCGGCATGTGGAGCGCGGTGATCTTGCCCGGCCAGGGCGCGAAGTTATTGGGATCCTCGGCGTTGATGCGCAGCTCGATGGCGTGCCCCCGCGGCTTGCGGACCTGATCAGGCTGGCCCATCACCGAGTCCGAGAGCGGTTCGCCCGCGGCGATCCGAAGCTGCTCGCGCACGAGATCGACGCCGTGCACCAGCTCGGTGACCGGGTGCTCGACCTGCAGGCGCGTGTTCATCTCCATGAAGTAGAAGCTGCCGTCGGTGTCGAGCAGGAACTCGAGCGTGCCGACGTTGGTGTAGCCGATCGCTTCGATCGCCTTCACCGCGGCCGCCTGCATCTTCTTGCGCGTTGCATCGGGCAGCGCTGCGCTCGGCGCTTCCTCGATGACCTTCTGGTGGCGGCGCTGGATCGAGCACTCGCGCTCGCCGAGGTGCGTGTAGTGACCGTGCTTGTCACCGACGACCTGGATCTCGATGTGGCGCGGCCTCTGGCAGTACCGTTCCATGAACATCTCGGGATTGCCGAACGCAGCCTGCGCCTCGGTTCGTCCCGTCGCCCACGCCTCGAGGAGCTTCTCCTTCTCGTAGACGATCTTCATGCCGCGACCGCCGCCGCCGGCACTCGCCTTGAGGATGACCGGGAACCCGATCTTGTCCGCGGTCTCGAGCAGCGTGATCTCGTCGTGGATGCCCGCCGAGCCCGGCAGCATCGGAACGCCCGCCTCGGCCATCGCCGCGCGCGCGCGGATCTTGTCGCCCATCAGGCGCATCGCCTCGGGAGACGGACCGATCCACGTGAGCCCGCACTTCTTACAGACCTCGGCGAACTCGGCATTCTCCGAGAGGAAGCCGTAGCCGGGATGCACCGCATCGGCGCCCGTGACCTCGGCAGCCGAGATGATCTGCGGCACGTTGAGATAGCTCTTCGCCGACGGCGGCGGACCGATGCAGACCGCCTCGTCGGCGAACTTCACGTGCAGCGCCTCGGCGTCGGCGGTCGAATGCACGGCGACCGTCTTGAGACCCATCTCGCGACAGGCGCGGATCACGCGCAGCGCGATCTCGCCACGGTTGGCGATGAGGACCTTCTTGAACATTGCTAGGTCGCGATCTTGAAGAGTGGTTGGCCGTACTCCACCGGCGACCCATCCTCGACGAGAATTGCGATCACGGTGCCGGCAACGTCGGCCTCGATCTCGTTCATCAGCTTCATCGCTTCGACGATGCAGAGCACGCCGCCCTTGTCGATCTTGTCGTTGAGCGAGACGTAGTTCGGCGAGTCCGGGTTCGGCTTGCGATAGAACGTGCCGACGAACGGCGACGTCACGACATGTGACTTGTCGTCGATGACTGCGGCGGCAGGCGCGCCGCCCGACGCTGGTGCGGACATGTGCGGCGCCGACTGCATCGGCATCTGCATCTGCATCGGCATCTGCATCGGCATCGCGACGCCGACCTGTCCGCGCCGCACGGTCAGCGTCGTGTCCTTGGTGTCGACGATCAGCTCGCTGAGTCCGTGCGCTGAGACGATCTCGGCAAGCCCGCGCGCCATCGTGACGAGCTCGTGCTCGTCACTTCCGGCGTCTGCGTCCGCTGCCTGGTTTCTGTTGCCTTTTCCCTGCTTGGCCATGAGAGCGCCTCGTAGCTTCCACGTGGGAGAGGGCCGCGTCCAGTGCAAGGTAATAGCTATTTGCGCCGAAACCCGTAATCACGCCGATGCAGCTGGCCGCGGTCACCGAATGGGCGCGAAACGCTTCACGCGCATGGATGTTCGAAATGTGGACCTCGACGGTCGGCAGCCCAACCGCGTCGATCGCGTCGCGGATCGCATACGACGTATGCGTGTACGCCGCGCCGTTCATGATGATCGCGTCGGCCCAGTTGCGCGCCAGCTGGATCAGCGCGACCAGCTCGCCCTCGAAGTTGGTCTGCGCGGACCGCAGCTCGACGCCACGCTCCAGCGCACGCTTTCCGAGCTCGGCCTCGATCTCGGCCAGCGTCGTGGTGCCGTAGATGTCGATCTCGCGCGTGCCCAACAGATTCAAGTTCGGGCCGTGGAGGACAGCGATCTTGATCGGACCGCGAGTGCGGGCAGCTTTCGTCGGGCGCACGCTGGTCTTCTGGCGCAACGGCCGGCGACCGCGACTACCCAGAGGACGCTTGGCCCGGGCCACTAGAGCTGAGCGACCAACGCAGGGGTCGCGAGGCGGGCCAGGTAGCGCGCTTTGCCGAAGTTCCCTTCAGGCGCGAGCGCGATCCCGATGAAGTACTGCGGCGAGATCATGCGGCAGATCAGCACGAGCTGCTGCGCCTTGACGACGAGCTCCTCGAGCCCGCCGACCTGCAGGCTGTCGCCGGCCTTTTTGACCTGCGTGAGGATGAAGGAGAACTCCATCCCGACGGTGGTCACGTCGACGCGGTCTTTCTGCCGGACATATGTGTCGACGGGAATTCCGTCGAGACCCATGACGAGCGCCGCGATACCACCATCGACGTTGTCGACGACTTTCTTGAGCGTTTCAGCGAACAAGGGTGTCCTCGTCGATCAAGGTACTAGGAAGAATGGGACCTGCGCCAGCGAACCCGCGTGCAAAGCGCAATCAGGGCGTCGCAGGGCAGATGAGCTGGCCGCTGGTGCCGGTGCAGCAGTCGACGACGCCATCCTGGAAGGGGTTGCACGCATTGCCGGCGCGCGTGCCGGTGGCCGGACATGGGCCCAAATTGTTCACGACGCAGTCGGTGCACACGGAGATCGGAAAGTGGAACGGTGCCGACTTGATCTCGTCGCCGCCGAGGTCGCCTCGGATCGTGACCGCAGCCAGCACCTCGGCCGACATCAGCTGACCGGCCTGATAGCCCGCGAGCCCGAGGATGCGCTGAGCCGTCGCCGGCGTGATCACCTCGAACCCGACGTTGACGCTGCCGTTGGGAGGGAGCGAGCCCGAGAACAGCACGCTGAACGGATCGACCTGCTTGTTCGTCGGCTGGGTCACCGTGTAGCTGCCATCGCTGTTGCGCACGCTCACGGCTTCGACCGTCAGCGACACATCCGCGCCACGCAGCGCGATCGTCCTCTGGAGCTGGTCGACCGCCGTCGCAGAGCCTCCGGTCTCGAGGGTCACGCGACTCTGGATCAGCGGGGTGAGCAGATAGCCGGCATTCCCGAGCGCATAGAGCTCGCCGTGAGAGACGAACGGCTGGGCGGGATCACCGGTCAGGACGCACGTGGACGTGACTGCGGTGTTGTTGAGAACGATCATGCCCTCATCGCCCTGATTGGCGCACCCGACGAGAATTAGAACAGATGTGAGGGACGCGAGACGCATGAGCTTCCTCCAATAAAAATCGTATCAAGCGGGCGTAACAGGACGCAAAATTCTTCGCAGCTCGGTGACGGTTATCTCGATCGGATCACACGCCCCCACCTCACGCACGGCAATGAAGCGAACCTTGTCACCGATTCGCTTCTTGTCGACGCGGATGCGCCCCAGCACCTCGTCGGTGAGGTAGCGGTCGAGCTCCGCCGGCAACCCCGTGCGGCGCAAGGCAGCGACGACCTCGCCCTCCAGCTCGCGCCGGGCACCTGCGAGACTCGCCGAGACCCTCGCCGCGGCGATCAGGCCAAGTCCCACCGCCTCACCGTGATGTAGGCCACTCGCAGACTCGATCGCGTGACCGACGGTATGGCCCAGGTTGAGCAGGGCGCGATGCCCGGTCACCTCGCGCTCGTCGCGGCCGACGATCGCCGCCTTGTAGGCAATCGAGCGCTCGATCACTTCAGTAAGTGCGGGTGGAGGAGCTTGGGGGTCGTCACTCGCAGCCCACGCGGTGCACGCGTCGACGAGCCCCCACAGGTGCTCGCCGTCGAGCAGCGCGTACTTCCACAGCTCGCCGAATCCCGCGCGCCGCTCGCGGCCCGGCAGCGTCCCGAGCATGTCGAGCCCGCAGGCCACGAGTCGTGGTTGCCAGAATGCGCCCGCAAGGTTCTTGCCGGCGGCCAGGTCGATCGCCGTCTTGCCGCCGATCGCAGCGTCGGTCATTGCGACCAGTGTCGTCGGCAACTGGATGACCGGGATGCCACGGAACAGCGTCGCCGCGACGAACCCGGTCAAGTCGCCGACCACGCCACCGCCGAGCGCGACCAGTGCCGATCCGCGATCCAGTCCGAGCCCGACGAGGGTCTCGCACAGTTCGCCGTACTGCGCGATCGACTTGCTCGCCTCGCCCGGTTCGATCGTCACCAGCTCGACATCGTGCAGCTCGGCGAAAACGGTCGACTTCCAGTAGCGCGCGACGTTGCGGTCGCTGACCACGACGATCTTGCTCGCACCTTCGAGGTACCTGCGCACGAGATCGCCCTCGACGGCGCGCTGGTGCACGACCACGGGATAGCTGCGCGCGCCGAGCGAGACCAGCGTCGCATCGCGATTCGCGAACGGGAGCCGCAGCCACGCGCGCTCGGCTGCATCGACCTCGGCGACCACGTCGTCAACGGATCGCCCGGTGGTCTCGATCACCACGTGCGCGCGGCGGTAATGCTGCGCCCGCTTGCGAAACAGCGCATCGACACCATCGTCTGCGAGCAGCGGTCGATCTGGTCCACCCACGGCACGGGCCTGGGCATCCTTGACGTCGACGCCGAGCGAGATGACGAATCCCGCGGCGCGCATGCGACGCAGGTTGTCGCCGAAGACTGCCGCGCCACCGCCCGTCGCGACGATGTGATGGTCGAGCCCGTCGACGATGAGACGCTCGAGCACGAACGCTTCGAGCTCGCGAAACTTGAGCTGGTCGCGTGCGACCAGTGCGGGCACGGACTCGCCGGCTTTCTCGGCGATCAGATCGTCGAGATCCAAGAACGAACGGCCGGTGGCAAGCGCGAGCTTGCGACCGACCGTGGTCTTGCCGGCCGCCATGAACCCGACAAGGAACAGGGGGGCTGACATGCAGTCCTGAGTCTAGCTACTGCGTGCAGCGCAGCGAGGCCTTGTTCGTGATCTTCGGCGTGATGAACACGAGAATCTCGGTGCGGGTGTCGTTCTCGCGGCGGCTCTTGAAGAACCAGCCGAGGACCGGCAGGTCGGCGAAGAACGGAACCTTCTTGTACGACAGACCGGAGTTACGCGTGTAGATGCCGCCGAGCACGCTGGTCTCGCCGTCGGCGACGAGCATCTCGGTGGTCGCTTCGCGGCGCAGAATCGTCGGGTCGCCACGAGCGCCCGTGTTGACGAAGTCGGGCTCGTTCTTCGTGACGTTGAGCTTCATCGCGATCGAACAGTCACGCTGCGAGACGTACGGCGTGACTTCGAGCTTGAGGTCAGCCTGGACGAACTGCGTCTGGGTACCAGCTGCCGACACGACCGAGATCGGAATCGACACACCGGACTTGATCGTCGCCGACTTGTTGTTCAGCACGGTGATCTTCGGTGCCGACACGATGCGCACCGTACCGGTGTCCTCGAGCGCGGACAGGCGGAGGTTGATGTTGAAGTTGCCGCCGACCGAGCCGATGGACATGCCGATCGCACCACCCTCGCCCGTACCCGTCGCTGCCGGCAGGTTGATGGCAAAGTCAGAAGGCAGCGCGCTGATGCCCTGCTCCGGCGTCTGACCGTCGGTGTTGCCGCCGACCAGGCCAATCGAGGACGGGAAGATGAGGCCGGTCGCGTTGCCGCCGCCTGCACCCGCCAGTGCGCGACCGCCCCACTGGATACCGAACTGACGGACGAAGCTGGACTGCGCCTCGACGATGCGGGCCTCGATCGTGATCTGCGGAGTCTGCGTGTCGAGCTCCAGCGCGAGCCGCGCAATGCTCTCGCGGTTGAACGCGACGTCGCTGATGATCAGCGCGTTCGTGCGGCCGTCGACCTCGATCTTGCCCTTCGGCGACAGCATGCCTTCGAGCTTGGGCCTGAGCTCGTCAGACGACGCGTAGTTCAGCCGGATGACCTCGGTCCTCGGCGGCTCGGACTGGACCGCAGCGGCGCGGCGCGCAGCCTCCGCCTCGTCCTCGGCGTCGAGCTCCTTGCGCGGCGCGATGCGATACAGGTTGCCCTCGCGCCGATACCACAGGCCGTGCGACGCGAGGATCACTTCGAGCGCCTGGTCCCACGGCACGCGCTTGAGGCGAACCGTGACCTTGGCGTCGATGGTGTCGGGGACAACGATGTTCACGCCGCCGGTGTCCGCGATGATGCGGAGCAGGTCATGGATCGGCGCGTCCTTGAAGTCGAACTCGACCGTCGCGCCGTGATAGATGCGGCGGCCACGGCCACCTGCACCCGGCAGCTGCGAGACCGAATGCTGCGTGACGGGCGTCGACGCCGCGCCAAAGCCACCGACGACAACCGGCGGGATGTTCGTCGACTTCATCTTCTTCGCGGGGGCCGCGGCGACATCCGTGCTCGCGAAGCGCCAGCGGATCACGCCGGTCTCGCGCACCACCGTCGGGATCGCAGGGCTCACCAGCTCGGCGATCAGACGCACGCGGTTCGGCGAACGGCGGTCGTTGTACGAGCTGATCTTCTTCACCGGGCTGCCGAACTTCGACACATCGAGCGTGCGCTCGAGCTGCTGCGCGAGCTGCGCGTTGTCGACGATGAGCTCGACATGCGTGTCGCTGATGTCACCAAGCTCGATCTTCGGCTCACCTGCCATCGCGAGCTCGAACACGCCGCTGGCTTCGTTTCCCTTGAACGTGGCGTTCGTGACCTTCGCGACCGCGACGGGCTTCGCCGCGACCGGTGCCGGCGCTGCTGCGACCTGCGCCTGTACCTTCGCCGCCTTGACCTTCGCGAGCTCGCGCTCCTCGACTTCGCGCTGCTGCGCGAGCTGGGTGCGGCGAGCTTCCTCACGCGACGCTGCATCGCGAGCCTGCGCCGCCGCGGTCTCGAGGCGCGCCGCCTCGGACTGCTGCTGAGCGACCGCCTTGCGGCGCTCCGCGAGCTCGGTCTCGGCGCGCTTGCGCTCCTCGGTCAGCTTCGCCACTTCGCGGCGCGCCGCCGAAATCTCGTCATCACTGGCCTTGCGCGACTTCGCCGCGGCCATCTCTGCTTCGGCCTTCGCCTGCGCTTTTGCACGCGTCGCAACCAAGTCGGCCGCGCTCTCCGCGGCTTGGCGCTTCTTGGTCAACGTCACGAGGCTCGCCTCGGCGTCACGTGCACTCGCCTCGGCGACCTTGCGCTGCTTCTCGGCGAGCACGCGCTGCTTCTCGGCGTCGCGCGCGGCGCTCTCGGCCGTCGCGCGGTCATTCTCTGCCCTGCCCTTGCGCTGGTTTGCCTCGGTGACCGCGAGCTCGGCCTCGGCACGCTTGCGAGCCGCCTCGGTCGCCGCTGCAACGGCAGCTGCACGCTGCGCCTCGACACCCGCGAGCGCCGACTTGCTCGACTCGAGATCCGTCTTCGCCATCATCGCTGCCTGCTCGGCCGACTTGCGGCGGGCATCCGCATCGGCCGTCGCCGCGCGCGCCGTCGCGAGCCGATCTTCCGCGGCCTTCGCCTCGGCGACGAGCTTGCTGCGACTTGCCGTATCTGCACTGTCACGCGCCTGCTGCGCGCGCTTCATCGCGGTCTCGGCGAGGCCGCGCTCCTTGGCTGCGGCAGCCGCGATCTCGCGCGCCGCCTCTTCACGGGCCTGCGCCGCGGCGAGCGTCGAGCGGGCCTTGTCCTCGAGTGCTTGCGCCGCCGCTGCCTTCTGTTCCATCGCCGTCAGCTTGCGCGCGGCATCCGCCTTGGCCGCGGCAGCTTCTTGCCTCGCCGCCGCTGCTTCCGACTTCGCCAGGTTCGCTTCGCGCTTCGCCGCGTCTGCTTCGGCCTTCGCCGACGCAATGGCAGACTTGCTGCGCGTCATCTCGTCACGCGTGCGATCCGCATCTGCCTTCGCGCGCTCGAGCGCTACCGCCGCTTCCGCCGCACGGACCTTCGCGGCCTCGGCGTCGAGCTTTGCGGACGCCGCGTCACTCTTTGCTGCCGCCGCGTCATGCTTCGCGGCATCCGCGCGCTTCATCGCCGCAGCCGCGTCGTTCTTCGCGAGCGCTGCGTCGTTCTTCGCCGCCGCCGCGTCATTCATCGCCGCGGCTGCATCCTTCTTGGCCAGCTGCGTCTCGTTCTTCGCGCGAGCGGTCTCGGCGAGTGCGTCACGCCGCGCCTGCTCGGCGGCGATCTTGGTCTTGTCCGCTTCGATCTGAGCGAGCCCCGCCGCCTTGCGCGCCCACTCCGCATCCGTGCTCGCCTTTGCCGCCTGCGCCTTCGCCTTCGCCGCTTCGGCCTGCGCTGTCGATGCTGCCTGTTTCGCCTTCGCGATGTCCGAGGCGCTCGCCTGCGCGACGGCCTTCTGTGCCGCCTCGGCCTTGGTGGCCTGATCCGCGGCCGCCTTGCGCAGACGCTCGGCTTCGGCACGCGCTTGATCGGCGTCCGCCTTGCTCTGCAGCGCGGTCTTGTTCGCCGCTTCGGCCTGCTTCTTCGCGGCCTCGAGCTCGGCCGGGTTGGTCACCTTGGGAGCCGCATCACGCGGCATCACCATGACGACCAGCTCGTTACCTTGTGTCTTGACGTCGTAGCGGCCCGGCCGCGCCATCGTCACGATCACGCGAACCGCGCCGTCGTCGAGCTGCTGCGCAGCGATCGTCGACACCGCCCACGTGTTGGGTTGAATCAGCGCCGCGGTCTCGTGCCCGCGCAACGCATCGGCGAGCCGCGTGTGCGGCAAGTCGATCACGACGCGACTGGGGCGCTCGAGCTTGTAGACCGTAAACGTCGGCGTCTCTGCACCACGTACGTTTACGCGTGTGACTCCACCGTCGTCGGTGAACGTCACCGCTCGGACCTCATTGGTGGTCTCCGCGTGGGCCGACGCGGAGATTGCGTAGGTCACGACTGCGGCGGCGATCCAGGTTCTAGCGTTCATACGTGGTGACTCCTGCAGGCAAAAAAAATTGTCGCCCGAGCAACGCACCGATCACAAATTTTCGATCGTTTCGTCTTCGACTACGCTGCGCTTATACAAATGCGAAACGGCACGACCGCTGCGAGGCGGTGTGCCGTTTCGAGCACGCGAAATTCGGTGAGCGTCTACTTCGTGGCGGGCGGCGGCGATGCCGCGCTACCCGTCGAGCCACCGGCTGGCGGCGCGACGATGGGCGCACTCGGCGCGCCCGGATCGATATCCGCTTGCGGCGCAACGTCGAGCGTCTTGGGATGCAGCTGCACCGAGAACTCCTCGGGAGCCTGGGCCGGATTGCGCCCCTCTTCGTCCTGCTGCACCACGAACGTCACGTAGCCGGTACCGATGTCCTTGACGACGGCCTTCTCCTTGCCGACGCAGTCGCCTCGGCGAATGATGTGGCCGAGATTGCCGCGGTCCATCATGAGGACCTTGCGCTGCGTGCCCTGCGAGACAATGCCGACGAGCCGCAGATCCATGTAGCTATAGTTGCTCGCGACAAACTGCTCGCGACGCGTGCACGGCCCGACGAGCTTCGTCTTCTCGGCCTTCTCGACGAGGTCGGCCTGTCCGATCACGAATGACTGGAACGGATCGCGGACCTGGTCGGCGACAAAATCGCGATCCTTGAAGTCGTGGCGGATCGTGTCGCGTTCCGCGCACGACTCGCAGTGCGTGCCGCCGCCGGTGACCGGCAGGCAGTACAGACCCGGTTCGCACATCGGTGCATCCACGGTGCAGGCCGGGCCGGACGCCTTCTCGATCTCGGGGCAGATGATCTTCTGCTCGATCTGTACGCGCGGTTGCAGCTGCGGACCGGCCGGTCCCGCCGGACGACCCGGCGCAGGAGGAGGCGGCGCACCGGGAGCCGGCGGTGGCGGAGGCGGTGGAGCGTCGTCCTCACCGCAAGCTGCGAGTGGCGCTGCGATCAGCGCGACGAGGAGCCATGCGTTCATGCGCATCAGATGCCTCCCTTCATGCGTTCCATGCCTGCCTTCGGAGACGCCGAGCCCGCCGGCATGTTGGGGGCGTCCATCAGGTCACCCGGATTGCGCTGTTCGTTCTTGTCCATCGCCTTGTCCGTGCGCTGCTCCGCGCCCTTTGGCGTGGCTTGCGGCGCCATCGCGCTTCCGCTGCCCGCGGGTGCGGGAGCCGGGGCCGGGGCTGCCTTCTTGGGAGCCACCGCCGGGGCCGAGCCATCCTCCATGCGATAGGTCGACGCGACGAATCGCGCGGTCAGGTGGATCTCGCGATTGCGCACCACCGGCGAGCCGAGCGAGAGGTTCTCGATCGACACGATGCGCTCCTGCTCCTGGACGTCCTGCTCATTCTGTAGCGGATCCGATTGCCCGGCCTTCCTGCGCTTCGCGACGAGCGACGCGAAGAACTTCTTGAGTTGCACGTACGTGCCGACGACCTCGTAGTCGACCGGGACGCGGACGAAGCGCTCGATGCGCTCCTCGGGCAGCTGGCGCGAGCGCACGACCTCGATGCCCGACTCGAGCACCTTGCGGTTGAGCGTCTCGAAGAACGCAGGAAGCTCGGCCTCGGTCGGCAGCGCCTTCTGGTTCTCGTCGATGATCTTCTTCAGCACGGTCATGCGTGCCTTGAGCGCCTCGAACGCTGGGATCTCAGCCTCCAGGCGCTTGTTCGTCTGGTTCTTGCTGGCGTTCTCGTTGTCCGCCGCCTCGAGGTCTGCCGTGAGACCCTTGAACACGAACTGGTAGTAGAGCAATCCGAGCAGCAGTCCGATCACGGCGAAGACCATGACCTTCTGCCGCGTCGGCATGCGTGCGAAGTCAGCCATCGCCGACATCAGTAGGCCACCTTTCCAGTGATCACGAACTTGTAGTAGGTGATGCCCGTCGAAGTATCGAGCGACCGCTCCT
Source organism: Haliangiales bacterium (assembly GCA_038322185.1). GTDB lineage: Bacteria > Myxococcota_A > Polyangia > Haliangiales > Haliangiaceae > JABFXX01. The sequence continues at coordinate 61,577 of JBBQFU010000001.1, forward strand.
CGGTCTGCTGCGAGACGCGGTCGAAGTACACGCTGGCCTGCAAACGCTTCGACAACTGGATGATGTCGACCTGCGCCTGCGCGCCACCCTCGAGGGTGAACGAGCCATCCTTGCTGTTGTCGCGGAAGCCCGTGAGCCAGACGTGCGAGGGATCCCACGCGAGATCGAAGCGCTTGTTCGGATCACTCTGCGGACCGTTGCCGGTCTTGATGGCCATCTCTTCGGTCATCGTCGGCAGCTCGTTTGGCCGCATCAGCCGCGCGAGCTCGTGGAGCACGTGCGCCGGCACGACCTTCGCTGCCATCAGGCGGGCGATCGACTTGCTGCGCTCCTCGGCTTCGTCGGCCGCTTTCTTGAGCTCGGCGAAGCCGCGCAGCTGGCGGTTCTTCGCGGCGATCTCTTGATCGAGCTGCTCGTTCGCATCCTTGAGGTCGCGAATCTTGCTGCGCTTGGGCGCATCGAACGCGAGGAACACCACGGCAGCTGCCGCTGCGAGCGCGATGGCACCGACGACGATGTCCTTCGAGCCCGGCTCGCGTGCGGCCATGGCCTTCTTGGCACGGCGTTGTGGGAGTAGGTTGATCTTGATCATCGGCCTAGCTCACTTATCTCCCTGTGCGCGCATCGACAGTCCGACGCCGATCAGCGCCTCTGGCGAATGCGCGGCCAGATACGTCCGGTCGAGCGATGGATCGATCTCGACACGCTTCCACGCGTCGGCGACTTCGAGTGGCAAGCGCGAGCGGCGCTCGATCGCGCGGTGCAGCGACGCAACCTTCGAGCTGCCACCTGCGAGCACGATGCGGGTGACGTTCGCGTCGGCGGTCGTCGCGAGGAAGAAGTCGAGCGAGCGCTGGAACTCGCCGGCCATGACCTCGGACACGCCCTCCATCACGCGAATGACTTCCTGCGGGACGACGCCGTCCTCGGTCTGCGTACCACCGACCTTGTAGGCCTCGGCCTCGTCGGCAGCGATCCCCATCTGCTTCTGGATCTCCTCGGTGTACGCGTTGCCACCGATCGTCACGTCGCGTGTGAACAGCGACACGCCACTGCGTACGATGTTGATGTTGGAGATCGCTGCGCCGATGTTGATGAGCACGACGGTCTCGCGCTCGTTCAGCGGGTAGTTGACCTCGAAGCCGTTCTGGCTCGCGAACGCGGCCACGTCGACGACGTGCGGGATGAGCCCGGCATCGCGGACGACCTGCACGTAATCGGACACGACTTCCTTCTTCGCGGCAACCAGCAGCAGCTCGGTCTGGCCGCTCGGCGTCATCGGATTCGTGACGTGATAATCGATCTCGACATCGTCACGACCGAACGGAATGTGATGTTCCGCTTCGTTGCGGATGTTCGCAGCCAGCTCGTCAGGCTTCATCATCGGCACCGTGATCTTCTTGATGATCACGGAGTGACCGGCAATCGCGATCGCGACGTCCTTGGTCTTGAGCTTGAGTCGGCTCCACAGCTGCCGGATGGCCTCGGTCACGGCACTCTGATCCATGATCGTGCCGTCGACGATGGTTTGCGGAAGGAGCGGCTGCATGCCGAAGGCTTGCAACGCCCACCCCGTACCCTTTTTCTTGAGCTGCACGGCCTTCACCGCTGAAGAACCGATATCGAGCCCGATGCATTGTTTGGCCATGGAACCTCTGCGACGAAAAATTTTGTCACGTCGCGGCGAGAACTCCAAAGAATCCCCAAAAAGGATCCGCGCTTATGGAAGCAAGCCGACGGAAATCGGCAGGTCAGGAAATGCCGTACTCCTTCATCTTGTAGAGGAGCGCGCGGTGGCTGATCTCGAGCAGCTTGGCGGCGTTGGTGCGGTTTCCTTGGGTCACGCCGAGGGCCCGCCGGATGAGGTCCTGCTCCAGAGATCGTGTGGCTTTCTTGATGGATAGCTCCTGATCGTCGGCCGCCGTCGAGGTTGCGCGGATCTTCATCAGCGAGCCCAGGAAGTCGACGTCAATGACCTGGGTATCGGCCAGAACCACCGCCCGCTCGATGACGTTCTCGAGCTCGCGGACGTTGCCCGGCCACGGCTGCTGGGCGAGAGCCGCGAGCGCTGCATCGGTCAGCTGGACCGCCCGGTTGTGACGCTGGCCGTGGCTGGCCACGAAGAACGGCGCCAGCTGCGCGATGTCCTCGACCCGCTCGCGCAGCGCCGGCACGTGAAGCGGCACGACGTTGAGCCGGTAGTAGAGGTCCTCGCGAAAGCGGCCGGCTGCCACATCGACGGTGAGGTCGCGCAGCGTCGCGGTGACCAGGCGGACGTCGATCTTGATCGACTCGTTCTCGCCAACGCGGCGGATCTCACTCTCCTGCAGCGCGCGGAGCAGCTTGGCCTGCAGCGGCATCGGCAGCTCGCCGACCTCGTCGAGGAACAGGGTTCCGCCATCGGCCTCCTCGAACAGGCCGATGCGATCCTTCGTCGCGTCGGTGAATGCCCCGCGCGCATGACCGAACAGCTCGGTCTCGAGCAGCGTTGCGGGAATCGCGGCGCAGTTGATCGCGACGAACTTGTGATCGCGGCGCGGTGACTGCGCGTGGATCGAGCGCGCGACCAGCTCCTTGCCGGTGCCGCTCTCGCCGAGGATCAGTACCGTCGTGCGCTGTTGCGCGACCCTGGTGATCGTCGACTTGAGGCGCTGCATCGCGGCGCCGTCGCCGATCAGGATCGGGTCGACCATGCGCTTGCCGTTCGCTTTGCCGTTCGGCTTCACCTCGCCCGCGACGGTGATGCCGGTGTCGAGCGCGGCCATCGCCAGCTCCGCATCGCGCGTGCGCACGACGAGGATGACCGCGGGGGCCGTGGCGTCGGTCATCACGCCGGCGGCGAGCTCGGGCGTGGCGAGCACGACATCGCATGCCGCGGCCGCGAAGTGCTTGCGCGCAGACTCGACGCTGTCGGCCGCAGCGACCTCGTAGCCGCGCTGCGATACGAGCACCAGCAGTTGCAGCCGGGCCTCGTCGTCGGGCCCGAGCACCAACACCCGCCGCACCGCCCCTGGTGCTGGGTTGCTCGTCACGAAACGATCGTAGCACGTGCTGCGTTGGCGAATTGCCAACGGGGTTGGCGAAGGGCGCCAGCAACTCCGCAGAACTCTGGTGGTGTGAGCTGGACAGCGGTTTGCTGTGCTGCGCGTATCTTGTATTCAATGCGTCTCGCTCTGAGCCTGTCTCTGCTCGCACTCGGCTGCACGGACGACCCGCCTCGCGGTGGTCCTGCGATCGACAGTCACGTCGAGTCCTACGATGTAGTCGCCTCGGTTCCGTACCAACTCGACTTGTTGATCGTGCTCGATCACACCACCGCGATGGCGTCGTACCAGACCGCGCTCGGTGCGCTGCCGGGTGCGATCGTCACGTTCCTCACCGACAACGAACCCGATGTTCGCATCGCTCTCACCACCGTCGATGGCACCGGCGCGGTTCGTCAGCCGTCGGCGGCGAGCGACGCGTACCTCGCGCTCGGCTATGACGTGCACTACCAGCGATCGGCCAACTACGCCGGCGCGCTCAGCGATGCGCTTGCACAGCTGATCGGCGTCGGTGCGACCGCTTCGGTGACCTCTCAACCGCTCGCCTCTGCGAGTGCCGCACTCGATGCGCACCCGATGCGCGCGCGGGCGGGGCTCGGCGTGATCACGATCACCGCGACCGACGACGGCTCGAGCGGCACCATCGTCGATTACGCGACCGAAATGAAGGCGCGCAAGACCGATCCGACGCAGGTCGCGCTCTCGGGCATCTATCCCGATCCGGCGACGAGGCTCGACTCGTTCCACGATCAGTTTCCTAGCCGCGCCTCGACGCAGGATATCGCGACCGCGGACTTCACCAACGCGCTCGAGCTGTTCAGCGGGCTGCTCAAGATCCCGCTGGGCTACGCGTGTCCGGTCGAGCCGGCGGACGTGGATGCCGAGACCCCTGGCCCGCAGTACGATTGCGATCTCAACGCCTATTACGACGACGGCACCAGCGAGGCCGTCCGGCAGTGCAAGGCCGACAGCACCGGTCCCTGCTTTCGCTTCGAGGCCGACCCGATCTGCATGCTCCCGGGCACCGCGCACTTCGCCCTGGATGGGTTTCCCGGCCGCTGGCACCCCGGCGTTCGCGGCCAGTGCGTCGTGACCGGCCAGAACTAAAGGGGCTTTGGGCGCCAACGGGGGATCGAGATCGCCAACCAAGTTGGCGACTTACAGAAGCCCGCCGAAAGGTAAGCAATTGAAACTGCCGAGACTTCAACTTGGCGGGGGACTTGCTCTATGCTCGCCCTGCTGGAGGGTCTGCCCATGCGTAACGCCGTAACTACGACTTCGCTTCTATCGCTTGCCACGCTCGGGATGCTGACGGCATGCCCGAACCGTACGATCTCTGAGGTCAATCCTCAGCAAGGTCGCGTGGAGTTCAAGGACATCCCTGTCTCGGTGAACCGAGACATCGACATCCTGTTCGTCATCGACGACTCGCCGTCGATGCTCGACAAGCAGACGAACCTCAAGAACAACTTCCCGAACTTCATCAACGTCCTGAACACGATCGAAGGCGGACTGCCGAACGTCCACCTCGGTGTCGTGAGCTCGGACCTCGGCACCAAGGGTGCTGCGGACGCGCAGGCCGGCTCGGGCATCGGCTCGGGTCCGGGCTCGTGCTCGGGCAACGGCAAGAGCGGGTCCCTCCAGACCAACGGCTCGACGCTGGTGAACGGTAACTTCATCAACGATCAGAAGAACAGCGACGGCACCCGTACCAAGAACTACACGGGCACGCTCGAGGCTGCATTCTCGGCGATCGCGTCGCTCGGTGCCTCGGGCTGCGGCTTCGAGCAGCACATCGAGGCGGCCAAGCGCGCCGTCAACAACAACCCGTCGAACTCTGGCTTTATCCGCCAGACCGCGTACCTCGCACTCATCTTCATCCAGGACGAAGACGACTGCTCGATCGCGCACTCGACGATCCTCGGTAACGACACCAACACCCTCGGACCGCTCCAGTCGTTCCGTTGCAACCGCTTCGGCCACACCTGCTCCACGGGCGGCACCAGCTCGGCCATGATGAACACGGTCGGCCCCAAGGGCGGCTGCTCGTCAGAGGAGAGCGGCACGTATCTGACGAAGATCGCGGACTACGTCTCGTTCTTCAAGACGCTGAAGAGCGACCCGCTCAACGTCATCGTGGCCGCCATCGCTGGCCCGACGACCCCGTACGAAGTCGAGCTCCGCACGCCCCCGGGCGGCGGCATGGCGATTCCGGCCGTCGCGCACTCGTGCTCGTATCAGGGCGCGAACGGTACCGAGGTCGCCGACCCGTCGACGCGCCTCGTCGAGTTCGTGAACGCGTTCCCGAACCGCAACACGTTCCAGACGATCTGCACGCCGGACCTGTCGCCGGCGCTCACGGTCATCGCGCAGCTGCTCCGTACCGTCATCGGCTCGCCGTGCATCGAGGGTAACCTCGCCGACGCCGACCCCGAGACTGCTGGCATTCAGTACGACTGCTCGGTCTCCGACGTTCGTAACTACGGCAAGGCGAACCAGACCGAAGAGGTCCTCACGCAGTGCAACAACACAACGACCCCGAACTCCTCGACGAACAAGCCGTGCTGGGCGATCCACCCGGATGCGATGAAGTGCATGACGGCGCCGAACCTGACGCTCGAGGTCTTCCGCAATGAAGCCCCCGCGCTCGACACGCACGTCATCTCGTACTGCGTGACCGAAGCCTAAAGCTTCTCTCTAGAACGACGACAAGCGGCGCCCTCACACGGCGCCGTTTTTCGTTTCCCCTAAAGGATTCGCTCCGCGTAGGGAGCCCGCGGTCGCGCGGCGACCGCGGGTCTTTTTCTTTCGCGTCGCTCGGTGACGGATTCGCAGCGCGCCCGACACGAAGGGGCATGCGGATCACATCGCTGCTCGCGTCTCTGTCTCTGCTCGCTGGATGTCCGGATCGCATGGTCGCCAAGGTCGTGCCCGCGCATGACGGTGTCGAGACCAAGGATCTCGATGCCGTCCCGAACCGCGACGTCGACATCCTGTTCGTGATCGACAACTCGGGCTCGATGGCCGAGGAGCAGAGCTCGCTGCGCGCGAACTTTGGCAAGTTCATGGACGTGCTCGCGACGATCGAGGGCGGCATGCCGAACGTCCACATCGGTGTCGTGACGTCGAGCATGGGGCAGTCTGCGTCCGATGGAACAGGCTCCGCAGCGTTCGGTGCCGGATGCGCGGGCGCCGGCGACGATGGCGTGATGCGCATGGCGCCGAACATCAGTGGCCGCTTCATCATCGACGAGGAATCCGCGGGTGGCGCGCGCACGCGCAACTATGCTGGCTCGCTCGCCGATGCGTTCTCCGCGCTCGCCGATGTCGGCACCGCGGGCTGCGGCATCGAGCAGCACCTCGCTGCGACCAAGCGCGCACTGACGAACACGACCAACGCTGGCTTCTTGCGCGAGCACGCCAAGCTCGCCGTGATCTTCATCGCCGACGAGGATGACTGCTCGCTCGCGCACAAGGCGCTGTTCGAGGGTGCCACCGACGGCACGATCGTGAACTTCCGCTGCACGAGCGCTGGCATCGAGTGCGATGGCAGCGATGACCTCGAGACACCAGGGCTGCGCACCGAGTGTCATCCCAAAGCCGACTCGCAGTACCTCCATGACGTCGATGGCTACGTCGACTTCCTCCGCGGCCTCAAGGCCGACCCCTCGCGTGACGTGATCGTCGCCGGTATCGTCGGGGATCCGGACCCGGTCGAGATCACCAAGGACAACGCCGGCCACTCGCTACTCAAGCCGTCGTGTCAGTACAGCGGCCAGTTCGCCTACCCTGCCGTGCGCACCGCCGACTTCCTGTCGCAGTTCGAGCTCAGTGTCCGCGAGACGATCTGCGGGGCTGACCTGTCCGATGCGCTCGTGCAGATCGGTGCGCTCCTCAAGCGTGGCTTCGGCGACCCCTGCTTCGAATCGGTGCTCGCCGACCTCGATCCCGACACGGCCGGCTTGCAGCCCGACTGCGCGGTCAGTGACGTGCAGGTTCGCCCTGACGGCAACGCCGGCCTCGAGTACGTGATCCCGCCGTGCAGCCTCGGCGCCAACACCCCGTGCTGGCGTGTCGAGCTCGACGAGGCGAAGTGCTTCTACACCCCGACCAAGCTCAAGCTCGTGGTCGACCGCGGCGGCGTGATTCCGCCCTCGGACATCCACCTCCGGGCGAGCTGCGTCACGGCCGACGGTGACGCCGGGCCCGTGATCTAGCGGAGATCACTCGGGGTGATTTCCGAGGAGCACTGATGATAGGGTGCCCCCCTCGTGCCCGCTCCCGGCAAGCCATGGATCACCGCGAACCAGGTCACCCTGGCGCGCCTGATCCCCATGCCGATCCTGGTCTGGCTGCTCTACACGGGCGGCCGCATGAGCAACGACACCTACCTGTGGTGGGCGCTGATCGCCGGGACCGTCATCGGCTGCACCGACTGGGTCGACGGCATGCTCGCTCGCAGGTACGGCCCGACCGTGCTCGGCGGCCTGCTCGATCCGATCGCCGACAAGGTCTTCATCGCTTTCGCGTACACGCCATTCGCCGACTCGCTGCACGGCCTCGGCCTGATCCCATGGTGGGCCTGCGCCCTCATGTTCACGCGCGAGTTCTTCATCACCGCGCTGCGCTCCGCCTACGAGCAGCGTGATCTGTCGCTAAAAACCTCGTACCTCGCGAAGGCCAAGACGTGGACCCAGATGCAGGGCATCGGTGTCCTCCTGCTGTTCCCGCTCCTCAACGACACCACGATCCTCCTCTGGATCTTCGGCGTCGGCGCCGTCATCCCGATGATCGTGATGCTCGTGTGGTGGATCGTGAAGCGGCAGTTCTGGAAGGGCGCGCTCGTCATGACGGGCTCCTTCGTCGCGATGCTGATCATCTTCATCTGGGACGAGCGCTACGCGCCCAGCGCCCTCATGGTCGGCATCGTCGGCATCACGTGGATCAGCGGCCTCGACTATCTGTTCGTCGGCTGGAAGCAGCTGCGCGGCCGCGGTGACTTCCGCCGCGCCGACGCTGTGCGCCTGATCGGCTCGTTCACGCTCCCCATCCTCACCTTCGCCGTGCTCGTCTACACCGACGCGCCGCGCTGGACGATCTTCACGATCCTCGCGTTCGAGCTCGCCGTCGGTGGCCTCGATAACCTGCTCTCGCACCACAAGGTCGCGACCCTCGCGCTCGCGTGGGGTGGCCGCGTCCTCGGCGTGTCACTGCTGCTCGGCGGCGCCCTGCTCCTCAAGGATCAGGCGGCACCGCTCGCGATCGTCGCCGCATGCGTCAGCGTGTTCGGCGTGACGGCAGAGTTCATCCGCGGCCGCGCCTACTACATCGATCACCTGATGGAGTAGACGCACCGTTCGCTCTCCGGCGGGCGCAATTGGGAGCTACGGGATCTCGATCACGACAGTTCGCGACCTCTTCTCCGGCCTCTCTCTCCCAAGCGCCTGGTGAATGCTCGTGCGTTCTCGAGCGAACGCCGGCGCGGTTCGAGGTTCTTCGCCGCTAACAAATCAACGGATTGCTTGCTGAAGATCGTCGAGCGCGATGGATGAAGTCCGCGCGGGGCGTTCGCTCGAGCGAGCGGGAGGCCGACGTCGATGGTCATGCAGGACGATCGTCGATGACACATCGAGCGCCGAGCCGTTGACTCTCCCGAGCTTGGCGAACCTACATGCGATCGCTTGCGGTGTTCTCGAGCGGACGCCAGCGCGGTTCGAGATTCTTCGCCGCAACAAATCAACGGATTGCTTGCTGAAGATCGTCGAGCGCGATGGATGAAGTCCGCGCCGGGCGTTCGCTTGAGTGAGCGGGATGGTCTCGCCCCGACGATGCTTGCCGACGTCGATGGTCATGCAGGACGATCGTCGTCGACACATCGAGCGCCGAGCCGTTGACTCTCCCGAGCGCTTGGCGAACCTTGCGGTGTTCTCGCGGACGCCCAGCGCGGTTCGAGGTTCTTCGCCGCAACAAATCAACGAGTCTCGCTGAAGGTCGTCGATCACGATGGTTGAAGTCCGCGCGGCCGCTCGCCCGGGCGCCGGAAGAATCTGGCATCGGCGAGGCATGCGACGTCGATGGTCATTGTCTAGCGCCCAGCGACGCGCACTTGACGGCGCGGCGCTACTTCATCGAAATGGACGCAAGCCGCGGCGAGATCTCGAACGCCGCGCCGCGACTCTCCCGAAGGTCTCGCGAACGTTCGTACGATCTCCCACGCCGTTCCCAAACGGACGCCAGCGCGGCTCGAGATTCTCCGACGCAAACAGAACCGACGAGCTCTCGCTGAAGGTCATCGAGCACGATGGGTGAAGTTCACGCGGACGGCCGCTCGAGCGCTCGGGAGAGTCTCGCCCGGACGATACATGCGACGTGGATGTTCATTGCCGAGCGGCTCCGCGAGGGTCGCGCATCGCGGGCCAGGTCAACGACGAGAGCGCCGACCGCGTGAAGGGGAATCGTCCGTCAGTTTACGCGGTTGAAAAACGCTCTTCCTTTCCCAACCGACGGTCACCGATGTAACCGGTTTGCGGTGTCGCCGATGTATCAGGTATGGAGCCCAGGAGGCAGTTTTTGTATAATATCGGCGAAAAACAATTTGCGCACATTGGTTGAACCAGCTATGAATTCTCCATGGCCCGGGCGCGTAAGCGGCACATCCAGCAGAAGCTGTTCGAGGCCGATGGCTCGCATGCGCGTCCGATGTTTCGCAAGGACGGCAAGCGCGACCGCCGCAAGGGCAACTCGGGCCGCAAGCCGAAGGGCAAGCGCGCCGGCTCTCCGCACAAGAAGCGGCCCGAGCTGCGCGCAAACACGCCGATTCACATCGTGCTGCGCGTGGTCCCCGCGATCGGAAGCCTGCGCCGCCGGTTCATGTATCGCGCGATCCGCGAGGCCACGATCTCGGTCGCGATGCGCGAGCTTCACGACCGCATCGACGGCTGCTTTCGCATCGTTCACATCAGCATCCAGCGCACGCACATTCACCTCATCGTCGAGGCAGACACCAAGCGCGCCCTCTCGCGCGGCATGCAAAGCTTCCAGATCTCGGCGGCAAAGCACCTCAACCGCGAGTTCAGCCGCGATTTGCGCGAGCGGCGTCGCGGCACGGTGTTCCCCGACCGCTATCACGAGGAGCTCATCACCACGCCGAAGCAGGCCCGGCACACGCTGAGCTACGTGCTCAACAACTGGCGCAAGCACGGTGACGATCAGGGCCGGACCTGGAAGGTCGATCCGTTCTCGACGGCGCCGGTGTTCCTCGGCTGGGAGTACTTCCAGGATCGTGACGAGTTCTGGGACTTACCGGACACGTACGAGCAGCTCATCGTCTACTTCCCGAAGACGTGGTTGCTCACGAAAGGCTGGCTCAAGCACGGAGCTCTCGCCTTCGAAGAGGTGCCGAGCTCGTCGAAGAAGGGTTAGACACGCGGCGGATCGACCCGATCCCCGCCTCGCTACCGCGCGCCCGCTCAAGCTCGCGGTAGCTGCGGGAGATGGTCGAAATCGGAATCTCGCGTCAGCAGCACGGCCGCATGCTGGACCACCAGTGCTGCGATCCAGACGTCATTGATCGGAATCGGCGTGCCCTGTCGCTTCAGCTGCTCCTTGAGCAGCGCGTAGTGCCGCGTCGTATCCTCATCGCACGGCAGCACCTCGACTCGGGGCTGGTCGAGAAACTTCACGAGAAACGCTTCGTTCTTGCGGCCCTTGGTCCCACGAAGAAATCCATATCGAAGCTCCGCGATGACCGGTACAGGCATCAGGATCACATCGGCCGTTCGGACGAGGCCCACCGCATCACGGTCGCCTTCCATGACGAGGCGATACGCGTTCGTATCGAGCGCGAGCTTCATGTCAGTCGTCCCAATCGCGGGGATCGACCCGTCGCCCCTCAGCGAGCGCACGCTCGACCTTGGGATCGCGAATCCAGCTCCCAAAGAACGCGTCGAGGTCGTGCTGGAGACGAGGTTCGCCGAGCCCGCCGGCCTCGGCCTCGAGAACATGTAAGACAAGCGTGTTGAGACTCACGCGTCGCTCTGCGGCCTTGCGGCGGAGTGCACGGTCCACCGACGAAGGCACGTTGCGGATCGTATACTGCCGTGCCTTCATCACCATGCCTACATGATGGCTTCGTGATGCAGGCACGTCAAGCACCCGGCTTTGGGCATCATCGAGCCCCGCATTCGGCCGCGGGCGACCGCTAGGCACTCGGCTACAAGCGGCAGCGCACTGACACCATCGTGCCCGGCCGCGGCGGATCGATGCGCTTCACATCGACGACAAGCTGGTGCGTCGTCGTGCATGACGGGTCGGTTTCGAGCGTGTAGCAACCGTTCGTGAGCGTTGCGCTGCATGCAGGAATGTTCCAGCGCGTTCCGTCGGCGAGCTCGTCGGTGACCTCGCAGTCAGCGGGCATGGCGATCTCCGACGTGAGGCAGCGATCTCCGACGAGGCTGCGGACCTGCCGGCCGATCGCCCTCGTCACTCCGGTGTATTCGCCGCAGGCGCTCACGAGCACATTGCGGCGGACGGAACTGGCGGCCTGCGCCAGGCGAACACCGGGCTGGGCGATCTCGGTGCGGTTCACACCTCGGTACGAGCAAGGCGCTCTGATGCCCGGCGCCGCTTCCACCGCCTGGCGGCGTGATCAGCGCGACCTCGACCGGCTCGGGATCACCGGCGATCACCGCGAGCAGCAGCATGCGAGGATCGGAGACGAGAGTCTCGAGGAACGCGATGATCGGCGCGACGGGCGCGATCACCGTCGAGCCTTCGTTGGAGCGACATCCCGCCTTGATGCCGGGGACGTTCATGTCGTCGGGCGTCGCTCCGCCGACGTCGCAGGTGACGCCATAGCGAAAGCAGCGGAAGCTTCCGAACGGCCCGAGTGATGCGTCCGGGCTGAACAGCGCCGTCGAGCCGGCCGAACAGTCCTCGTCCTCGGCGAGCACGACGACCACGAGCGCAGCGTCGGGGCGGCGAAAGCCGACGTTCGCCGGATGCTCGTCGAGCGCGACCTGCGCGGCGCGCAGATGCTGTTCGAAGCCACACCCGGACGCGCCGAGCGACGCCATCGTCGAGAACGCCCCTGCAAGCGATCCCGTGTAGTTCGTCGTGCGGGTGCCGTCGCTGTTACGCAGATCGCTGATGAACGTACCGTTCACCAGTATCGAGCCGTTTGTTTGCAGTGCGCCGCCCTTGCCGGTGCCTGAACAGGAACCTGGGCCCGTGCCGACCGGTGACGCTGGCGCTGCATCATTGGCCGACGACGTTCCTGGATCCGATGACACGACACCGATGTGCAGGCTCGGCAAACCGCCGGGGCCGCGCCGCGAGCTCGTCGACGAGCTGCACCATCGCGTCCTTCAGCAAGTTCTGCTTGCTGAGCGCGCAGCACGAGTCCTGGATCACGAACAGGACGTCAACCGCGTCGGGTGCGGCGTTCGGTACCAGGGCGACTTCGACGCGCGCGATCGGTGCATCGGGCGGCGCGACGTTGTCACCGCACCCGACGAGGGCAACCAGGGCGAGATAGCGCATGACGTTGGTGCGCGGACGCACCGGTTTCCGTCAGCTCAGCCGATGACTTTGTTTCGGCCCTCGCGCTTGGCGCGATACAGGTTGTCGTCAGCGGATTTGATGAAGGCGGAGACGTCGATGTCCTCGCCCTCGACCGTCGAGACACCGACGGAGACGGTGACCGGGAACTTGTCGCCCTCGTACTCGAACGGCTGATCGCAGACGAGCCGGCGGACCTGCTCGGCGAACGTACGCGCGCCGGTGAGATCGGTTTCGGGGAGGACCGCCGCAAACTCCTCGCCGCCGTAGCGCGCGAGCAGCTCTTCACGGCGCACGCGGCCGAGCAGGCGGCGCGACATCTCGCGCAGCACGTAGTCACCCGTGGGGTGGCCGTGCTTGTCGTTGATCAGCTTGAAGTGATCGATGTCGAACATCAGCAGCGAGAGCGGGCGGCGGTAGCGCGCGCAGCGGGCAATCTCGCGCTCGAGGAACTCGAGGAAGTAGCGCTTGTTGTGGGCGCCGGTGAGGGCGTCCACGATCGTCATCTTGTAGATCTCTTCGTGGTAGCTCGCCTCGATGCCCGAGCCCGAGAGGAACTTGAAGATGGCGGCGCCGATCTTCACGAAGTCGGCATCGCGCAGGACGGACTTGGTGACCGGCACGTCGTTGACGTAGCTGCCGTTGGTCGACTGGAGATCTTCGACCGACCACGACTCGCCGGTGCGGAACACGCGCGCGTGGCGACGCGAGACGGAGTCGCGGTCGACCTGGATGTCACAGTCGGCGCCACGGCCGAGCACGATCTCAGCGCGCGAGAGCGGGAAGCGCTTTCCCATGTCGGGGCCCGGCGGGTAGATGAGGACGAGGCACGCCTCGCCTGTCTCCTTGGCCGGTTTGACGACCTGGACCTTGGTAATGCGAGTCTTCCACTCACTCATGACAGCGCGCCCGACAAATCGTCGAGCACGGGCGCGCGGCTGTCAATGTGCGAACCGGTGTGATAACGAGACGATCGTGGCGATCGAGGACGCAGGTGCCCCGTTCGACTTCGTCGGAAGCCGGGATGTCGGTGTGGTGTGTGTGCATGGCTTCACCGGCACACCATTCGAGGTGCGCTATCTGGGCGAGCAGCTCGCACGCAGCGGGTTTCAGGTGCATGGACTGCGTCTCCCCGGCCACGGCACACATCTGACCGATCTCGACGCCACGACCTGGCACGACTGGGCGGATGCGGTCGAGGACGCGTTCGACACGATGCGTCTGCTCTGTCGCAAGGTCGTGGTGGTCGGCCAGTCCCTCGGTGGCCTGCTGGCGCTGCATCTGGCTGCACGCCGTCCCGACGTCGCGGCGGTCGCGTCGCTCGCCGCGCCGCTGTGGCTCGATGGGGTAGGCGGCCAGGTAGCGAGCCTGGCGGCCAAGGGGACCCTGGCGCGGATGATGCCGTGGTTCACCAAGGTCCCGAAGTTCTCGGGCTCTGACGTCCGCGACCGCAAGGCACGCACCGAGAATCCCTGCTACGACGCGATTCCGATCAAGGCACTCGGCGAGCTCGTTCGGTACATGCAGGTGGTCGAGGCCTCGCTCGATCAGGTCACGCAGCCGCTGCTCGTGCTGCACGCGACGCAGGATCACACCGCTCCCGTCGCCTGCGCCTATCACATCGCGGCCCGCGCCCGGGCGCAGCGCGTGAGGATCCTGCCGCACAGCTACCACCTGATCGCGGCAGATGTGGAACGCGATATCGTCGCCGAAGAAGTGATTTCGTTCGTCCGCCGAACGACCCAGGACACGGAGGGAGACCACGCATGCGTCACGTGATCGCGATCGACCAGGGAACCACCGGCTCGACTGTCCTCGTCCTCGACGAGCAACTCCAGGTCCGCGGCCGCGGCTACAAGGAGTTTCGCCAGATCTATCCGCAGCCCGGCTGGGTCGAGCACGATCCCGAGGACATCTGGGCGAGCGTGATCGATGCGCTCGGCCTCGCGCTCGCCGGCATCGAGCCGTCGTCGATCGCGGCGATCGGGATCACGAACCAGCGCGAGACAGCCGTGATCTGGGATCGCAAGACCGGCAAGCCCGCACACAACGCGATCGTGTGGCAGGACCGCCGCACCGCCGACCGCTGCGCCGAGCTGAAGGCGAGCGGCAAGGAAGCGCGCGTCAAGCAGCTCACCGGCCTGACGATCGACCCGTACTTCTCGGGGACCAAGATCGGCTGGATGCTGCACAACGTGAGCGGGATGGCAGCTGCCGCGCGCAGCGGTGACCTCGCATTCGGCACCATCGATTCGTTCCTGGTGTGGCGCCTGACCGGGGGCGCGACACATGCGACCGACGTGACCAATGCGTCCCGCACACTGCTGTTCGACATCAAGGAGCTCGCGTGGAATGACGAGCTGCTCGAGCTGCTCGGCGTGCCGCGCGCATTGCTGCCAAACGTCGTCGCGTCGTCGGGCGAGATTGGCGTGACCCAGGGCATCCCCGGGATTCCCGACGGTGTGCCGATCAGCGGCATCGCAGGCGATCAGCAGTCGGCGCTGTTCGGCCAGGCGTGTTTCGCGCCCGGCGACGCGAAGTGCACCTACGGCACCGGCGCGTTCATCCTGATGAACACCGGCGACTGGCCGGTGCAGTCGAAGTCGGGCCTGCTCACCACGGTTGCGTGGAAACTATCGACGGGCGAGCTGCGCTACGCGCTCGAGGGCTCGGCGTTCATCGCCGGAGCCGCGGTGCAGTGGCTGCGCGATGGGCTCGGTCTCATCAAGAACGCGTCCGAGATCGAGGAGCTCGCGCGCAGCGTGCCCGAGTCCGGTGGCGTGATCGTCGTCCCCGCGTTCGCCGGTCTCGGCGCGCCGCACTGGCGGCCCGACGCGCGCGCCGCGATCACCGGGATCACACGCGGCACGACGAAGGCGCACATCGCTCGCGCCACGCTCGAGGGAATCGCGCTGCAGAACGTCGACATCCTGCGCGCGATGGAGCGCGATGCCGGGCGCCAGCTCACCACGCTCAAGGTCGACGGCGGCGCCGCGGCCAATGACCTGTTGATGCAGTTCCAGAGCGACGTGCTCGGCGTCGAGATCGCACGTCCCGAGCTCGTCGAGACCACCGCGCTCGGCGCTGCGTTCCTCGCCGGCCTCGGTGCCGGCGTGTGGAAGGATCAGGACGCGCTGAGGAAGACGTGGCGCGAGCAGCGCCGCTTCAAGCCAACGACTGACCGCGCGTGGGTCACCGAGCACCTCGCTCGCTGGGACGCCGCGGTCGCGAAGGCCTGACGGCGCTCGTCGCCGTGCGAACGACAGCCTCAGGTGATCCAGCTCGCCGGATCTTCGACGCGCGTGGCGAACAGCTTGAGCGCGTGCGCGCAGTAGAGGCCGTCCTCGACGCGCTCGTCGAACGAGAAGCGCAGCGTGAGCATCGGCCGCGCGACGATCGTACCGTCGACGACCGCCGGCACCTGCGCCACCTGGCCGATCGTCACGAACAGCGGGCAGTTCCCGTGCTCGTAAAGGTGATGGAACGCGGCGTCGATCTTGATCGAGCCGAGGTTCGCGACGAACGCGCTCGTGTAGAGCGGGTCGGTATCGACCAGCGCTCGCGGCGCGAGGCCCCATGCGTAGAGGCGCTTCATCACGCCGAGCAGGAACGCGAGCAGGAACCCGGGCGACTTGAGCAGCACGCCGAGCTCGTTGTCGATCGTCGACTTCTTGTCGGACCGCGCCTCGGCGATGCCGCCGGCGAGGTCATCGCTCAATGTGCCGAAAGTCTCATCCCGCGGGAACCGTCTCTTCACGGTCGCGAGTGGCGCCTCATCCGACATGGCCTTTTTCGCAGCGAATGACAAAAAGACATCGTTGCGCTGAAAGGTCCGACGACCGACGGTGAACCGGTTGAGCCGCTCCCGTTCGTGCAGCGTCGACGCGAGAGCGTGCAAGATCAGCGGAAACAGGTTGGTTTTTCGCGTCTCGAGCCACGGCAGACACTTCGATAAGTCGAGCTGCTGCTCGAAGTAGACCGCCGACTCGTTCCTGGTCCGCATCAGGAACGTCATCATTTGACGGTACGGGTGAACGTCGACCCGACGTCCGTCGTGGGGACTCAACATCCGGGGATGGTAAGCGCCTCGCTGAGCCTATCCCATGAGTACCTCCAGCAACTTGCATCACCGACGACAACGCACCTAGCATGGCGTTCATGGACTCTCAGGGATGAGTCCATCAGCAGGAGACATTCATGCGCGCTCTCAGGGTCATTGCCACCGCCGCGCTAGCGGCTTGTAACGGAACAACGTTTGAAACAGTTTCGTCCTCGGTCGAAGCAGGAGCACCACCGACGCCGGTGTTTCAACGCATCCTTACCGACGACGTGACGGGCGATAACGCGCCGGTCGTCGTGAGCGGGACCAGTGCGAACTGCTCGATGGGGCAGCCGTGCTTCATCGCCGACCCAGATGCAGACGTCTACACCAACGATCTGTTCGAGCGCCCCGCGGGCAAGGGCTCGCTCGCGCGCAACTACGCGCCAGCGATCGACATCGTCAGCGGCCAAGCTGGCCTGACGTCGCAGTGGATCTACTACCGCGTCAACGTGTTCGGTCCGCAACCCGGACAGACCACGGGCTCGAGTGCCGCGATGCCCTTCCACTACGGCATCGAGATCAACTTCGACGACGACGCGCAAGGCGATGTCATCATCGACGTCGACAACACGACACTCGCCACGACGGTCAACTGGGGCACCACTGGCATCATCGTCAAAGCGGACGACAACGAGACCATGGGCGGCCCGCGCCCGCTCCTGCCCGACGGTCCCGGTAACGGTGGCGGCTACGAGCACATGTACTTCGACGGTGGACTGAACACCGCCTCGCAGCGGCCCGGCGGCACGACTGCGGTCCAGGCTCGCATCAACGGCAACGCGCTCGAGCTCGCGGTCTTCCGTCCGTTCCTCGCGTCGCTGACCTCTGACACGATCACCGCGATCGCGTTCCGTCCGTACGCGGACGCGAATCCGGTCGACACGAACCAGCTCTACACGCACGACATCCAGCCTCGCAATGGTGTTGGCTCGCCGTACCCGTGGCTCCGCGTCGCGGGCGCGCCGGCGACGTGCCCGGGCACAGAGACCGGGCTGACCGCAGCGCAGATCCTCGCGCTCGACTCCGGCACCAACGTCAACACGGGCATCCTGAATCCCTGCTACGCGGTCGGCTCGGTCTACCTGCGAGACAACGCCGGCACCGTGTCGGATCTCGCGAGCAAGGATGACTTGCAGGTGCAGGTCGACCTGTCGCTCGTGAAGTCCGACGCAGCGGATCCGGTCAGCCCCGGCGATCCGATCGTGTACACGCTCACGGTCACCAACAACTCGACCGGCATTGTCACCGGCGCAACGATCGAGGACACGCTGCCGCTCAACGTGACGTTCCTCAGCGCGTCGCCGACGTGTGCGTACAACCCGATCAACCGCACGGTCACGTGCAACCTGCCCGCGCTGCCGGCCGCGTCCGTGACGAGCGTGACGATCACCGTGCTGTCGACGACTGGCAACGTCAATAACACCGCGACGGTCACGTCGAACGGCGATGAGCTCACGCCGGCGAACAACATCGACTCCGAGACGACCACCGTGATGCTGCTGTGCGGCAACGGCCAGGTCAACGCGGGCGAAGTCTGCGACGATGGCAACGGTACCAACGGCGACGGCTGCAACAACGACTGCCGTCGCTCGAATGGCGAGCCCTGCACGATCGACAACCAGTGCA
This sequence comes from Haliangiales bacterium, assembly GCA_038322185.1. GTDB lineage: Bacteria > Myxococcota_A > Polyangia > Haliangiales > Haliangiaceae > JABFXX01. The sequence continues at coordinate 79,907 of JBBQFU010000001.1, forward strand.
GCTCTGGCGTGTGTGATCCGACGTCGATGACCTGCGAGCCCGCGAACACCTGTGGCAACGGCGAGCTCGAGCCGGCCAACAACGAGGTGTGCGACGACGGCAACACGGCCCCCAACGATGGCTGCGAGTCGGACTGCCGCCTCTCCAACGGCCAGGGCTGCACGATGGACAGCCAGTGCGCCTCGGGCGAGTGCAACGAGCAGACCGGCCTCTGCGTGCCCGCCATTGGGTGCGGCAACGGAGTCCTCAATGCTGGCGAGATCTGCGACGACGGCAACACCATCAACGGCGACGGCTGCGAGACGACCTGCCGCCGCACCGACGGACAGCCGTGCACGATGGACAACCAGTGTCACTCGGGCGTCTGCGATCCAGACTCCGGTACGTGTGAACCGGCCAACGTGTGCGGCAACGGTGAGGTCGAAAACGCAGAGGTCTGCGACGACGGCAACAGCACCGATGGCGACGGCTGCAACACGGACTGCAAGCTCTCCGACACCGAGGAGTGCGACGACGACACCGACTGCAGCTCGGGCGTCTGCGACCCGGACTCCGACACCTGCGAACCGGCCAACGTGTGTGGCAACGGTGCGACCGAAGGCGCGGAGATCTGCGACGACGGCAACAGCACCGACGGCGATGGCTGCAACACCGACTGCAAGCTCTCCGACACCGAGGAGTGCGACGACGACGACGACTGCAGCTCGGGCGTGTGTGACAACGGCGTGTGCGAGCCCGCGCTCGTGTGCGGTAACGGCGTGGTCGAAGGCGACGAGGGTTGCGATGACGGCAACACCGCCAGCGGCGACGGCTGCACTTCCGCCTGCAAGGTGGAAGACGGCGAGCCGTGCGTCGACGATGACGACTGCGAGTCCGGCGTCTGCGACCCGCAGACGAACGTGTGCGGTGGTGAAGACACCGACGGTGACGGGATCTTCGACGCCACAGACATCGACGACGACAACGACGGCATCCTCGATGTCAACGAGCCGTTCGACATCGACGGGGATTCCGTGCCCGACCGCCTCGATCTCGATTCCGACAACGACGGCATCGCCGACGCCAACGAAGCCGGCCATGGCTTCCGCGACCTCGACGGTAACTTCCTCATGGACTGCCCGTCGTCCGCATTCGGCGCCAACGGCTTCTGCGATGCGCTCGAGACCGCGGTCGATAGCGGCCAGCCGACCCACCTGGGCCTGCTCGACAGTGACGCTGACCTGCTGCCCGACGCGCGCGACCTCGACTCGGACAACGACTCGCTCTCGGATCTCCTCGAAGGCGGCTCCGGCTGTCCCGACACCAACCTCGACGGCATCTGCGATGGCGGCGACGACGACGGTGACGGCATCCGGAACTCCCTCGAGGCTCCGCTGACGGTGCAGGCCCACGGCACCGCCAACGGACGCCCCGTGACCGACACCGACAGCGACGGCGCACCGGACTGGCGCGACCTCGACAGCGATGGCGATAACCACTTCGACATCCTCGAGAGCAAGAACGCCGGCCTCGACCTCGACAAGAACGGCACGATCGATGCGACGGCTGACAATGACTACGACGGCATCCGCGACGTGGCCGACGACAGCGACCTCGATGGCGTTCCCGACAGTGTCGACGGAAGCCTGCAGGCGTTCGGCGGCTTCCTCGACGCCGCGGTGGATACGGATGACGACGGGCTGCCGGATTCGCAAGACGAAGACAGCGATGACGACACCGTCTGGGACGGCACGGACAATTGTCGCGTAAACTCGAATACGAGGCAGGAGGATGCGGATGGAGACTTCATTGGCGATGCATGCGATCTCGACGACGGACGTGAGTGGAGCCTCCAGGGTGGCTGTGGCGGCTGTTCTTCCAACAACTCGTCGCCGGCAGGTTCACTCGTGCTGATGCTCGGCGTGCTCGGCATGGTCCTTGGCCGCCGTCGCCGCGTTCCTCACCTGGCGAGTGCGGCGACCGCCCTCGCGGTGGTGGCGGTTCCGTCGATGGTTCACGCGCAGAGTGCGGACCAGGTGGACGGAAACTTCGCGACCGAGCGGTTCCAGCTCGCGACCGATCGCGAAGGCATCATCGACGTCGAGTCGGGCTCGGTGCGCCGGCACCTCGAGCTCGATATGGGTTTGTGGCTCGGCTATCAGAACGATCCGCTCGTGCTCAACCGCACCGATGCGGGCCGCGAAGAGGTTGGCTCAGTCGTCTCCGATCAGGTCGGCGGTGAGCTGCTCGCCGCGATCGGTCTGTGGAACCGCGGCCAGATCGGTCTCGTGATCCCGCTCGTGTTCCTGCAGAACGACAGCATCGCCACGGGCCTGATGGCGCCGTCGACGCCGTCGGGCAGCTTCGCGCTCGGCGACATCCGCCTGGTGCCGAAGCTCTCGCTGCTCACGCAGGGACAGTACGGCGCGGACCTCGCGTTGCTCGCGACCCTCACGCTGCCGACCAGCAGCGGCGAGGGCTTCGCTGGCGATACCAACGTCACGTTCGCCCCGGCACTCGCGCTGTCGCGCCGATTCGACACCGGCCTGCGCTTCGGCGCCAACGTCGGCTACCGGTTCCGCGAGGAACACGAGATGGTGCTCGACCTCCGGGTCGATGACGAGGTGTTCGGCGCGGTGGGTGTTGGCTACGACCTGAGCAAGACCGGCGGCGCACCCGTCGAGATCGATGCGAGCTTCGCGCTCGCAACCGCGGCCGACGACATGTTCGGCGCGTTCAACCGCAACTACGCCGAGGTCAAAGGCGGACTCAGCATCGACGTGCCGGGGCCGCTGCTCGCATTCGCGGCGGCAGGCTTCGGCGTTGCCGAGGGTTGGGGCACGCCGGACTGGCGCGCGCTCGCCGGTGTCCGCGTCGACCGTGGCAATCCCGAGGCGCCGCCGCCGCCGCGGATCGGCGACACCGACAAGGACGGCCTGTTCGACGACGTCGACAGGTGCATCACCGAGCCCGAGGACTTCGACACGTTCGAGGACACCGACGGCTGCCCTGATCTCGACGACGACAAGGACGGCATCCCGGATACCAGCGACAAGTGCCGCCTCGAGCCCGAGGATGTCGATCAGTTCGAGGACAGCGATGGCTGCCCCGAGAACGATAACGACCAGGACAAGATCCTCGACGTCAGCGACAAGTGCCCGATCGATCCCGAGGACATGGACGGCTTCCAGGACGACGACGGTTGCCCGGACACCGACAACGATCAGGACACCGTCCTCGACGCCGACGACGAGTGCAAGGACGTCGCGGGCCCGGTCGAGAACAAGGGTTGCCCGTGGCCGGACAAGGACGGCGACGGCGTGATCGATCGCTTCGACAACTGCCCGACGTGGAAGGGCAAGCCGGAGAACAACGGCTGCGCACTGCCGCAGCTCGTGAAGATCACCGAGTCCAAGCTCGAGCTCTACGAGACCACCTACTTCGCGACGGGTAAGGCGATCATCGCGCGCCGCTCGTACAAGATGCTCGACCAGGTGGCCGCGGTCATCAAGGGCCACCCCGAGCTCATCATCAAGATCGAGGGCCACACGGACAGCGTCGGTAGCAACGCGCTGAACCTGAAGCTGTCCGACGCGCGTGCGAAGTCGGTGATGAAGTACCTCGTCAAGAAGGGCGTCGACGAGGCTCGCCTGTCGGCGCAGGGCTTTGGCGAGGACCAGCCGGTGGCAGACAACAAGACCGCCAAGGGCCGCTCGGCGAACCGCCGCGTCGAGTTCATGGCGACGCGTACGGTCGAGACGATCCAGCAGGCCGCACCGCCGGGTCAGACCGCACCGGCGACGCCGCCGGCTCCGACCACGGGCCCGCCGCTCGAGAAGCCCTAGCTTCGAACCGACAGCAGAGTCGCAGGCGCCACCTACACAGGTGGCTCGGCTCGGGCGCCAGCGAAGCTGGCTAGCCTCGAGTCTGCATTTTCGGGAGTGATATTTACGGGCCTTCCCTCCCGTAGCTTCCCGGTGGAATGCACCACTTGGTCTTTTTCACCTACGAATGGTGGTGGCTGCCTGTAGGTACGGCAACGCCACGAACAAAAACGATGAGTTAGACGTGGCACTGAGGTTGCTGTACAGGTTCGCCACATGGCACTCCTCGCACGCGCAACGAACAAGAACCCCGCTGAGTGGACCGACCGTGAGCTGCTCCGCCATGTTCTCCGATCCGAAGCGCGTGGGTGGGCCGAGCTGGTCCGTCGCTTCCGCCCGCTCATCTACCGCTGCATCACCAAGGTGACGCTGAAGTACGCCCCGTCGCTCGGCAACGCCGACCTCGACGAGATCTACGCCGACGTCATGATGCAGCTCGTTCGCGACGAGATGCACAAGCTCCGCATCTACAACCCGGCCCGCGGCACCAAGCTCGGTTCGTGGATCGGGATGATCTCGGTCAACGCCGCCTACGACTTCCTGCGCAGCGCCGGTCGCCGCCCGCTGCTCGACAAGGTCGACGGCACCGTCGACGTGCACGAGGAGTGCGACCGCACCCCGCTCGATCAGCTGATCGAGAAGGAGCGCTGGAACCACCTCAACGGCCTGCTCTCGGACTTCACCGAGAAGGACCGCATGTTCGTCGAGCTCTACTACCAGAAGGGCATGGAAGCCGACGAGATCGCCGCCGAGATGCAGATCTCGCTGAAGACGGTCTACTCGAAGAAGCACAAGATTCGCGCGCACCTCGTCCGTTGCCTCGCGCAGATCACGGGTGACAGCCCGATCGCCGACCTCGCGCTCGCGGCGGCGTAAGTCGTCGCCCCTCTCGACACGGAAGCGCCCTGCCCCGGGGCGCTTCTGTTCGTTTCGGCGTCCGAATTCGTGCACCGTTTCGGCGTCCGCGAATTCGTGCACGTGCACGTGTCACGTGTCACGTGCACGTTCGTGGTGCGTCAGCTCGCTTGCTCAGATTAGAAATGCACATCCCCGTCGAGCGCGAGCACGGGCTTAGCGGTCGTAGGTGACGTAGATCTGCATCGACACCTTGCCGTCCTTCGTGACCGGTGCGGTGAGCAGCACGCTCCGAGCCCCGGTGCCGCGCACGCTGGTGTCCTCGCTGAGCTTGTCGGTCATCGCGGCGAGCTCGACATCGGTCGTCGCGGTCAGCGTCCCGCGACACTGCCGCTCCTTGCAGTCGACCTCGGTCAGCTCGGGGGCCGCGGCCTTGATCGCAGACTCGGTCTCGACGGCCCACTGCTTGTCCTCAATCTCGGCATCGAATGCCGAACCGGCGGCCTCGGGATCGAGTCGAGGTGCCGGCGCGGCGGAGGTCACGCCGGTGGCCTTCGTGGTCGGCGGCGCAGCCACTCCCGACCCCGCCGGGACAGGCCCCTGGTTCGGCGGCGGCTTGGCCTCGGGGTCCTTGCAGCCAAGCATCGTGATTGCAACGGGTAACAGCCAGTGCGAGCGCATCAGAACGTAGGGTAGCAGGCCAGGTGCTTTCGGACCGCCGATGGCTAGAATCCAGCGGCTGTGCCCCGTTTTGCTGTTCGCTCGATCGTGCTGCTCGCCAGCGGCCTCGCCGCTGCGGTGATCGGGCTGATCCTGTGGAGCGCATCGAGCGGCAGCAGCAGCGCCGGCACCGGGGGGGCACTGTCCGGTCTCGGCGCAGCGCTCGGCACGGTGTTCGTGCTCGCGGGTATCGCGACCGTCGGTCTCGGCGTGCTGTTTCACGTTCGGCCACCTGCGCCGACGGCTGAGCGCGCCGAGGGTCGCGCGCGCGTCGCGATCGCCAATCGCGCCGATGGCGGCACCGTGTACTGGGTCGGCAAGCTCTACGGCTTCGCCTTCCTCATCAGCGTGACGGGCGCGGCGCTCACGGCGTGCCTGCTCTACGGCTACTTCTCGCTTCGCACGCCCGAGACCCCCGACCTCGCGAAGTACGTCGGCCACGCGCCGGCGGTGTCGCGCATCTACGCCGCCGACGGGACACTCCTTGGCGAGTTCGCGCAGGAGTGGCGCGAGTTCGTGTCGTACGAGGAGATTCCCAAGCAGCTCGTCGACGCGTTCCTCGCCGTCGAGGATCACGACTACTTCAATCACCGCGGCATCTACTTCAAGGGCATCGCCCGCGCGCTGTGGAAGAACGTGACGGCCGGTGACTTCGCGCAGGGCGGCTCGACGATCACGCAGCAGGTCGCCAAGCAGTTCCTTGGCTCGGAGAAGTCGCTCGCTCGCAAGGCGAAGGAAGCGATCATGGCGCGCCGGCTCGAGGCGACATACTCCAAGCGCGCGATCCTCGCTGTCTACCTCAACCAGATCTATCTCGGCTCGGGCGCGTGGGGCGTCGCAGCAGCTGCGCGGCGCTACTTCCAGAAGAAGCTCTCGGACCTCACGCTCGCCGAGTGCGCGATGATCGCGGGCCTCGCGAAGGCGCCAACGGCGTACTCGCCCGTGCGCAGCGTGCAGGTCGCGAAGACGCGCCGGAACCTCGTGCTCGACAAGATGGCGCAGTGGGGCTTCGCGCCGGCGGCAGCCGTTGCCACCGCAAAGACCGAGGAGATCAAGCTCGAGGTCTACCGCGAGGTGTTCCCCGATCGCATGCCGTACTTCGCCGAGCACGTGCGCCGCTACATGAGCGAGCACTACGCGCTGTCGAGCGAAGGCCTTCGCGTCGAGACCGCCGCCGAGCCCACGTGGGAAGCCGCGGCCTATGGCAATGCCGACTACGGCGCGCGCAATCAAGACAAGCGTCAGGGCTGGCGTGGCCCCGAGTGGCGCATCGACGGTGCAGCCCGCGAGGCGTTCATCGCCCGACAGAAGCAGCTCTATGGCAATGGACCGCTCGAGAAAGGCCGCCGCTACCTCGCGTACGTCGAGAAGACCACGCCCGAAGAAGCGACCGTGTCGATCGGCGATCGCAAGTACACGCTGCCGCTGCGCAACATGCAGTGGGCCGCGAAGTGGATGCCCGGGAACGCCGAGAATGACAAGACGATCACGAACGTCCGCGAGGCACACAAGTCCGGCAACGTCATCTGGGTCACGCGCGAGGTCCGCACGTTCGGCCGGTTCCGCGAGTTCAGCTTGCCCGACACCAAGAACCCGGCGTGGACCTATCCCGCGAAGGCCGAGGACTGGGACGAGCGCAACACCGAGTATGTCAAGCTCGAGCAGGTTCCGCACCCGCAGACCACGATCCTCACCGCTGATCACCGCACCGGCTACATCGTCACGATGGTCGGTGGCTTCGACTACGACCGCTCGGTTTTCAACCGCGCGGTGCAGGCGTGCCGCCAGCCGGGCTCGACCTACAAGCCGATCTATTACGCGCTCGGTCTCGACCAAGGCTTTGGCTTCGACACGATCCTCAACGACGTACCGGTCAAGATCGTCGACCCCGACACGGGCGAGGTGTGGGAACCGGTCAACCTCGGCGAGACCGAGGATGGTGACGTCACGCTCGAGTACGCGCTGGTGTTCAGCAAGAACATCCCGTCGGTCGATCTGTTCAAGCGCCTCGGCGCCAAGAACGTCGAGGCGTGGGCTCGCCGGCTCGGCTTCTCGACGAAGATCTTCGCCGACGATGCACTCGCGCTCGGAGCCTCGTGCAGCAAGCTCGACGAGATGGCGCGCGCGTTCACCGTGTTCGCTCGCAACGGCCGCTGGTGGCCGCGCAAGGACGGGCACGAGAAGGACTGGATCTACGTGCGCCGCATTCTCGACCGCGATGGGAATACGGTCGAGGACAACACGGTCGCCCAGGACCCGCAGCTGCTGTCCAGTGACCGTTACGACCGTATCGCCGAGCTCACCGGCGTGCGCGCACCGCAGGCGATCCCGGAGCGCAGCGCGTGGCTGATGTCCAAGCTGCTCGCGAGCGAGGTCATCTACGGCTTCGCGAACGTGCTGCGCGCGACCGACATCCCCGCCGCAGGAAAGACCGGCACGTCGAGCGACACGCACGACACGATGTTCATCGGGTACACCTCGCACTTCACGAGCCTGGTCTGGATGGGCGACGACAAGAAGCAGCGCGCGCTCGGCAAGTTCGACGCCGCGTACATGACGGTCGTCCCCCTGTGGTCGCGCTACATGTACGAAGCGTCGCGGCAGTACCCGCAGGTCAAGATCCCGTGGGAGCAGCCGGCCGGCGTGAAGGCCAACGATCGTGGCGATCACTCCAAGGGCGAGCACGGCCCGCAGATGAGCCTGCAGTTCCGTCCCTCGAAGCAAGAGATGTCGAAGGACGCCGAGAACCGGCCCCCCATCTGATGCTCGGAGATCTATTCGTGACCTCTGCGGTGACCGCGGTCACCGAGGCGTTGTCCTCTGCGAACACGACGGGGACGCTCGCCGTGATCGGTAACGCGAAGCTGGCGCGAGAGCTGGCGGTTGCGCGCAAAGGCAGCGACGTGTTGCCGATCGGGCTGTCGGCGCGCGCCGCGAAGAAGCTCACGAATGCGCTCGCGGATCTGTCGTCGGTCGACGAGAGATCGCTTGGCGGCGTGGTCGGTATGGATGTCGCCAGCGATGATGGCTGGGAGATCACGCTGCGCGACTGGACGCGCGTGGTCGTCGACGGTGGCACCCTCGTGTTTGTCGATCGCGGCCATGCGGCGGAAGCGTCGCGGCGAGCGCTGTGCGCGGGCCTGACCGAGATCCAGCAGCGTCACGTCGGGCGAACGATCGTGACGAGCGGCCTCGTCACGCATCTCTGATCTACAATTCCCGTCACATGTCGCGCAGGTACTCGCAGCGCGGCGACTCGAGGTGCGGCGTGACCCACGGGACGTTCATGACCTGGTCCTGCATGAAGCGATAGTTGAAGTAGGTCACGACGAAGAAATCCATCTTGCGACGCTTGATGCCGCCGCCGGTGTCATCGCCGCGCACGCAACCATCGTGAATGCTGCCGTCGGGCAGGGGGAGACCGTCGAGCTCCGGCAAGTAAATGGGCTCACCGATCGGGATGAGGCGGGGGTCGACCGCGACCGACTTGAACGGCGTGAGGTTGCGGCGCCCTTCCGCTTTGCGCTGATGTCTCGCACCCCGACCGAACGGATGAACCGACGTGTCGAGCTGGTCGAAGCAGGTGCCGTAGCCGTAGTTGCACTTGCCGGCGTAGCTGAGCACGCGGCCATCGGCCATCAGCGCCGAGCCCTCGAGCCGAACGGCCGCGGCGAAGTACTCGGTGAAGCGGCCGACGAAGAAGCCCATCGTGTTGTAGAGGTCTACCCAGCCGTCGGGCAACGGCACGCCACGCATCGCCTTTGCGATCGCGGGGCTGCTCGGGTCGTCGTAATCGGACTCGAGCACCATGAAGTAGAAGCGCAGGCCCCACTGCAGATCGCCGACCATCGGATAGCCGCAGCACAGCTTGTTCTTGCCGCGCACCACGGCCTTCGGCTGGATCGCGACGTTCTCCTTGCCGAGCTTGCTCGTATCCGCCGACGCAGGCAGCGCGACGACGAGGCAGGCAAGTACCGCAGCAAGCCGCACCAAACGAGCGTACGCTGCTTCGCATGTGGGTGCACGACCTGCGCGATGCGGACGCCACGTGCGGCGGCAAGGCGCAGGGGCTTGCGAAGCTCATCACCGCCGGGCTCGCGGTTCCGCCCGGGTTCGTGATCGCCGACGGCGCGTTCCGCTCGATCGTCGGCGAGCTGAGGATCTCCGACACCGGCGAGGTCGGGCACGTGCTCGGGCGCGCGGCCGAGGCGATCGCGAACGCGGCGATTCCCGAGGAGCTCGAGCGCGAGGTGCGCGAGCGCGCCGCGGATCTCGGTTCGCTGCTGGCGGTGCGCTCGTCGGCGACGATCGAGGACGGTGCGGCGGGTGCGGCGGCAGGGGTGTTCTCGTCGCGCGCCGGCGTGGACGCGGCCGACGTGTGGGACGCGATCCGCGCGGTGTGGACGAGCGCGCTCACGCCACTGGCGGCGGCCTATGCGCGCAAGCGAGGCGGCACCATCGCGATCGGGGTGATCGTGCAGGAGTACGTCGCGGGGACGCCGCTCGTCGTCTACACGCGACCGCCCGGGCAGCCCGCCTCCAACGAGATGTTGATCCAGCGCGCCGATCACGTGGCGCGACACTCGCGCAATGCGCTGCCGAGCGAGATCTCGACGCACCACGCGGCGGTGATGGCGCTGCGCTGCGAGCAGGCGCTCGCGTGCACGACCGGCGTCGATGTCGAGCTGGTGCAGCAGGCGAATGCCGCGCGTAGCTGGATCGAGACGGCGGTCGTGCAGGCGCGACCGATCGTGCATCCCACGCCGCGCACGTTGATGCCGGTACCGCCGATGATCCTCGCGCCGCTGCAGGACGGGCGCACGTGGACCTGGGACGTCGCGCACAATCCCGATCCGCTGTCGCTCGCGCAGCAAGGTCTCGTCGAGCGCGTCGAGGCAGCCGGGCTCGCACCGTGGTCGCTGCGCGTGTGCGCGGGGTTTCTCTACTCGGCCTCGCGGGGTGAGCCCAGCCCGGCGAAGCCGACGGTGCGCGAGCTGCAGATGCGCGGCGTCGAGCTCGAGGGCAAGCTCGGCAAGACGCTGCACTGCGACGGCGAGCTCGGCGTGACCGAAGCGATCGAGCGCTACCTCGCCTTCTATGCGATCTGGGCGCGCGAGCTGTCGCCGCTGATTCGAGTCGCACGCGCGGCGCTACCGAACGCACTCGCACGGCTCGGTCACGCCCATCCCGAGGCGGTCGCCGCATCGATGCTCGGCGCGCGCGAGTCTGCGGTCGAGGCCGTGTTGTTCTCGGCCGCGCGCGGCGAGATCACCGAGGCCGACGTCGAGCGTAGCCTCGGCTGTCTCGCGCCCGCATGGGACGTCCGTGTTCCTACGTACGGCGAACGTCCCGGCGTGCTCGGCGATGCCATCTCTCGCGCGCGGCTCGCACTCGCGCAGATGTCCGCGCGGCCGGCGCCCGCATCGTCGCGACTCGCGTCCGAGCTGGCGTTCGAGATCCAACTCGCGCAGGCGGCCGCTGAATTCGCAGAGCGCGATGACAGCCTGTTTGCTCGGGCGCAGCTCCTCGTGCGCCGCGCGCTGCTCGCGCGAGCCGCGAGCCTGGGGATCGCAGGCGACGACATCTTCTGGCTTCCGCTCGACGAGGTCGCGACCGCCACGACACTCGATCCACTCGACGCCCGGCGCCGCGCTTCGGGAGCACGTGCTGCCTCCGAACGCGCCACGGTCTGGCAGATGCCGCTCGTCGTCGGTGGCGAACCGGTGGTCGACCGACCTGCCCTGCACGGCAGCGGAACCGGGCCGCGGATCGCTGGCCGCGTTGTGCGATTTGCCTCGCTCGCCAGTGCGGTCGCGGTTGGCGCCGGCGATGTTGTTGTCGCGCGTGCGATCACTCCCGCACTGGCGGTCCTGGTCGCGGGCTGCGCGGCACTCGTGAGCGAAACCGGTGGGTTACTCGATCACGGCGCGTCACTCGCGCGGGAGCTTGGCATTCCGTGCGTCGTCGGCTGTCGCGATGCGTGGGCGACGCTGACGGACGGCATGCTCGTCACCGTGGATGGCGACGGCGGCACGGTCACGCCGACGCTCTAACGGCGACTTAGGTGTCGTCGTCGTCGTCGAGGTCGGGATCGTTCGGATCGGTATCGTCGGGCTCGTCCGGCTTGTCAGCCGGTAGCGGCGTACCGAGGCCCGCGTTGACTCGCTCCCGCAAGTCTTTGCCGACCTTGAAGAAAGGCAGCCGCTTCTCAGCGACATGCACCGTCTCGCCCGTGCGTGGATTGCGACCCTCGTACGCCTTGTACTTGCGCACGGTGAAGCTCCCAAACCCACGGATCTCGATACCTTCTCCGCGTTCCAGGGCCTTCACCATGGAGTCGAAGATTGTATTGACGATCGCCTCTGCCTTGCCCGCGGGCAGCTTCAGCGTCTCAGATATTTTCTCGATGAGCTCGGACTTAGTCACCCGTAACTCCGCGTAAGTACAAATAGAGGCTAAACGCCTCCAGCATGGCGGCGCAAGTCTATCTACGCGGAAACTCGTGGCTAGCCGCCGGAGACGGCCGGGATCGCGAGCTCGCCGTCTGCCTTAAACGCTCGATATGACGGAGGAAACACGTAGGTTTGGCAGCGATGGCGGGCATAGAAATCAGCGAGATCCCGCCAGCCGATTTCTCCACGTTCGAGCCCAGTTCGGACCACTTGGGGGACAATCGAGGAGCATTCCTCGCTGCCTTTGACCCCGCGATGACCTCGCGCGACCCGCGCCTCGATGCCCATGACCGACGGCGGTACTTGGCTGAGGTACCAGGCCGATAACGGGCTCAGCTCGATCGTCTCGACCTTGGTGACGATGATCGACATCCCATCGCGCCACCCGCATTCGGTACGTCGCTCACTGCCGCCCTTGGCGATCACGGTCGCGTTGAACGGTAGCGCTCCGACCGAGCCGCACGATCCGGAGCCGGTGCTCACCGTCGACACGACGTGATACGCGATGTCGGTATCGAGAAGGTTGTTGATCACGAGCACGACCGCATCACGCGTGCGCTCGAGATGAAGTCGAACACCCGCCGCTTCGATCGGCCGCTTGCCGGGCTCGAGGATGTGACGCGCTTCATCGACTCGATACGACAACTTCTTCGCCATCTGCGCGGGCGTCGGCGCGGGCAATCCTGCAGCTGCTGCATCGCTATCGATGAGGCCTTTGTAGACCGCGGGTGAAGCTGCCGACTTTTGCAGGAGTTGCGTCTGCGTTCCGCTTGGCGCTGCGGGCGGCGGCGGCTTCGTCGGCAGCGTGACACTCCCGCAGAAGCGCATGTATGTGATCAGCACAACGAGCCCGAGTGCACCCGCGAGCGTCGCTATGCGGAACTGCTGATCCGACATCCACTTCACCATACACCTGGAAATGCACGGAACGCGCATCGGTGGCGAGGCAGAAAAGATTGACTTCGCTGAGTGCGAAAGCGCTTAATCGTCGGGCGGCATGCGAGGTAATCGACTCGGACGGCTGATCGCCGCAGTCGCACTAGCGACCCTGATGGTGGGCAACCGGCCCGCCGAAGCAGGCGACCGCATTGCGGAGCTGACCGTCAGCCTGTCGAGCTCGAGTGAGAAGACGCGGCTCTCCGCGGTCCTCGCGCTCGCCCGCCTCGGCGACAAGCGCGCGATGAAGCCGCTCGTCACCGCACTCCAGGATCCGAACCCACAGATCCGCGCGGTTGCCGCGACTGCGCTCGGAAAGCTCGGCCACAAGGCATCCCTGCCCGCGCTCAAGACCGCCGCGACTGATGATGTTGACGACACGGTTCGCAAGAGCGCGCGCGAAGCGGTGGCCGCGGTCTCCAAGCGCAACAAGCTCGAGAGCGATCTGCCGGCCGTGCCGGTCACCTCGGATTCCGTGGCCACGACCGCGCCGCAGGCGCGCAAGTCGACCACGGGCTTCGGCCGCTCGCCGCACGCGGTCGAGGATCGCCCCGACCTCTTTGTGACGGTGAAGGGCACCACCGACGACTCGCCCGGCAAGGCCGACAAGGCCACGCGCAGGACCCACGGAGACATCCTCGGTGCGACGCTCAAGGATGCGCTGCGCACCGCGCGTCAGGTCACGATGGTCGAGAACGATGCGCAGCGCTGGGGCATCGAGCAGCGTCAGCTCGACGTGGCGGTCACGAAGTTCGAAGTCGCGCAGAACGGAAATTACATGGAGGTCGCGGTCGAGCTTCGGCTCGCGATCTCGGACGACAAGGGCAAGATGCTGTCGTTCCTGTCGGGCGGCGCAAAGGTCCAGGTTCCGATGTCGAAGTACCGGGCGACGTTCCTGCCGAACATGCGCAAAGAGGCCCTCGAGGGCGCGCTCCGCGGTCTGTTCGACAAGCTGATCGTGCACTTGCGTCAGATCACGACGACGTAGTCGAGTCAGGTCCAGGCAACCTGATTTTCGCGTGGCTGGTCGTATACTGCGCGCCATGCTCCGGGTTGTATTTGTGCTCATCGCGCTCGGCGCGGTCGCGCATGCCCAGGACGCTCGTCCGCCCGATGCGCCGCCGCCACCGAAGGTCACCGGTGTCATCACCAAGCAGCCCACGCTGCTGCAGGCCGCCGCGCCCGAGTACCCGCCGGCCGCGCTGCAGGCGAACAAGCAGGCGAAGGTCAAGGTTCGCATTCACATCGACGATGTCGGCATCGTCAGCAAGGTCGATGTGCTCGAGCCGGTCGGCGATGGCTTCGACGAGGCCGCGATCGCCGCGGCGATGCAGTACGTGTTCGAGCCCGCCGAGATCGACGGCAAGCCCGGCAAGATCGCGGTCGAGACCACGATCAACTTCGTGATCGAGGTGCAACCCGAGCCCGAGCCCGAGCCCGAGCCGCCGCCCTCGACGGGGCCAATCAGCGATGGTCCGCCGAATCACGGCGGCCTGATGTCACAGGCGATCTCGATCGAAGGCGAAGCACTCGAGCGCGGCACGCGCCGCAAGCTCGCCGGCGTGATCATCTCGGTGGCCGAGCTTGGCCTCGACGCGGTGACGGGCGACGACGGCTCGTTCTACTTCCACGGCGTTCCACCCGGCAAGTATCAGATCCTCGCGGTCGATCCGAAGTTCGATCGGTTCGAGCGGCCGGTCGTGATCGAGAAGCGCGAGAAGCTCGAGGTCCGGCTGTGGATGCGGCCCAAAGGCGGCAACCCGTACGAGACGATCGTCGAGGGCGAGCGCGAGCAGCTCGAGGTCACCAAGCGCACACTGCGACGCCAGCAGCTGACGAGCATCCCCGGCACGTTCGGCGATCCGATCCGCGTGATCCAGACGCTGCCGGGCATCCAGCGCGCGCCGTTCGGCCTCGGCCTGCTCCTCGTGCGCGGCAGCAATCCCGACGACACCGGCATCTTCGTCGACGGTCACTACGTGCCCAGCTTGTTCCACTTCCTCGGCGGGCCGTCGATCTTCAACGCCGAGATGCTCGAGTCGATCGACCTCTACCCCGGCGGCTTCCCGGCGCGGTTCGGCCGGCACCATGGTGGCGTCGTCGCGCTCGAGACGCGACCGACGAAGAGCGATGGCATCCACGGCTCGGCAAAGGTCGACCTGCTGGATAGCGGCGGTTACATCCGCGCGCCGATCACCAAGAACGTGTCCGCCGCCGTCGCGGGCCGTCGCTCGTACATCGATGTCGTGTTGCCACTGTTCTTGCCCGAGCCGTCGGCGGGTTCGCAGCGCATCGTCACGCCCGTCTATTACGACTATCAGGGTCGCGTCGACTGGAACCTCGGTCGCGAAGGGCGCCTCAGCATCTTCGCGATCGGATCGTCCGACACGCTGCACGTGTTCGAGAAGGATCCCGATGCGAACTCGTCGACCAACCTCGACACGGCGGTGAAGTTCTTCCGCGTGATCGGCACGTACACGCGGCAGCTCGGCAAGACGCTCAAGCTCACGCTGTCACCCGCCGGCGGCCAGGATTCGATCACGTTCGCCGGTGGGCAAGGCGGCGCGTCGGGTCCGTTCACGAGCCTGTCGATCACGAACAAGTTCTTCTCGTACCGCATGCGCGTGCACGGCAAGCCGCGTCCCGGGCTCACGCTCGACACCGGGCTCGACATGCAGGCGCGCGTGACCGCGTTCGAGGCGGTCGTGCCGCTCGACGAGAACTTGATCGAAAACGATGGCATCGACATCGAGCCATCGCAGCTGTTTCGCGGCTCGCAGACGCTCGGCATCGCGCCGTACATCGATCTCGGCATCGATCTGAGCAAGCAGTGGCAGATCATCCCGAGCCTGCGCCTGGACGGCTATCTCATCAACGGTCGCCAACGCAGCTCGATCGATCCGCGGCTGGTCGGTCGGTACAAGGTCAACAAGACGCTGACCGCGAAGGCCTATGTCGGGCGCTTCAGCCAGCCGCCGCAGCCCGAGGCGCTCGACGCGCGATTCGGAAATCCGAACGTGCAGATCGAGCAGGGCTATCACTACGGCCTCGGCTACGAGTTCAAGCCGACGCGACTGTGGTCGATCGATAGCGAGCTGTACTACGTCGATCGCCGCCAGGTCGTCGTGTTCACACCCGACGTCATCATGAACGACGACGGCACGTTCACGTCGGTGAACTTCCTCAACACCGGACGCCGCGCCTCGTACGGCCTCGAGGCGATCATCAAGCGCGAGATCAGCTCGTCGGTGTTTGGCTGGCTCTCGTACACGTACAGCAAGGCGCGGCAGAGCAACCGCGATGGCGAGAACTGGTTTCCCACCAACTTCGATCAGCCGCACGTGCTCAACGCGGTGGTCAGCTGGAAGCCGGGCGGCGGCTGGGAGCTCGGCGCGCGCTTTCAGCTCGCGAGCGGTCGCCCCGGCGCGCGAATCATCGGCGCGACGTTCGATGCCGATCGCGGCAACTACGAGGAGCTGAGCACCGGCAACCGCGACGTCCGCATCCCGACATTCATGCAGCTCGACGTGCGCGCCGAGAAGACGTGGCTGTTCAAGCTGTGGAGCATCAGCGCGTTCCTCGACATCATCAACGCGACGAACCGCGAGAACTACGAAGGCATCGACTACGACTATCGCTATCGCGAGAGCGTGCCGATCACGAGCTTCCCGATCCTGCCGACGATCGGTGTGAAGGGAACCTGGTGATGCGCGCACTCGGATGCCTCGCGGTCGCGCTTGCGGGCGCCTGTAACTCGTTCGCGAATCCCGAGGTCGTGATCGACTTCCGCGTGCTCGCGATGAGCGCCGAGCCGCCGGAGCAGGTGATCGACGTAGACATCCAGGATCCCGCGCCTCCCATCGAGCTGCTCGAGCAGCTGGTGCCGACGGAGGTCTGCGTCCTGATCTCCGATCGCGTGTTCGACCGGCGCCTGCGCTGGGAGATGACCGTGTGCTCGTTCGACAACGACATGCGCTGCACGGCGGGACCGTCCTACGTGAGTGGCTCGGGCATCTGGGACGACCCCGAGCTGTCGCCAGCGGGCACGAAGTTCTGCGACTCGATCCAGCCGGATGGGAACTTGCTCGGCGTCGCGCTGTACGCGTACGAGAATGATCTGCTGCGCGGGCTTGGCGGCGTCTACTACGGTCTGCTGCTCCGGGTCGGTGGCGTCGATGACGACCCCGAGCTCGATCTCTACGCGGCGAAGAATTTGCGGCTGATGCCGCGCTATCCCGCCGAGATCACCGCGAACACCAATCCGTCGTTGGAGCGGGTCGACATCACGATGCCCGACGCGAACGAGCCAATACCGCTCGCGTTCGGGCGCTGCAGCGATCAGGCCACTCCGCTCGAAATTCCGGCCGGGTCGGCCGTCCGGCTTACCCCAGTCGAACCCGAAGGGGCGCGAGAGCCGTATCTCGTGCCGACCACCGACGGAAGCTCGCGGATGTTCACCGAGAGCCTCACGTATCAGTGGCTCGCCAGCGCCGGCAATTACAGCGCGGGCTCGACGGGCGGGCCGCGGGACGCCTTCGGTAACCCCGCTACCCTATTCACGGACTGGCGGGCTCCGGCGGCGGATGACATCGACGGGCCGACGGACGTCGAGCTCTGGTTCATCCAGCGCGATGAGCGCCTAGGTGTGCATTGGTACGAGGCCTGTATTCGCGTGGTGCCTTAGTCGCTGCTACGATTGCCGCTGGGTGATGGGAACCGCGACCAAGCCAGTATTCCGGCAAGACCTGCTGGCGGAGGCAATCGACGAAGACGGCGCGCGATTCGTCGACGTCATGGATGATGCGAGTGGCGTCGTGTACCGCTTCTTCGAGAGCGAGTACTCGATCGCGTGCGGCATGGACGGGCACCGCGATATCGCGGGGATCATCAACTGGGCCGAGGAAGAGCTTGGGCTACGCACGAAGGCCAACGAGGTCCGCCAGATCATCGCGAAGCTCGCCGAGCTCGGCTACCTGCAGACCGAGGCGACGGCAGCGACGCCCAAGACGGCCGACGATGTGATGACGACGCCGATCGCGAAGATCGACCCCGACGAGCTCGAGACCAAGCCGGTCGACACCATTTCCCCCGACGATCTCAAGCAGCCCGAAGAGCTCCCGAAGGCACCGTCGGTCGCGAAGGTTGCGCTGGCCAGCGTGCCGGCTGCAAAGGCGATCGTGCCGAACAAGCGCTCGCTCACCCCGGCCGCGGTGGTGAAGGTGCCAGACGACGAGACCACGCAGATCGCATCGGACGAGGACCTCGCGCCGGGCGTGATCGCGGCGAGGCCGCAGGCGGAGTCGCGGCTCCCCGTCGAGCAGGTCGAGCTCGGTCATGTCGATCGCAGCGCGGCGCCAGTGGCCGAAAGCGAGCCCTCCGGCGATCTCGATCTCGAGCTTGGCCAGCCCGGCCTTGTGGAGAAGGCGCCCGTCGCGGCGAAGTCCGATGAGGTGAAGCTCGGGCTCGCCGGCGCCACGTCGACGAAATCCGGTGAGGTGTCGACCGACCTCGACAAGCACGTTCCGCTCGACATCAACGAGGTCCGCGATGCAGTGCGCGCCTCGCAGATCATGAAGGCGGTCGATCCCGCGGAGATCGAGGCGATCGAAGCGGCCGCTGCCGCCGAGAAGGCCGAGGCCGAGAAGACCGAGGCTGCCAAGGCTGCCGAGGCGAAGCCGAAGACCGACCGCGTGAAGACGGCCGAGCCGGTGCGTGCGAAGGAGCCCGAGGCCAAGCCGGCCCGCGCGACCTCCTCGACCGACGAGCCACGCCCGTCGTTCGCGAAGTGGGCGCTACTCGGTGTCGCTGCACTCGCTGCGTCTGCGGCGCTGGTCTACAAGTTCGTGATCGCGAAGCCGGACGCGCCGACGCGCGACGTGGCGGCCGAGCGAGCCGTGGCGGATCAAGCTGCGGCCGACAAGCTCGCCGCCGACAAGCTCGCCGCCGACAAGGCTGCGGCCGACAAGCTCGCGGCCGACAAGCTTGCCGCCGACAAGCTTGCCGCCGAGCAAGCGGCCGCTGGCAGCGGCTCGGCGGATGGTAGTGCCGCGATCGACCAGGCAGCGATCGACAAGGCCGCTGCCGACGCTGCGGCCGAGAAGGCCGCTGCCGACAAGGCTGCCGCCGATCAAGCGGCGGTCGACAAGGCGTTTACCGACCAGCAGGCGGCCGCCGACAAGGCTGCCGCTGACAGGGCTGCGTCGATGACGGCGGCCGAGAAGGCTGCCGCCCACAAGGCCGCTGCAAAGCAGGCTGCCCTCGACAAGATCGCCGCCGACAAGGCCGCTGCCAAGCAGGCTGCCCTCGACAAGATCGCCGCCAAGAAGGCTGCGACCGAGCAGGCGGCTGCCGACAAGGCTGCCGCGAAGCAGGCCGCTGCCGAGAAGGCCGCTGCCGACAAGGCCGCAAAGCAAGCCGCTGCCGCGCAGGCTGCGGCTGACAAGGCTGCAGCGAAGCAGGCCGCTGCCGACAAGGCCGCTGCCGACAAGCCCGCAGGCGCCGACGCCGATGAAGCCGCGAAGAAGGCAGCGCGCGCGAAGGCACGCGCGGCCGCGGCGGCGCGCGAAGAAGCCGAGATGAAGATTCTGCTCGAGAAGCAGCGCAAGGCCGTCGAAGAGCGCAAGAAGGCACAGGGCGGCGGCGACGCGCCTGCGCCCACTCCGTAGCCGATCGCCATCGCCATCGCCAACGCCATCGCCAACGCTGCGCGGCGTGCTGTACGTGTTCCAGATCTAACGCCAAGACGCCAAACTCGAAGAGAGATCGCCAGAGAGTTTTTTTACAAAACTTTCTCCGATTGCGATCTTTCTCATTTTTGTTTGGCGTCTTGGCGTTCCATCTGAGAAGCACACGCGTGCGTACGCGTGCACGTGCATGCGCGTTGCCGCCGTAGTTCGCGCTCTTCGCGGGCGCCGGGCTATGATCTCGTCGATGTCATTTCGTTCGCACTTCGAGACGTTGGTGCGAACGGCTCCTCCCGAGGAGGTCTCCGACCGTGGCCCGGAGGTCGACCCTCGAACCGTCGGCACCGACCGCAAGGCGATCGATTCGATCTGGCGCGCAACGGTCGCAACGTACCGCACCGGTCTCTACCCTGCCCTCGCGCTGTGCATCCGGCGCCGCGGCCAGGTGATCTTCGATCGTTCGCTCGGTCATGCGAGCGGCAACGCACCCGCCGACCCGCCGGACGCGCGCCGCGTGCTGGCGTCACCGAGGACACTGTTCAACATCTTCTCGGCATCGAAGATGGTGACCGCGATGCTGGTCCACCTGTGCGACGAGCGCAGGTTGCTTCACCTCGACGATCCGGTCGCGATGTACGTGCCCGGCTTCGGCGAGCACGGCAAGCACCGCATCACGATTCGCCACGTGCTCACGCATCGCGCGGGCATCCCGCACATCCCGCCGCAGTTCGCCGACGTTGGTTTGCTCGAGCGCCCCGCAGAGATCCTCACGCTGCTCAGCCAGCAGAAGCCACGCTGGCGCGCCGGCTCACGCCTCGCGTATCACGCGCTCACCGGCGGCTTCGTGCTCGGCGCGATCGTCGAGCTCGTGACGGGCAAGCCGCTGCGTCAGGTGATGACCGACGAGATCCTCGGGCCGCTGAAGTTCGACGCGTTCAACTTCGGTGTGCCGCCGGAGCGCGTGGAGGAGGTCGCGGTCAACGCATTCACCGGTCCGCGCGTGCTGCCGCCGCTGTCGATGATCCTCAAACGTGCGCTCAGCGTCCACGTGCTCGAGGCGGTGCGCGCGTCGAATGACCCGCGGTTCCTCACGAGCGTGATCCCCGCCGGCAACATCGTGTCGACGGCGAACGAGGCCTCGCGCTTCATGCAACTGCTGCTCGACGGCGGCGAGCTCGACGGCGTGCGCGTGTTCGAGACACGCACGATCAAACGCGCGGTGGCCGAGCAGACGTTCTTCGAGCTCGACCTCACCATGGGCGCGCCGATCCGCTACAGCATGGGCTTCATCCTCGGTGCGCGCATCGCCTCGCCCTACGGCCTCGGGACGCCGCGTGCGTTCGGCCACCTCGGATTCACGAACGTGTTCGTCTACGCCGATCCGACGCGCGACATCGCGGTGGCGCTGATGACGAGCGGCAAGCCGATACTGACGCCGGGCCTCGCGCGCACGCTCATGATCATGCAGGTGATCGCCGCGAAGATGCCCCGCGACGGCGCCGGCCCGCTCAGAGCTCGCTCATGATCACCTGCGCGACCAGCTTCGTGGCTGCCGCGAGATAATCACCGTCGACCGTCGCAGCCGTGTCCTGTGCGGTGTGGCGATACGGCGAGGTGTCACCACCGACGTACTCCTCGGTGAGGCCGATCGCCGGGAAGCCCCTGTCGCGGAACGCCTCGTGGTCGGTGCCCTCGGTCGAGACCTTGGTGACCGGTACGCCGACGATCATTGCCGCAGCGCGATACTCGGCCTCGAGTGTTGCCGTCGGTGCCTCGAGCTCGAAGCGCATGTCTCCATCGGTGTCCCACGCGACCTGATCGACGGTGTGCACCGCGAAGACGCTGGCCGCGGTCAGCGAGCTCGCGTAGGCACGCGCACCGACGAGACCGACCTCTTCCTCGTCGAACAGCATGAACGTGACCGGATGCTGGCGGCACGGCATATCGGCCACGTACCGCGCGACGCCGAGCACGGCGGCGACGCCCGATGCGTTGTCGTTGGCGCCCGGGCTGTTCATCACGGTGTCGTAGTGCGCACCGACGATCACGGCACGGGTATCGCCGTTCGTCGCCGGCAGGGTCGCGTAGACGTTGGCGCCTGTCGAATACGAGTGCAGCTGCGGCGACAGGCCGAGCTGCGCGAGCTGCTCCTGCAAGTACGTGCGCGCCGCGTTGCGCTGGGTCAGCGTCGCGCGTGGCGATGGGATCGCGGCGGTGATGGCTGACGTGAAGCTCTGCACCCACGTCGCGTCGAGTGCGGGCCTGGTGCACGCGATGCCGTCGGGACCGACCGCCGCATCGGGATCGCCGCTCGTCATCATGCCGTCATCGCCACACGCGACGAGCGTGCACAGCGCGACCGCGTAGCGCATCACGACGCCGGACGCTCCGTGGGCACTTCGGTGTAGTCGGGATTTGCTTCGAGGTGGAAATGATCCTTGTGCGACTTCGGATCGTTCTTCGGCGTGAGCAGCAGGCGGAACGCTCCGCTGTCGTTGACGGCCTTCTCGACGCCGAGCAGTAGCTCGTCGCCCTTGCGGTAGTGCTTCTCGACCACGGCCTCGCGCCCATTCGCGTCGACGAACGACACGATGTCGAGTGCGATGCCGAGCGCGTGGCGCGACAGCATGTTCTTGGTGCGGCCGCTGACGCGGACCTTCGACCAGCGGAACGCGCTGCCGTATTTGACCTCGCGCACGCCGAGCTCGTGAAGGCGCGGCGCGAAGTTGGCGAGTGCGAGCACGAGCTGGCAGTCGAACACCTGGTGCTTGGCGTAGACCGGCGTGAACTTGATGCCACCAATCTCCGCGTCGGGCAGCGTCAGTGGGGTCACGACGCGACCGACCTTCTTGCTGGTCGCGACCGACACCCCGAGCGCGTCCACGGCGCGGGCGCAGTCCTCGCCCATCGCGACCATGTTCTTGCTCGCCGGCCACACGAAACCGCGCGGCATGTTCGACCTCCGGTGGGGCTTGGCGGCGGCGGTCGCAGCCACTCCCGCGACAACCAAAAGGATCAGGGCCACCCGCGACATGGCGCGGAAGTTAACCCATATATTTCGACGATGGACCTGGAAATCCTCGAAGCCCTAGCTCTGTCCGAAGATCGGGCGGCAGCCCTCAGGCAGCTACTCCCGGGCAGTGAGGACCACGACTACTACGCGTGCTTGCAGGCGCAGCATCGCGGCGCATTCGACGAGGCTCAGACCATCCTCGAGGCGTGGCCCGCACGGCACGGCACCGCCCAGCGCTACGAGCGCATGCGCGTGCGCCAGATGTTGTATCGGCTTGGCAGCACGCCCGACGAGGTCGCCGATCAGGTCCGCGATCACTACGGCGTCCAGCACTGGCACGAGGCCGAGGCCGACGAGGTCGACCCGTCGCGACCAACGCGCCTTCCCGACGGAGTGTTCGACGGTGCGAAGCTGCTCGCGGTCGCGGTGCAGCAGTCGACCGATCTGTCACAAGTGACCGACGACGGGATCGAGGAGCTGCTCCGCTCCGACGCGTCGATGAGCTTCGATGTGTCGCGCCAGCGCGCGATGTTGCAGCGCCTCGGCCATACGCCGGAGCCGCGCGTGATCGAGCACATCGTGCGCGATCTAGAGGGGCACAACACGTTCGGATCGCTGCGCATGCACAACGAGCTCACGCGGCCGCAGCTCGAGCAGCTCGCCGCGCGGCTCGACCGGCTGCGAAGCGATGCGCGCTGGGTCGATGCAATGGTTCGCCGGATGCGGCCGGCGTCGCACGTCGACCTCGATGGTGACCTCGCTGCACGTGCAGCGTACGCAGCCGAGCTGTGGGCGTTCACGAGCACGCTGCCGGCGGCGAGCAACTCGCTGAAGGCGCACGTGCTGTGGCACCTGCTCGACGGGTATCGCCGGCGCGATACGGCCCCGCCGCGCGAGCTCGTGCTCGCGTATCTCCAGCTGCCGCGCTCGGTGAGCTACGCACCGCGGACGCTGACGGACAACGTGCGCTCGGACGAGATGGTTCAGCTCGGCATCGAGCTGCGTGGCTCGACCGGGTTACCGGCGGCAGGCAGCGACGAGGATCTGGTGCGCGACCTGATCCATCGCGATCCCGCCGAGGCCGTGCACTACGCGAAGTGGATCGAGCGCAGCTGGCTCGACACCGAGATCGCGATCGCGCACCTGCTCTACGCCAGCGGCAACGCGGACAAGGCCACGCACCTCCTCGGCCCGAGCCGGGCGGCAGCGTTGCGCGAGCGGATCGATGTCGCGTGGTCGCCGCACAACCCGACGCAGTTCGGTGCAGGCGAGCCGATCGTGCTCGATGCCGACATCAAGCACGTGCCCGAGCTGGTCGTCAAAGTCTTCCGCATCGATCCGCTCGCGTACTTCCAGCACTTCAAGCGCGAGGTCAACACCGACCTCGACCTCGACGGTCTGGCTGCGAGCCACGAGCTGGTGATGAACCTGCCCGAGCCGCCGATCCGGCGCGTGCGTCGCCGCATCGAGCTGCCGATGTGCACGCGACCCGGCACCTACGTGATCGATCTGATCGGCAACGGCATGTCGAGCCGCGCCGTGGTCCACAAGGGCCGGCTGCGCAGCGTGATCCGCGTCGGCGCGGCGGGCAGCATGGTGACCGTCCTCGACGAGGCCGGCCAGCCGCGTCCCGATGCTCGCGCGTGGGTTGGCGATCGCGAGTACGTGCCCGATGCGAAGGGCGTGTTCGTGGTGCCGTTCTCGACGGCGCCGGGCACGCAGCAGATGTTGATCACGTGCGGGGATATCGCCGTGGTGCGCCCGATCGAGCTGGTGCGCGAGGTGTACACGCTGAGTGCCGAGATCCACCTCGACCGCCAGGGGCTCGTCGAGGGTGGCGTGGCACGGGCGGTCGCCCGCGTGCGCCTCGCAGTCGCCGGGGTGCCCGCCTCGCTCGCCTTGCTCGAGCAGACCACGTGGGATTTGACGCTCACCGATCGCCACGGTGTGGCGACCACCAAGCAGTTCCCACTCGTGCTGACCGACGACGATGCAGCAGTGCTCGAGTGGCCGCTCGGCGAGTCACCGGCCAGCATCTCGGTCGCGATCCGCGGCAAGGTGCGCGTCGTCAGCGAGCAGCGCGACGAAGCACTCGTGACCACCACGCACGTGCAGCTCGCCACGATGCACGGCACGGTCGCGACCGAGGCGCTGTACCTCGCCAGGACGGCGGGCGGCTGGGTGCTGTCTGCCCTTGGCAAGACCGGCGAGCCGCGCGCGCAACGGCCGCTCAGCGTGATCCTCACCCATCGCTGGGCACACGCGCAGGTTGTCGCGGAGCTCGCGACCGACGCGCGCGGCCGCTGCGAGCTCGGCGCGCTGCCGGGCCTCTCGGTGATCACGACGACGTTCGCCGATGTCACGCAGACCTGGCCCGTGTTCGACGGAAGCTACGGCAACGAGACGCGCCACGTCGTGGCCGGTCAGGAAGTGATCATCCCGCTACCGCCGGACCGGCGCGCCGAGGATGTGATCGCGCGAGCATCGATCGTCGAGCTCCGCAGCGGCGCGCCGGTGCGTCATGTCGATGCGAAGCTCGCCCCGCTCGCGGGCGGCATCTCGCTCGCTGGCTTTGCGCCGGGTGACTATCTGTTCCGCGCGCCGGGCTGCCGCATCCTCGCGTTCCGCGTACCCGAGGCCGGCCCGGTGATCGGTGGCGTTGCGATCGCGCCGACCGAGGTCGTCGAGCTGTCGCGCCATGTCCCCGTGCTGCGCGATGTCGAGGTCGGCGACGAGCTACGCGTGCGCGTGGCCGGTGCGTCGTCGCGTACTCGCGTGCACCTGATCGCGACGCGCTTCCATGCCTCGCCGGTACCGCGCACGCGGCATGCGTGGCAAGGCCCAGGGTTCCGGGTCGATCGCCCGCGCGCGATCGCGTACGTCTCCGGGCGCGAGCTCGGTGACGAGTATCGCTACGTGCTCGAGCGCCGTAACGCGAAGCGGTTTCCATCGCTGCAGCTCGACAAGCCGAGCCTGCTGCTCAACCCATGGGCACGGCGCACGACGACCACCGATATCGCGACCGCCAAGGCCGGAGGCATGTTCGCCGGTGCGCCGGCGCCCGCGATGGCAGCCGGCTACGGCGGCGCCGCGCAGATGGAGGTCGGTGCGAGCGACCTCGAGGCATATGTCAGCTACGACTTCCTCGCCAAGCCGCCGGTGGTCGTCGCCAATCTGGTGCTCGACGATGCCGGTGCGGTCAGCGTAGCGCTGGCCAGCCTCGGCGGCGCGACGTGCGTGACGATCGTCGTCGACGATCCGACCGGCACGAATCTCCGGCGGGTCACGCTCACCGAGCCTGTGCTCGACGCCAAGGATCTGCGGCTTCGCCTCGCGCTCGATCCCGAGCGACACGCAACGCAGAAGAAGGCGATCGCTCCGCTGCGGACCGGCGAGTCGCTCGTGATCGACGATCTCGCGACCGCGAAGGTGCACCTGATCGACTCGGTCGAGCGCGCGCACGCCTATCTGCTCGCGCTCGCCGACAACGAGACTCTGCGCGAATTCTCGTTCGTCACGAAGTGGCACACGCTCGTCGACGCCGAGCGCCGCGAACATTACTCGAAGTATGCGTGCCACGAGCTGCACCTGTTCCTCTACTGCAAGGACCGGGCGTTCTTCGACGCGGTCGTGCGACCGTTCATCGCGCACAAGCGCACGAAGACGTTCGTCGATCACTACCTGATCGACGCGGACCTCGCGCCCTACCTCGAGCCGTGGCAGCTCGCGAAGCTCAACGCGGTCGAGCTCGCACTGCTCGCACAGCGCCTGCAGACGGACCCGGCGCTCATGCGCGTGCTCGGCGACGTGGTCGAGATCCAGCCGCCCGATCCGGCGCGCGACGCGCACCTGATCGATGCGCTCATCGGCGCGGCGCGGCTCGATGCCGACTCGTCGATCGACGACTTCAAGAAGGAGGCCGAGGAGCAGGCACACGAGCTCGAGCGCAGCTTCGGTACCCGTGGTGGCGGCGGCGCCCCGATGGACGCGATGTCCATGGCGCCCCAGGCGCAGCGCGCAGCCGCGGCACCGCCCGCGCCGCCCAAGGCCTCGAAGAAGCGGGCGGCACCACGGAGCCGCGCCGCCGATCGCGACGAGGCGCTGTCGGAGTCGGCCGACGACGGGTACGGTCGCATGGACGACGACATGGATCGTCATCGGCAGGAGGCGCCGATGTTCCGTGCTGCCGACAAGACGCAGGAGTGGGCCGAGAACAACTGGTGGCATCAGACGCCGGCCAGCAGCGGCGCCCATCTGATCGCGCCGAACCGGTTGTGGCGCGATCTCGCGAAACACACGGCAGCGGCGGGTCCGTTCCTGCCGCCCTGGCTCGGCCTTGCGACCAGCAACTTCGCCGAGGCGATGTCTGCCCTCGCGGTCCTCGACCTCCCCTTCGTCCCCGGCAATCACTCGATCAGCGCGGAAGGGCCGCGCCTCACGATTCTGGCCAGCGCCAACGCGCTCGCGGGATCGTCGCAGCTCGTCGATGGTCCGCTCGTCGAGGGTGGCCCGCCGCTCGTGGTCGGGCAGAGCTACGTTCGGTCCGATGATCGCTATCACTACGTCGATGGCGAGCAAATCGACAAGTACGTCGAGGGACCGTTCGTCGCCGGCGTCGTCTACACGTGCCTGGTCGTGATCGCGAACCCGTCGAGCACGCGGCAACGAATCGCCGCGCTCGTGCAGATTCCGAAGGGCAGCCTGCCGCTCGCAGGGGCCCGCCAGACGCACACCATCGACGTGCTGCTCAGTGCCTACGCGACGCATGGACACGAGTACTCGTTCTACTTCCCGACACCTGGCCATTACTCGCACTTCCCGGTGCACGTCAGCCGCGGTGGCGCGATCATCGCGGCTGCGCCGGGTCGCATCCTCGAGGTGACTGCGGGCGCGACCGTGAGCGATCCACATGCGTGGTCGCACATCTCGCAGCGCGGCTCGCTCGCCGAGGTGCTCGCGTTCCTCGACACGAAGAACCTCGCCGACATCGACCTGTCGGCGATCGCGTGGCGCATGAAGGAGCGCAGCGCCTACGACAAGGTGATGGCCGCGCTCGAGCGACGCCACCGGTATGACGACACGCTGTGGGGCTACTCGCTCATGCATCGTGACCGAACGCGCATTCGCGTGTGGCTGCGCGCACTGGGACATCGGCTGATCGAGGCGGGACCCGTGCTCGACATGCCGATCGTCGAGCTCGATGCCGAGGCGCTCGCGAGCTACGAGCACCTCGAGTATTCGCCGCTCACGAATGCACGCGCGCACCGCCTGGGCGCCAAGCACCGCATCCTCAACGAGGGGCTCGCGGCGCAGTACAACCGCCATCTCGATCTGCTCGCGCATCGTCGCTCACCGACGAGCGAGGACCTGCTCGCGGCGGCGACGTACTTCCTCGCGCAGGACCGCCACGAGCCTGCATACGCCATGCTGGCGCGTGTCGACGCGGCGCAGCTCGCCGATCGCATGCAGTTCGACTACGCGACCGCCTACGCCGCGTGCCTGATCGGCGACGTCGCGCGAGCCCGCGAGGTCACGGCGGGTTGGCGCCAGCTCCCCGTGAATCGCTGGCAGCGCCGGTTCGAGGCACTCGCCGCGATGCTCGCCGAGCTCGACGGTGCGGCGCCCACGATCGTCGACCCGAAATCGCGTGAGCAGCAGCAGTCCGAGCTGGCGGCGAAGCAGCCGGCGTTCGATCTCGTGCTCGATCGCGAGGGCATCACGGTGCGAACGCAGCACGTGGCCTCGCTCGAGCTGCGGTTCTTCGTGATGGATGTCGAGCTGCTGTTCTCGCGGCAGCCGTTCGTCCAGTCCGATGTCTCGCGGTTCTCGTTCATCGAGCCCGGTCATCGCGAGCAGCTCACGAACCTGCCCGCGGAGCAGCGCATCCCGTGGCCGGCGGCGCTGCGCGGCAAGAACGTGGTGGTCGAGGCCGTGGGTGCCGGGCAGCGCAAGGCGAAGATCCACTACGCGAACGACCTCGCGACGAATTTGGCGCATCGGTACGGTCAGGTGCGGGTCCAGCGTGGATCCGACCACGGCCCGCTCGCGGCGACCTACGTCAAGGTCTACGCGCGCCGTCACGGCGGTGCGGTCACGTTCTACAAGGACGGCTACACCGACCTACGTGGCTGGTTCGATTACGCAACGCTGTCGACCAACGATCTCGATCAGGTCGAGCGCTTTGCGATCCTCATCTGCTCCGATCAGTCAGGCGCAGCTATCTTGGAAGCGAACCCGCCGGCGCGTT
Organism: Haliangiales bacterium; assembly: GCA_038322185.1. Lineage (GTDB taxonomy): Bacteria > Myxococcota_A > Polyangia > Haliangiales > Haliangiaceae > JABFXX01. The sequence continues at coordinate 108,676 of JBBQFU010000001.1, forward strand.
AACCTGCGTGCACGTTGCTCGGTCGCGTCGTCGGGAAGTACAGGATCGTCGAGAAGATCGGCGAGGGCGGCATGGGCACCGTGTTCTGCGCCGAGCACACGGTCCTCGGCAGTCCCGCGGCCGTGAAGGTCCTGCTGCCGATGTGGACGCAGGATGCGGTCGTCGTCGATCGCTTCTTCCACGAGGCGAAGGCCGCCTCCGCGATCCGGCACGTCGGCATCGTCGAAGTGTTCGACTACGGCCGGCTCGAGGGCGAGCAGGCGTGGATCGCGATGGAGCTGCTGCGTGGCGAGACGCTGACCGAGCTGTTGGTTCGCAACGGTGGGCCGCTCGATCCTGCGGTCGTCCAGCAGCTTGCCGGTCAGATCCTGGCGGCGCTCGATGCAGCGCACGTCGTCGGTGTCGTACACCGCGATCTCAAGCCCGACAACCTGTTCCTGGTCAGAGACCCCGGGCTCCCCGGCGGCCTTCGTGTGAAGGTCCTCGACTTCGGCATCGCGAAGCTCATCAACGACCGCTTCGGCCAGAAGCGCAACACCGAGGGCGGCACGATTCTCGGCACGCCGGTCTACATGGCGCCCGAGCAGTGCAAGGGGCACGGCGAGGTCGATGCACGCGCGGATCTCTACGCACTCGGCTGCATCATGTTCGAGCTGCTCACAGGCTATCCGCCGTTCAACGCGCAGGGTGGTGGTGAGATCATGGCGATGCACATCTACGAACCGCCTCCTCGCCTGTCGTCGGCGGCTCCGCATCTGCCGCCCGAGCTCGACGCGCTGATCGCCAAGCTCCTGGTCAAGAACCCCGGCGACCGGGTTCCGTCGGCGGCCTACGCACTCGCGGCCCTCGAGCGCGTGCAGCTCCTCCCGCTCGCCGCGCAGATCGTGCTCCTCGATGCCGGCGGTGGGCGCGCGCAGACCTACGCGCCGCCGGACGTGCATCCCGACGGCAACGCGTACACCCAGTACCTGCCGCCGCAGCCACCGCCGCGCGAAGGCCTGCCGCGATGGGTACCGATCGTCGTCCTGCTCGTCGCGCTCGTGATCGCCATCGCGGCCGTCGTCTTGATCGGTGGCAGTGGTGACGTTGCGGTCCCGAAGTAATGCGACACTTGCGGTGATGCTCCGCAGTCTCGTGCTCTCCATCCTGCTGCTGGTGACCGCGCAGCCGGCGTTCGCCCAGCTCAGTGTTGCCGATCTCAAGGACGACTCCGCCCGCATGGATGCGCGCTGGCTGTCTGGTTACAAGCGCATGATGGAGACGCGCGACTTCTTCGCGTCGCTGCACGACTCGGTCTCACACGGCGCTTACAACGATCTCCAGGGCGCGCACGCCAGGTACGTCGCCAAGAAGGCCGAGCTCGAGAAGGCGATCGCAGCGAGCGAGACCAAGCAGGGCACCAAGCTCCTCGGCGAGCTGCAAGATGCCGGCGAGGTGGTCTCGGCAAAGCTCGAGGCCTACACGAACTCGAGTGCGTCAGCCGTCGAGAAGATCCAGATCGGCCTCGGCGTGCTCGCCTTCCTGATCTGCGGCCTCGGCTATCTGATCTTCCGCAGCCGCAAGAAGCCAGATCCGAACCGCCGGCGCTAGTCTCTCACTTCGGCAGCCGCAGCGATGGCGATGACATCGGCGCACCCGTGCGAGCTGCGTGGACGATCGCCATGCTAACGGCGGTCTCGACATCGGGCGCGTAGGCGATCTTGCCGAGCTCGCGCTTGATGCCGGCACGGTTGAACAGGTCGTTCACGTCAGGGGTGAGCGCGGCGAAGATGACCTTGACCTTCGAGCGGTGAAGGCGATCGAGCACCGACTCGAGCGCGACGAGGCCGGTCGCATCCATCGTCGGCACGTGGCGCATGTCCAGGATGTACGTGTGGTCTTGGTCGCCCACGTTGTGGAGCGCCTCCATCGCCGACTTGGCAGCGCCGAAGAACAGCGGGCCGGCGATCTCGTAGACACGGATGCCCGGCGGGATATCGATCTTGAGCTGGCTCGGCGTTTCGATCTCGGTATGCGTGAGCACGGACATGCGGCGCATGAACAGCAGCGCGGCGAGCACGACGCCGACTGTCACCGCGATCACCATGTCGAACACCACGGTGAGGATGAAGCACGTCATCATCACGAGCACGTCGTGCCGCGGTGCGATGCGCGCGAGCCGCAGGAAGTGCCGCGCTTCAGACATGTTGCGCGCGACAATGATGAGGAGCGCAGCGAGGGCGGCCATCGGCAAGTAAGAGACGAGGGGTGCGAGAGCGAGCGTGCACGCGAGCACGAAGACCGAGTGCATGGCGGCAGCAAACGGCGAGCGCGCGCCCGCCCGGATGTTCGTTGCCGTACGAGCGAGGGCTCCCGTTGCGGCGATGCCACCGAAGAACGGCACGACGATGTTGGCGATGCCGAGCGCGATCAGCTCGGAGTTGGGATCGTGCTTGGTACCCGCCATGCCGTCGGCGACGACCGCGGACATCAGCGATTCGATCGCACCGAGCATCGCGATGGCGAAGGCCGACGGCAGCAAGTCTCGGATCACCTGCAGGTTCAGCGATAGCCCGGCATGCCCGGGCTCGGCGATCTGCCACGGCACGACGGGCAACGGCGGCAGCGGCGGGATGCCGTGACCGATCTGGCCGCCACCGAGCGGATAGGTGAACTTCGACCCGATCGTCGTGACGTTGAAGCCCCAGTCGGCCGGTAAGAAGTGGCCACAGATCACGACGACGATCGCGGCCAACGCGAGTGCGACCAGCGGTGCGGGAATACGCTTGAGAATCCGCGGCAGGAGGATGAGCAGCCCGAGCGTGAGCCCCCCGATGCCGACGTCCCAGTAGTTGAAACCACCGCGCGCTGCGACGAGCGCCTCGAGGTACTCGAACGTGCCTTCGGTGCGCGGGAGCCTGACGCCAAACAGGTCCTTGAGCTGCAAGAGGGCGATCACGACCGCGATCCCCATCGTGAAGCCGCTGGTGACAGGATGCGGCACGAACTGCATCAGCTTGCCGAGCCGGGCCAGGCCCATGAGTACGAGCATGACGCCGGCCATCATCCCGGCCACGAGCAGGCCACCGAGGCCGTATTTGTGGACGATCGGGACGAGGATCACCACGAACGCCGCGGTAGGGCCGGTGACCTGCATCCGCGTGCCGCCGAGGAGCGCGCACAAGACGCCCGAGATGATCGCGGTGTAGAGGCCGTGCTGCGGCGGAACATCGCATGCGATCGCGAGCGCCATGGACAGCGGCAGCGCGACCAAGCCGACCACGAGCGCCGCCATCAGGTCCGCTCGGAAATCACCTCGCGTGTAGCCTTCCTTCAGCTTCTGGCGGAGGCCGTACCCGATCAGATCCTTGGCGCTGTACGCGAGCGCCAGCTGTTGTTTCACAGCATCCGTCAGCTCTTCGGCATAACGGAGCGACCTACGAATCACCGACGGAGTATACACCCAGCATGTTTCATCGAGGCGAGCTGACCGTCGCGACGAAAGGCCGCGGAACGTATGACATCACCAGCGACGTCGCCGGGCTCCTCGGCGCGTGCAAGGTTCGCGACGGGCTCGCGACGGTGTTCATCCACCACACGAGCGCGTCACTGATCATCTCGGAGAATGCAGATCCGACCGTGCGTCGCGACCTCGAAGCCTTCGCCGCACGCCTGGTTCCCGACGGTGACAAGCTGTTCCAGCACAACGACGAGGGCCCCGACGATATGCCCGCGCACGTGCGCAGCGTGCTCACGCAGACGTCGATCGGGATTCCGATCAAGAGCGGAAGGCTGGAGCTTGGCACCTGGCAAGGCCTCTACGTGTGGGAGCACCGCACGGCGCCGCATCGCCGTCGCGTGACCGTCACGGTGATCGGTGAGTGAGCTGCACACGCGGCTGCGCGAGATCCTCGGCGCGCTGTCGGCGAGCGACGTCGCGTGCAAGCGCTTCGGTGCCGCGCAGCACCGCTACGAGCGCCTCCCACCGCTGACCGACATCGAGCTCACCCACTTCGAGGAGCGACTCGGCGGTGCGCTTCCCGAGGCCTGCAGTGACTACTTCGATCACGTCACCCGGTTCTCGGCCGGCGGCATCGGTCCGTACTACGGACTGCTTCCCGCGCAGCGCGCCGCCTCGTTCATCCAGCCGGGCCCCGCGGGCGCGCGCTCGCTGCCGTTGTCCCATCTCGGCTGTGGCTACTTCGCGGTGATGCCGATCGAAGGTCCGGGCGCCGGACAGATCTGGCTCGATGCCCCACAGCTCCGGATGTCCGAGTTGCTGTATCCCAACTTCACGGCGTTTCTGCTCGACTGGATCGATCGCGTCGCGAACAACCAGTGGCTCGAAGGCGCGGTCCCGATCGGTCGCTGTCCGCTGCAGGCCGCGCTCACCGGCTACCTGCACGTGTGCGAGGAAGGACTCGGCCTGGCCGCTGGTCAGCTCGCCGGTGCCGCCCTGCGCGACGCGCTTGCCGGCCTCGGTCCTGCCTCGATCCAGATCGCCGCCGAGGGCCCGCTGTTTGGCCCGGGCGACACCGTCGATCCGTGCATCACGTGCGCCCGGATGCTGGTGAACCTCGTCGAGGATGGGCTGGCCTCGGACGTGGTCGCCGCCGGTGTCCCGCCCCTGCCCGCGCGTTGAGAAGGGGTCGATGTCAGACCCATCTGCTAGCGGTCAGCCGATGGTGGTGTTCTCCAACCTGCGCCTCGGCCCGACCGCCGAGTTGCTCGTCTCCGAGACCATCGCCATCCACATTCTCCGCGCCACCGCCGACGCTGCACGACCATTCGCGCAGGCGCGCTGGGAGCAGGAGCTGGTCCGCTGGCTCGAAACCCGCGCTGGCGGCGCACTGGCTGTCCTCGATGTCAGCGACATCGCGTGGACGCCCGATCACTTCGAACGACAGCGCCAGTTTCTGGTCGATGCGATTCTCCGCGCCTCGGCAGCAGGCGAGAACACGCTCGCGCTCGACCGGTGGCGCCGCCAGATCGAGGCACATCCAGCCGAATCTGTACAGGTGGGCAGGCGTTGGATTTGGCAGCCAATCGCATGAAATAACACAGGAAGTAGGCCACGGGATCGTTGGGGCAGCGTCGTCGGTTTGAGCTAGAGTCCTGCCGTGGCCGAGGGCATCTCAGGTCCGGGGTTCTACCCGCAGCCGAACGAATGGACGTGCGGTCCGTTCGCGCTCAAGCATGCCCTGCTCGCGCTCGGCCGCATGGTCGATGCGAAGGAGCTCGCGACCACGGCCAAGACCCACTGGTGGTCGGGCACCGATGAGATCCAGCTCGCTCGCGCCGCCCGCGAGTTCGAGTGTGACCTCGTGCTCGAGCGCCGCAGTGATCCCGAGCAGGCGCGCAAGCTGCTCATCCATTACCTCCGCGCGCAGACGCCGGTACTGCTGTGCGTGGACGAGTGGACCCACTGGATCACCGTGGTCCGCGCCGAGGGCGACCGCTTCGTGATCGTCGACTCCAATGATGCTTCGCTGCTGTCGGTCCGTACCTGGCCCCAGCTGCGGAACTGGTGGCGGTATCACGACATCGATTACAGCAAGCAGGAGCCGCCGGTCCTCTACGACCTGATGGCCGTGACCCCGCGCTTCCGCACGACGGTGAAGGCCGACTTCTCCGTCGACCGCGTGAAGTTCCTGCGCCGTCCCGAGAACAAACGACTCGCGCGGCACTGGAACGAGTACCTCGAGGATCTGCTCGAGATCTGCAAGCCGCCGAGCGTGCGCATCGTGCAGCCGCTTTCGATGGGCGAGTTTCTGCGCCGCCACGCCGAGCTGTTGATGACGCGCGTCGTGTACTGGCACGGCGACGTCAATCGCAACGAGGTCGCGCACCTGCTCCGCGACCTGCGCTTCGTGTCAGAGACCTACGGCCTCGTGATTCCGGCCTCGATGAGCCGGCGCGCGCTCGCTGATCTCTCGATCCTGATCTCACTGTGGGTGTGTGCCGATCGCGGCGTCGATCCGATGTTCGGTGCGACCGGCGCCGATGTTCGTCCCGCGCCGACGATCAAGATCAAGATCAAGCCGCGCAAGCGCGCCAACGGCAAGCGCCACTAGGGCACCGGCTCGAGCGGATCGCGCGCGGTCACCACCACCAGCACCGCGGCGAACACGATCGGTACCGCCCACAGCACGTGGTCGAGCGGAACGTCGAGGAACAGCGATAGCGCGAGAATGCCGAGCGCGATCGTCGGAAAGATCAGCGCGGTCACCGCAAGCAGCACCGGGTCGCGGTGAAGTGCGAAGCCAAGGATCGCCGCGAGCCCACCGAAGGCGACGACGAGCGCAGCGAGCACCGGGTCGGTCGCGATCACCGGAACCGCGCCGGCGATGCACGCGAGCACGAGGCCGAGCAGCGCCCAGTGCAGCCGCTCGATCGTCTGCTTCGGCAATGTCAGTACGGCACTTCCTCCGCCGTCATCACGAGGACTGCGAAGCCGAACACGCCGAGACTGACCCAGAGCAGATATTCCATCGGGATTCCGACCACGAGGTAGAGCGAGTACACGCCGAGAGCGAGGATCGGATAGAGCAGGACCGAGGCGAGCAGCACGACCGCATCGCGATGCAGCGGGTAGCCCGCGAACGCGATCGCGGCGCCGGCGCCCCCGACCATCAACGTGGTGTCGGGCTCGACGAGGAACATCGCGACGGCGCCGGCCAGGCACACGAGCACGACGAGCGCGAACAGGAGGCGCAAGCGGTTGAGTGAACGCCGGCGAAACTTCACCTGGGTAGCGTACCGCGTCCGTGAAACGGAACGGAACGGAGGAAGAGCCTCAGCGTGAGCGCCGCGTCTTACGCCGAACCACGCGAGCGACAGGAGCTGGCTGGTTCGTCGGCGACGCGCTGAGCCACACCACCGTGTCGATCATCAGGCCGCATACGACGTGCAGCGCGTACAGCCCGAGGCCCAGAATCGCGAACAGGCCGGTGAGCAGACCGAAGCTACCGAGCGAGTCGGACAGCGCGTGGAGCACGCCGACGAAGATCACGAATGCACGTCCTGCGACCCCGCTGGGATCGGCGACGATCGCGCCCACGCCGATCGAGAAGAGGCAGCAGGTGAGGAAGTGCGCGAGGAGGGCGCGGTGCTCGCGGGAGATGGGCACGAGGATACGATGCCGCGATCCGTTCGACCGTTTCGTGCGGCGATCACGCGGCACGCGACGCGCAGACAGCTGACGACCTGGCCTGCGGCCGCTGGACTACCGGTCGTCGCGAAACACGCGAGACTGACGGCGAGGCAGCACACGGGCACGAGCGAGGACAGCTCGCCGAGTGTTCGGGGCACGCAGATACGATGCGCGGCGGAACCCGCACGATGCGAGCTGCGTCGAGAACATCAGCACGATCGCTGCGAGCAGGATGAAGTTCATGCGCGCGGGCCGCGGCGCTGGATCAGCCGCGCCTGGGCCAGCGGCGCTGCACGGACGGGACCGGTGGGCCGGCGATACATCTTGATTCGCTCCTCCGGCCGGGGACGCGCGACCGCCGGCAGCGGAGGCGGCGCGGTGTACGCGCGCCACAGCGCCTCGATGCGGTCCTCGCCAAGCCAGACGATGAAGGTCGAGATCGACAGCGACAGGATGATGATCGCGATCGCGGGATCGCCGAGGCCCGAGAGCAACGTCGCTGCGAGCACCATCAGGGCGCCCAAGACGAGGTCGATGTCACGCAGGCTCATACCGGTTCGATGCTCCGCCCTACTGAGTCTTTACCGTCAATTTTCCGTCGAGCAAGTCATAGCTCGAGCCGCTCGCCGCCATGACCACGGCGGCCTGGCGCGACTCCTCCTGGTTCTCGCGGGTTCGCCGCTCGACCTCGAGCCGCACGTACTTCGAGCTCTCGCTCGCGTGCGCGCAGACCTTGAGGAAGCTCTCGCGGTTGGGCGACTTGAGCTGGATCTCGCCGCAGCTACGGTCGGCGACGAGGATGGTCTGGCGCGTGGTCTTGGTCGTGAGCTCGATCGAGTAGGTGATCGTCGACTCGGCGAGCGCGGGACCACACAGCAGGGTGACAAGGAGACTGGAGGCGAGAGCGAATTTCATCGGCAGCGCCGAGAGCGGGGGTCTGAACATGACAATCGCAGAAGCAAGTCACGCACCAGCTCGCAATGATGCGAGTCCATGTGGGTCGCGCCGCGGGTCAGGACAAACTGTCGACGACAGCGTCACCGACGGCGCGCCGCAGTGACTTGATGGCATCAGCGGTGTTGCCGTGTCGCGTCGGGTGCACGCGGTTGGCAAGCAGCACCACCCAGCGACGGTGAGCGAGGTCGAGCCACACGCTGGTGCCAGTGTAACCAGTGTGGCCAACCGCTCCCGTGCGCGGCCAGCGATCGCCCGCCTGCGAGACACCGGGCGTCGACGACGGCGTGTCCCAGCCGAGTCGCCACGCAGCTCCCGCGAGCGGCGCATCGGTGAAGAAGCGCCGCACGGTGTCTGGATCGAAACGGCCGCGCGCCTCGCCCGCGGCGGTGCTCACCATCCCCGCCGCCCACGTCGAGACATCGCCGATATCGGCGAACAGGCCCGCGTGCCCGGCGACACCACCACCGACGAAACAGTTCTCGTCGTGGACGAAGCCGCATACGAGCCCGCGATCATCGAGCTCGGTCGCGACAGCGCCGGCGATGGGAGTGGTTGTCGCGTACCGCGCGCGGGTGAGACCGAGCGGCTCGGCGACCAGCGATGCGAACAGCTCCTCGAGCGGCGCATCTCCCGCCCGCTCGAGCACGCCACCGAGCTGGATGAAGCCGAGGTCGCTGTACAACGCGGTGACTCCCGGTGGGTCACAGCGCTCACGCTGAGCGCGTTCGACGAGGACCGCACGCGGATCGGCATGCTGCTCGACCCGCAGCCGGCGGAAGAACTCGACATGCGCCGAGCAGCCCGCACTGTGGCCGAGCAGCTGGCGGACCGAGCCCGCGGTCGCCGCGTGGGGGAGGTAGTGGCGGACGGGAGCGTCGAGGTCGAGCCGTCCCTGCTGGACCAGGACCATCGCAATCGACACCGTGGCCATGGGCTTGCTGACACTCGCGAGGTCGAACGGCGTCCGCTCATCGATGGCTGGCCCCGGGTCCGGTAGGCGCCTCACGGTGCCCGCGACGTGCCGAAATACCTCGCGACCACCGTCTCCGACAGAAACGGCCGCGGCCGAGCCAAGCCCAGAGGCCAGTGCCTCGTCGAGAAGGCGGGCGATACGCTCCATGGCCTACATTCTAACGTGCTAGATTGACAGCACGTGACTCGTTACGAGCTGCTCGACCGCATTGGCGTCGGCGGCATGGCGGAGATCTTCCGCGGCAAGGCCGTGGCCGCCGGCGGCTTCGAGAAGCCCGTCGCGATCAAGCGCATCCTTCCGCACCTGTCGCAGGACCGGCGCTTCGTGGAGCTGCTCATTGCAGAGGCCAAGGTCCTCTCGCTCCTCAAGCATCGCAACATCGTGCAGATCTTCGACGTCGGCCTGGGCGACGACGGCCAGTACTTCCTGGTCATGGAGTATGTCGACGGCAAGGACGTCGGCGCCGTGCAGCGCGTGTTCGAGACCAAGCGCCGGCGGCTCCCGTTCGACCTCTGCCTGCACATCGGCGCCGAGATCTGCGAAGCGCTCGAGCACGCGCACACCCAGCGAGGCCCCGACGGCAAGCCGATGTCGCTCGTCCATCGCGACGTGTCGCCGAGCAACGTGCTGCTGTCGCGCGCCGGCGAGATCAAGCTGACCGACTTCGGCATCGCGAAGCGCGCCGAGTCCGATGCCACACAGGGCGGTGTGGTGCGCGGCAAGTTCGCGTACATCTCGCCGGAGCAGGCGCGCAACGAGACGCTCGATCCACGCAGCGACGTGTTCAGCGTTGGCATCCTGATGTGGGAGCTGATCTGTAACCGCCGCCTGTTCTCGGGGCTCGACGATCTGGCTGCGCTGCGCGCTGTGCGCGATCCGACGGTGCCGCGCCCGACGGAGATCGATCGCAACCTCCCGCCCGAGATCGATCAGCTCCTGCTCGGCGCGCTCGCCAAGGACAAGAAGAGCCGCATCGCGAGCTGCGGACTTCTCGGTCAGAAGCTGCGCACGCTGCGCTACTCGCTCGAGGACACCGTCGGTGATCCGGCCACCGAGCTCGCGAAGATCATCGACTCCACCGAGCAGGTCGAGCGCGAGAGCAAGCAGATGATCGCCGTGCCGCCACCGCGGCGCTCGGCAGCGTTCGACGAGCAGGGCGAAGCGACCGTGATCCGCATCCACACCGCAGATGCGTTCTCCGCGCGGGACGACAATTCGATCTCGCAGGCGCGCATGGTCGTCGATCACTTCGAGGAGGAGCAGACGCGCCAGGCGACCTTGAGCGGCGATCAGCTTCGTATGCTGCGCGGAGGCAACACACGCGAGTCGGTCGAGATGACCGCCGAGAAGCCGCGGCTGGATCGCAGCCGGCTGCAGCCGCCCGACGAGGACGAGGAGCAGACACGCGCGCACTCACCGCTCGATGCGAAGCTGCTCGCGGGTTACGAGCCTGCGCTCGACACGCCGCCCGACGACACGCGGCTGGTCGCGCCGCGCGATCGCCGCACGCCGGCGCCGCTTCCAGGGGTGCGCCCTGCCCCGAAGCGCGCGCCCACGGTGCCTCCGCCCGTTCCCGCATCGCGCGAGCAGCCCAAGCCTGCGTCGTCGCGCGAGCAACCCAAGCCCGCGCAGTCTCGCGAACAGGCCAAGCCGATTCCCGCGACGCTGCAGATGACGCCCGCACCGGTGCCGATGGCGCCCATGCCGCAGCGGCCAAACTCGTCGCAGCCAATGCCACCGCAGTACGCGAATCCATCTCAGCCGATGCCGCCGCAGATCTCGACGCCGCTGCCGTATGGCCAGCAGCAGCCGTTCGATCAGCAGCAGCCGTTCGACCAGCAGCGGCCGTTTGATCAGCAGCAACAGCCGTACGGCCAGCCGCAGAATCCGTATCACCAGCAGACGCCGGTGCCGTTCCAGCCGCAGGGCAACCAGCAGCCGTATTACCCGCCGCAGCCCGCGGGCCCCTACGCCGGCTGGGGACCGCCGATCGCCTCGCAACAACAACATCCGCGTGACGCAACGCCGACCGCGCAAGACTCGTTCGATCGCCCGACCTATCCGCAGCCGCGCCCCTCGATGCCCGAAGTTGCTGGCTTTCAACACGGACCCAAGCGTGGTCTGCAGCCGTGGGTGCTGATCGTCGGAGCGCTGATCATGGCGGCACTTGCGTTCCTGATCACACGAGCAGCGATTGGCTGACTGTAAGGACCCTCCGCGCCGGGCGTTGGTCTCTACATGAAGAACATCCTGATGGTTTGCGCGCTCGCGTTTGCTGCATGTGGTGGCGGCTCCAAGAAGCCGGACACCACGACGACCACCACCACGACCACGACGGACGGCTCGGGCGCAGGCTCGGCGGCCACGGGCGACGGTCAGCCGTGCACGCAGGAAGTCGCGCTGGTGTGTCCCGAGGGGCAGATCGATGGCTGCCTCAAGACGCCCGCCGAGGGCGACACTCACGCCTGCGTCGCCAACTAATTCGGCGACTTGTAAGAATCTTCAAAAATCGCCGCTCGGCATGTCGAGCGGCGCGCGTTGGCTCCGACTGCAGAGCAGATGACCAACGCACAGAAGATCAGCACCTATCTCTGGTTCGACACCAACGCGGAAGCCGCGGTCGAGCACTACATGCAGCTGTTCCCCGGATCGCGCGTCACCAAGGTCGCGCGCTGGGGCAAGGGCGCGCCCGGTCCCGAGGGCAGCGTGATGACGATCCAGTTCGAGCTCTACGGGCAGAGCTTCGTCGCGCTCAACGGCGGACCGCACTTCGAGTTCACGCCGGCGATCTCGCTGTTCGTGTCGTGCGACTCGCAGGCCGAAGTCGATGCGCTGTGGGATCGCATCGTGGCGAGCGGCGGCACGCCGAGCCAATGCGGCTGGATTGCCGACCCCTTCGGGCTGTCGTGGCAGATCGTGCCGAAGCAGCTCGGCGCGCTGATGGGTGATCCGGATCCGAACAAGGCCGGCCGCGTTGCAAACGCGCTCATGGGCATGGTGAAGATCGACATCGCTGCACTCGAGCGCGCACACGCGAGCGCGTGAAAGAGATGACGATGAAATACATGATGATGATGCACACGCCCGGCAACGGTCCCTACCAGATCGGCAGCTGGCCGAAGGAAGACCTGATGGCGCACATCGGGTTCATGAAGACGTTCCTCGGCAAGCTGTCCGAAGCGGGCGAGCTCGTCGCCGCCGAAGGTCTCGCGGGTCCTGACCAGGCCAGGCTCGTGCGCGCGAACGACAACGGTGAGCCGGTGACCGACGGTGTGTTCCCGGAGTCGAAGGAGTTCCTCGCCGGCTACTGGATCGTCGACGTGGACTCTCCCGAGCGTGCCTACGCACTGGCTGCACAGGCTTCGGCGGCACCAGGCAAGGGTGGCAAGCCGCTCAACATGGCGATCGAGGTCCGTCAGGTGATGAGCGCGCCGCCGACCGACCTGGCGTGATCGCTTGTCTGCCCTCGACGCGACTGCGCTGAAGCTGCTGCGCGAGCTGACACCTCGCGTGCTCGCGGTCGTGATCCGTCGCTATCGCGACTTCAGCGCGTGCGAGGACGCAGTGCAGGAAGCGCTCGCCGCCGCCGCGCTGCAGTGGCCGGCGAACGGGCTGCCAGAGAATCCGAAGGCGTGGCTCGTGCGCGTCGCGAGCCACCGCATCACCGACGAGATCCGCGCGGCAACGGCGCGCCGCCTGCGCGAGCAGCTCGTGCTCGTGCCGGCTGACGAGCAGATCGCGCTCGCGGCGGATCGCCTCGAGCACGAGCGCGACGACACGCTCGATCTGTTCTGGATGTGCTGCCACCCGGCGCTGTCGGCGAGCTCGCAGGTCGCGCTCACCCTGCGCGCCGTCGGCGGCCTGACGACGGCAGAGATGGCGCGGGCGTGCCTCGGCCCGGAGTCGACGTTGGCGCAGCGGCTCAGCCGCGCGAAGCAGACGCTCAAGGCGAGCGAGGCCGAGCTCGTGCGGCCGGGTCCGGGCGAGCTCGGCCAGCGTGTCGGTGCCGTGCTCCACGTGCTGTATCTGATCTTCAACGAGGGCTACTCCGCGTCGAGCGGTGACGCCGTGCACCGCGTCGATCTGAGTCACGAGGCGATCCGCGTGCTGCGGTTACTCGTCCGCTCGATCGACGACGCGCCGGAGGTTCACGGCTTGCTCGCGCTGATGTTGCTCACCGATGCGCGGCGCGAAGCGCGTGTTGGCTCGAGCGGCGAGCTGATCCCGCTCGACCAGCAGGATCGCAGCCGCTGGGATCAGGCCGCGATCACCGAGGGCAAGGCGCTGCTCGAGCGTGCGCTCGCAGCGGGCACACCGGGTCCGTTCCAGGTGCAGGCCGCGATCGCTGCGCTCCACGATGAAGCGCCGAGCGCCGATGCGACCGACTGGGCGCAGATCGCCGCGCTCTACGAAGTGTTCATCGCGAAGACCGACAGCCCGATGGCGCGGCTGTCTCACGCGATCGCGGTCGCGATGGTGCACGGTCCCACCGCGGGTCTTGCCGCGATCGAAGCGCTCGCGCAGGAACCGCGCATGCGCGATCACTACCGACTCGATGCGGCGCGCGGCCACCTCCACGAGCGTGCCGGTGACAGTGCCGCCGCGATCGCGGCCTATCGCCGCGCTGCTTCGTCGACGGCGAGCACGCCCGAGCGTAACTACTTGCTGCTACAGGCCGCGCGGCTCGCAGACAGCGTTATCGTCCAGGTAGGATAGGCCGCCGGCAGGGGACAGGCGTTGGATCCCGGATGGGACCCTCAGACGACGTCGTGGTTTCGCGAACTTCGGAGTTTTTGCCGAAATCCGGTCACGAAATCACCGAGGGAGCGCACGTGGGGGATGACATGCAGGCACTGGCCAACACCGTTCTGGCTCACGACCCGATCGTGGAGTTAATCCACGCAGGGAATCACCGTGACGCACTGACCGCGTGTGCACGCACTCACCACGCCGTACTGGGAAGGCTCGCCATGGCCTTGCTCGGTTCGCAGGCCGACGCCGACGAGGCGGTACAGGAAACGCTATTGCGCGCTCATCGCGCGATGGCGTCGTACCGCGCCGAAGGCTCGGTCAAAGCGTGGTTGTGCGGCATCGCGAGGCACGTGTGCGCTCACACGCTCGAGACGCGACGCAAGGGTCGCGAGCTGCTCGAGATCGTTCCAACGGAGGGCGAAGCGCGCGATGCGTTCGAGACGCGGCGTACGGCCCGCGTCCTGCGCGACGCGCTCGAGAAGCTGAAGCCGAGCGAACGTGAAGCCCTTGTACTGCGTTATGTCGCCGACCTGAGTCACCGCGAGATCGCGGTGGCCTGCGGACTCGACGAAGCCGCCGCGCGCAAGCGAATCAGTCGCGCGCTCGAGCGAATGCGTTCGGTCATGCCCTCCGAGGAGATCTAGTCATGCGTACCCCCCACGATGAAGTTCTTGATGATCTGGACGCGCTCGTCTCTGGCGACCGCGAAGCCATTGCACGCCACGCCGAGCACCTCGCGAGCTGCGATGCGTGCCGCGATGCGAAGCACGATGCCGCGCAGCTGACGAGCACGCTCGGCAAGGCCGGCGGCGACTACGTTCCCGCAGGCAATCTGGTCGAGACGCTGATGGCGAAGCTCGACGCCGAGGCTGTGAAGACCGCCGAGGCTGTGAAGACCCTCGAGGCTGCCAAGACCGTCGAGGCTATGAAGACCGCCGATGTGGTGAAGGCCGTCGAGGCTGCCAAGACCGTCGAGGCTGTGAAGCCTGCCGATGTGGTGAAGGCCTCCGAGGCTGCCAAGACCGTCGAGGCTGCGAAGTCGGTCGAGGCCAAGCCGGCGAAGCGCGCATCCTCGCCGTCGCCCGCCACGGTCACCCCGATCCAGAGCCGCAAGAAGATGTGGATCGCCGCGGGCGCTGCAGCGGCACTCGCCGCGGGCACCATCGGCATCGTCGCGATCAAGAAGAGCGATGACAGCACCGAGCAGGGCGGCGCGTCGGCGAAGGTCGCCGGCGGTCCGATCGGCAAGGTCCTCACGATCTCGCGCGCTGCCACCGAGCAGGGCGACGGCATCGCGATCAAGGACAGCAACGGTGGCTGGCGCCCGCTCCGCAAGGACGAGATGCTCCCCGCCGGCGCCGAGCTGCGCACCGACGAGCGCACGCGCACCTCGCTCGAGATGGTCGACGGTACGCGCCTCGTGCTCGACCACGCCACGACGATCTCGTTTGACAAGGCCGAGCCGCGCCGCATGAAGCTGACCGCCGGCCGCATCGCGACCGAGGTCGCGCATGTCGACAAGCGTCCGGCATCGATCGCGACGCCGACCGCGGACGTCGAAGTGATCGGCACCCGCTTCTCGGTGACCGCGACCGACAAGCTCACGGCCGTCCAGGTCGTGCGCGGCGAGGTCGTGATCGACGACAACAAGGGCCAGCGCGAGTCCGTGCGCGCCGGTGAAGAGGGCGTGCTCGAGAACGGCAAGCTCGCCGTGAGCTCGACGCCGTCGCTCGCCAAGGAGAATTCGTGGTCCGAGCTCGCACCGCCGACGCAGGGTGTTAGCGGGATGAAACCCGACGACGACGCCTCGGTCGGCATCGGCGCCTTGCGCGCTTACAAGCCCGGTGAGAAGCGTGACCGCGACTGGAAGCTCGCGCTCGCCAATCACGAGGTGAAGGTCCGCATCAGCGGCCCGGTCGCCCGCACCGAGATCACCGAGACGTTCCGCAACGACAGCGACACCACGCTCGAGGGCGTCTATCAGTTTCCGCTGCCGGCCGACGCGCAGATCGACAGCCTGCAGCTCGACATGCCGGACGAACCCGGTGGCTTCATGACCGGCGCGTTCATCGACAAGGAGCGCGCGGCGAAGATCTGGCGTGGCGTGATCGACAAGGCCGCGCCGAAGAAGATCAACCGCGACCCGCTCATCCAGCAAGAGATCGTGTGGGTCCCCGGCCCGTGGAAGGACCCCGCCCTGCTCGACTGGAAGCGCGGCGGTCGCTTCGAGCTGCGCATCTTCCCGATCCCGGCGAAGGGCTCACGCACGATCAAGATCTCGTACACGCAGGTCGTCACCCCGCGTGGCACGACGCGCCAGTACACGTATCCGCTGCCGCACTCGACCGATGGCTCGACGGTGGCAGACAAGATGAAGATCGATCTCGAGGTGCGTGGCGCCGCCCAGGGCAGCGTTCGCGCCGCGGGCTATCAGCTCACCTCGGACGCGACGCGCACCGACGTCAACGCGATGACGCTCGAGCAGGGCGGCTTCGTGCCGCGCGGTGACCTCGTGGTTGACTACCGTCCCGACAGCAGCGCCGAGCTGCGCACGTGGACGTTCGCCGGCGGCGCGGCCGTTGGTCCCGACGACAAGCTCGCGGGCAAGAAGGGCGTCGGCATCGACCCCAAGGTGGTCGAGGCGCAGCGCCAGGTCGCTGCCGATGCACGCCCGACCGCAGTGATGGCACTCGCACCGAAGCTTCCGCGCTGGCGCGAGAGCAAGGTTCGCGACTACGTGATCGTCGTCGACGGCAGCCAGTCGATGGTTGGCGAGCGCTACACGCGGGCCAGCGAGCTCGCGGTTGCGATGGTCGACGACATGGATCGTCGCGACCGCTTCAGCATCCTTGTCTGCGACAGTGACTGCACGCGCATGGGTGAGCTGCGCGCACCGTCGACCGCCGCGGCCGGTGAGGCCAAGAGCTGGCTCGCGGCGCAGCAGCCCGCGGGTGCGAGCGATGTCGTCGCGTCGTTGCGCGCCGGCAACGCCGAGCTCACCAAGCCCGACGGTGCGCAGCGTGACAAGTGGGTGCTCTACATCGGTGACGGCTTCGCCTCGACGGGCTTCCGCCGCATGGCGGATGTCGAGCAGGCGTTGGCCGAGACCACGCACGCCAGTGGGGTGAACGTCTCGACGATCGGTATCGGTACCGACGCGGACTCCGCCGTCCTCGCGGCCGCCGCGCGCGGTGGTGGTGGTAGCTACGTCGCGTGGGTGCCGGGCCAGACCGTCAATACCGCCGCGATGGCGGCGCTCGAGTCGAGCTACGGCGCCGCGCTCCGTGATGCGACCGTCGAGGTTCCGGCGGGCATGACCGATGTTGCCGCCGCGGGTGGCGCACCGGGTGACAAGACGACGATCACGTCGCTGCCGACGCTGCGCGCCGGCGGTGAGGTGCTGATCGCTGCGCGCATTGGCGGTGACGTCGATGGCGAGGTCGTGTTGCGCGGCAAGGTCGCCGGCCAGAACTTCGAGCAGCGCTATCCGCTCAAGGCTGCGGTGTCGTCGTCGGCTGGTAACGGATTCGTGCCGCGCCTGTGGGCCTCGCTCGCCATCGAGCAGCTCGAGCGCCAGGGCAAGGGTGAAGACCGCGCCCGCGTGGTCGCGATGTCGCAGAGCTACGGTGTGATGTCGCGCCAGACCTCACTGCTCGTCCTCGAGTCGCAGGCGATGTTCGATGCCTTCGGCGTCGACCGTAACCAGCCGGCGTCGATGTGGACCGGTGAGGAATCGATCGACGAGGTGTCGACCTCCGGCACGCTCGCGGTCCCGGCCGACAACGCGCCCGAGAGGGCCAAGAAGGCCGACAGCGCGATGATGGATGATGGCGACGCCCAGATGGGCATGGGCCGCGCTGCCTCGGCCGCCGCCGACAGGCCGTCCGAGCCCGCGCCCGCGCCCGCGCAGGCACCGAGGACCGAGAACAAGGCTCCGGCGGCGAAGACGGCGCCGCGCATGCCGCCGCGCATGCCGCCTGGTGGTGGTCGCCGCATGTCGATCCCGATGAAGAAGGTCTGGACGCGCGCTGCAGCGCTCGGTGCCTACGGCGGCGTCAACGCGTCGATCACCAAGGCGCTGACCAAGGCCGACGACGATCTCACCGCGAATCCCGACAGCCGCGAGAAGCACCGTGCGCTCGTGCAGGCGCTGTCGTACGCCGGTCAGCTCGACCGCGCGCAGGAGATTGCCTACCGCTGGCTCGAGCGCGACAAGCTCGACCCGCAGGCGCTCGGCTACATCGCCGACATCATGGGTCGCGATGGTAAGCGTGACCTCGCGCTCCGCACGCTCTCGGGTCTCGTCGACCTCGACGCTGACCGCGCAAACCTCCACGAGCGCATGATCAACGCCTACGAGCGCACCGGTCGCCTGGCGCAGGCATGCAGCCACCGCATCGCGCTGGTGTCGCTCACCGTCAAGGAAGCGGTCAAGCGCGCGGCCTCGGCAGCTCGCTGCCTGCGCTCGCTCGGTCGCACCAAGGATGCCGACCTCGTCATCAAGTCGCTCGTCGACGACAAGGCGCGCACCGAGGCCGAGAAGGCCGCGACCGTGTCGCCGGTTCCCGCTCGCATTGCCGGTGACCTCGTGATCAACGGTAAGTGGGATTCCAATGCTGACCTCGACATCTCGCTCGTTGCCCCCGATGGAACGCGCGTGTCGTGGATGGGTGGCCGCACCGACATCACCGTCGCTGACTCGACCGCGCATGATCGCGAGCAGCTCGCGGTGCGCACGCTTCGCCGCGGTAACTACCTCATCGAGATCAACCGTGCAGAGCCGACCACGAGCACCGTGCGCGGGTCGGTCGATGTCACGGTCCTCGGTCAGAAGCGGTCGTTCCCGTTCGAGCTCACCGGCACGCGCCAGACGGTTGGCCAGATCAGCGTGACGATGCACTCGCACCTCGAGCCAGTGAACCCGAGCGACGCACAGTTCCTCGGTCCGAACTTCCGCTGAGCCTGGCGACGCGAACAGCGCGCACGACTGAGGTATGATCGTCGCATGAAAGGAAGCCCGTTCGATGAGCTGGGCTTTTTTCGCGCGATCGCGGACAGCGGCGTCCGAGCGCTGCTGATCGGACGGCGCGCATTGATCGCGATCGGCCTACCAGTCATGACGTCGGACTACGACTTCTGGATCGCCTCGGACGACGCACAACGACTCAACGATGCCATGCGAGCGTTTGACATGTTCCCCAACCACTCGCCGGACGAAGCACGCACGCTCGGGCGATACGTGCTCGAGAACGACGAGCATGTCGACGTGATCGTGGCTCGTGGGGTGTCGACGGTTGACGGCGTCATGGTCGCATTCGAAGATGTCTGGCAACGCCGCACGACGGTCGAGGTCGGTGACGGGATAACGATCTCGATACCTTGTATCGACGACCTGATCCTGACGAAGCGCTTCGGCGCGCGCCCACGAGATGCCGATGACATCCGGTGGCTCGAGGCGCTAAAACGGAAGGAGTCATGACCTTCGGGTTGTCTGCACAGCAGCGAGCCGAGCTCGAAGCGTGGGAGAACCGCGTCCTGACGGCTGAAGAGTTCGAGGCACGCGTCCGAGCTCCCATGAGCGACCACGAGCGTGAAGACTTCGAAGGCTTGGTCACGTGGTTCATGCGTCGCTACCCGACGACCGGTGAGCGGCTGGCCCATCAGCGATCGCTGCTGCAGCAATGGCGCGCGAACAAGTTCCGCTGACGGGCGAGTCGCCTACTCCCAGGCGACGTCGATCTGACACAGCTCGTCGCCGCGCGTGCGGCACTTCGACTCCTCGACGACTGGACGCTTGCCGCCGGAGAGCTCGATCGACCGCTCCATCCAGCCCAGCACGCTGAGGCAGTGCGCGCGGTGCGGCGTCGCGAAACCGCGGACGCGCATCACGGCAGCCTTGGGGCCACGCGTCGCGACCTCCGTGGATCCGGAGTCATAGTGCGCGCTCCACAGCCGCACGGCTCGGCCGAGGATCCAGTGCACCGTGCCGACCTTGTAGAACAGGCGATAGATCGTCTTGAGATTCGCATCGGCGCCGTAGCGGCCGAGGTCCTTGATGAGGCCGAGGTCGCCCTTACCGAACAAGCGGTCGAGCACGAGGTTCATCTCGACGAACTGGTCGAACGGGTACCACTGGGCCTTGTTGACGCCCAGCTCGAGGCTGGCCCTCAGCTCGGGTGACACCTGAGCGAGCAGACGCTGAAAGCCCGCCTCACCATGTTCCAGCTGTACCCACAGGATGCGCGACGTCAGCGCGCTTCCCTTCACGTTGGCCACGGCCCTAGTATACGCGCCTTCCCATGAAAGATCCGATCGCCCGACTCGAGGAGATGGAAGCGCAGGCCGCAGTTGCCGGTGGCCAGGCCCGCATCGACAAGATGCACGAGGCCGGCAAGCTCACCGCACGCGAGCGAATCTCCGCGCTGCTCGACGAAGGCAGCTTCGTGGAGCTCGACAAGTTCGTCACGCACCGCTGCGCCGACTTCGGCATGCAGGAGCAAAAGATCCTCGGCGACGGCGTGATCACCGGACACGGCACGGTCGACGGCCGCACGGTCTGCGTGTTCGCGCAGGACTTCACCGTGTTCGGCGGATCGTTGTCGGGCGCGTACGCGCAGAAGATCTGCAAGGTGATGGACCTCGCCACCAAGATCGGCTGCCCGGTGGTCGGGCTCAACGATTCAGGCGGTGCGCGCATCCAGGAGGGCGTCGAGTCGCTCGCTGGCTACGCCGATATCTTCCTGCGCAACGTGCTGTCGAGCGGCGTCGTGCCGCAGCTGTCCGCGATCATGGGCCCGTGCGCGGGTGGCGCCGTGTACTCGCCAGCGATGACCGACTTCATCCTCATGGTCGATCGCACGTCGTACATGTTCATCACCGGTCCCGAGGTCATCAAGACCGTGACCCACGAGGAAGTCACGAAGGAGCAGCTCGGCGGCGCGGCCACGCACGCATCGCGCTCGGGCGTGTCGCACTTCACCGAGACCGACGAGCTCACCTGCATCGCACGCCTGCGCGAGCTGCTCGCGTTCATGCCCGGCAACAACGCGGAGGATCCGCCGATCACGCCGACCCAGGATCCACCGGATCGCGCCGACGAGGCGCTCGACAAGGTCGTGCCGCTCGAGTCGAACAAGCCCTACGACATCAAGAAGATCATCACCGCGGTGGTCGACGACGGGAAGTTCACCGAGGTCGCGAAGGACTACGCCAAGAACATCGTGTGCGGCTTCGCGCGCTTCGATGGCCGGCCGGTCGGCATCGTCGCGAACCAGCCGAACCACCTTGCCGGTTGCCTCGACATCGACGCATCGACGAAAGCCGCGCGGTTCGTGCGGTTCTGCGACTGCTTCAACATCCCGCTCGTCACGTTCGTCGATGTCCCTGGCTTCTTGCCCGGCACGAATCAGGAGTACGGCGGCATCATCAAGCATGGCGCGAAGCTGCTCTACGCGTTCGCCGAGGCGACGGTTCCCAAGATCACGGTGATCACGCGCAAGGCGTACGGCGGCGCCTACGACGTCATGGCGTCCAAGCACATCCGCGCCGACGTCAATGTCTCGTACCCGGCCGCCGAGATCGCGGTGATGGGCCCCGAGGGTGCGGTCAACATCATCTACCGCACCGAGCTCGACAAGATCAAAGACGAGACGGCTCGCGCCGCGGCTCGCGCGAAGTTCACCGAGCAGTATCGCGACACGTTCGCGAACCCGTACAAGGCGGCCTCGCTCGGCTACATCGACGAGATCATCCGGCCGCGCGACACGCGGTGGACGATCATTCGTTCGCTGCGCATGCTCAAGAACAAGCGCCAGACGAACCTGCCGCGTAAGCACGGCAACATCCCGCTCTGACCGGCACACGATCTGCACGAGGTCCCCGCATGACCGACCTCGTCGTGTGTCTGGCGAACCGCCGCTGGAGCTACTGGTACGACCGTTCGCAGCACCTGATGGCGCAGTGTGCGCAGGAGCGCAGGGCTGTGTTCGTCGAGGAGCCCGAATTCGATAGTTCGGGTCCCGACGTCGAGATGAGCGAAACGCGGAACGGCGTGATCACGCTGATCCCGCACATGCCGGTCGGTCTGACGCTCGAAGCGGTCGAGCGTGCGCAGCGGCGCGCCCTGGACTTCGTGCTCGCCCACCTTGGCGCACGCAACCCGGTGCTCTGGTACTACGCGCCACAGGCGCTCAGCTATACGGATCACATCGACGCGGCGGCAGTTGTCTACGACTGCACGCGCAGCGTCGACGGCGTCGGTCGCCGCCACCAGCAGCTGCTCGAGCGCGCGAGCATCGTGTTCACGCCGGAGACGCCCGAAGCCGACACGTGGCCGGAGCTGTGGCAGAAGATGTGGTCGCAGGTCGAGCCGCTGATCGGCGAGGACCACCAGCGTACGGGCGTCTTCAACACATCGTCGCTTCTGGTCGATTCGTCGCTGTTGCCGACCCTCGCGTAGCTATCATCCGCGGGGAGTGCCTGGCCCCCTTCGATAGCTAGCCGTCTCGTTCGTCACGCTGTAGATTCGCGATCCGTGCGTCTCGCCGCTCTCGTCGCTGTCACCCTCGCCGCCGCGTGCCATCGCACGCCGAAGCCGGTGTCGGTCGCGCCGCTGCCGTCCAGTGCCTACGCGCACTACCTCGCCGGCAAGTACGCGCTGTACAGCGAGGATCCCGCGCAGGCCGTGGTGGAGCTCACCGCCGCCGCGAAGGCTGCCCCCGAGCAGCCGATGATCACCGTCGAGCTCGCGCGCGCACTCGCGAAGGCAAAGCGTCTGCCCGAGGCGCGCGACGTGCTCGGGCCCGCTCGCAAGCGCTGGCCCGATCACGCGGGTGTGTGGCTGGCGTCCGCGGACGTGCTCGCCGAGATTCCCGCGCAGCGCCGTGATGCGGCAGCCGCATACCGGCGCGCGATCGAGCTCGAGCCCACCGACGAGCGCGGCTACCTCGGCCTCGCCCGCGTGCATCTCGCGAACAAAGACGTG
This sequence comes from Haliangiales bacterium, assembly GCA_038322185.1. Classification (GTDB taxonomy): domain Bacteria; phylum Myxococcota_A; class Polyangia; order Haliangiales; family Haliangiaceae; genus JABFXX01. The sequence goes on from JBBQFU010000001.1 coordinate 131,473, forward strand.
AACGGCGCCGAGCGCACGCTGCGCCGGCTGGTGACCAAGCTACCGGAATCCGTCGACGGTCACTATCGCCTCGCCCAGCGGCTCGCCGCGAACGGCAAGCGCGAGGACGCGGTGGTCGAGCTCAGAGCGGTGCTCGAGCGCGATCCCGATCATCTCGACGCGCGCATCGATCTCGCGCGCACGCTGCGCCGGATGGGAAAGCTCGACGAGGCGGTGTCGCAAACCCGTAGCGCATTCGACCGCGCCGGTCAGCCGATGGACCTCGCGGAGGAGCTGTACTGGGTGCTCGTCGAGGCCGACGATCGGATGGGCGCGATCGATCTGCTCGCACTCCTCGACGACGATCGCAGCGACGCCGAAGCACTCGCGACGGTCGCGGTCTACAACCGGAACCTCGGGCGGTTCGCCGAAGCGCGCGTGGTCGCGCAGCACATCAAGCCGCACGATCCTGATGCGAGCATCATCGCGGTCGCCGAGGTCGACGCCGCCGAGGGCAAGGTCGAGACCGCACTCGCCGCGCTGCTCGAGATTCAGGAGACGTCGCCGAAGTTCCTGCACGCGCGTGGTGTCGCGGTCGGCATCTTGCTCAAGCAGAAGCGCGCGAACCTCGCGCTCGAGCTGGTCGCGCCGCTCCGCGCGAAATACCCCACCGACCTCGAGATCCAGTTCGCCGGGGCACTCACGCTCGCGAAGCTGGGCCAGGCGGCGAAGGCGCGGGCGGCGGCGAAGGCGTTCAAGGGTGATGCGACGGTCGTCGCGTTCTTGCGCGCCCGGATCAGCGAGACACTCGGTGACCTCAGCGGCGCGCTCGCGCTGCTCGAGCCGGCACTGCGGACGAGCCCTGACCACGTCGGTGCGCTCAACCTGGCCGGGTATCTGCTCGCGAAGCAGAACACCCGGCTCGGGGATGCCGAGCGCTACCTGTCCCATGCACGGGACCTGCAGCCCGGTGACCCATCCATCCTCGATAGCTGGGGCTGGCTGCTGGTGCAGCAGGGCCGGACCCGCGAGGCGGTGCGGGCCCTCGACCGGGCGGCTCGGTTTGCCCCGCTGGAGCCCGAGATCCAGCTGCACCTTGCCGCGGCATGGGCAGCCGACGGTGCGCCCAAGCGGGCCGCCGACATCCTCGAGCGCGCTGTCGCACAGGATCCGAGCCTGTGTTTGGGTTACGATAAGGACATGAAGCGTGGAACGGTCTTCGCGATGCTGCTCGTCGGTGCTTGCTCGAAGGGGCCGTCCGAAGACCAGTGCAAGAAGCTGCTGAGCCACATCGTCGACCTCGAGTTCAAGAAGGCCGGTGCTGCCGCATCGAGCGATGCAATGAAGGCCGAGATCGCGAAGCAGAAGACCGCGGTCACCGAGGCCAAGAGCAAAGAGTTCCTCGACCAGTGCGTGAACAAGATGTCGAAGGTTCGCGTCGAGTGCGCGCTCAAGGCGAACGAGCTCGACGGCGATAACGGCGTCGGCAAGTGCGACGAAGCGAAGTAGTCGCGCGCTGACTACAGGCCGCTCTTCAGCGCCGCAGCCACGGTCTCGCCCACCGCGGCAGACGCCGTTGCACCGTGGCCACCGAGGCCGACTGCGTGCGCGAGCCACGGCCGAGTCGCGTCGCGGCCGAGATTCATCGCGCCTGTCGGCGTGAACGTGCGCTGGCATGCCCACGCGCGAGCGATCGGCGCCGTCTCCAGCGGCGAGCCCGCGAATGCGCGGCGCAGCTTGGTCTCGCCTTCGGCGTCGGGCACCGCGTCACCGGCCGGCTCGAGTGTCGAGTCGCACGGCGACACGAGAACGCTGCCGCCCGCGCCGCGAACGTAGAGCTCGCACGCACCGAGGTGCCACACGAACGGCGAGCCCGCAGTCGCCTCCGCTGCGAGCAGGTACACGTGCCGCTTGTGCGACGCGAGGGGCGGATCGCCGACGATCTGTCCTGCCCATGCGCCGGTCGCGTCGACGATGAATCTCCCGACGATATCGCCGCGATTGGTGATCACGCGCGCGCCGCCCTGCAGCGGGATGATCTCCTCGACGCGCCGCGAGCATGCGATCTGGACATCCTTCGCGTACGCCGCGAGCAGCACGCCGATATCGATCACGCCGTCGCTCGGGACGTGCAGGGCGGCCGCCACCTCGACGTTCGAGAGTGAGGGCCAGTGACCCAGGAGCATCTCGCGTGTGATCGGCTCGGCGACCACACCGAAGCGGGCCGCGCGCTCGCTGTACGCCTGCGCGTGATCGACGTTGTCGAACGACAGCACGCCGCCCGTTGCGGTCCACGCCTGCGGGAAACTCGTGCGCAGCACCTGGGCCCCACGAACGGTGAGGGCGGTGAGCGTGTCGTCTTCAGCGAGCTGGCGCCCGAGCCCGGCGCCGCGGCCGCTCGCGAACCGGCCGATATCGGCCTCGCGCTCGACCACGACCACGTCGGTCACGCCACGCTGTGAGAGTGCCCATGCCGTCGCAATGCCCGCAAAGCCACCGCCGAGAATCACGACGTCGGCGCTGCGCGGCAGATCGAGCACGAGGGGCACGCGGCAGCTTGTAGCACGAGCACAGATTCAGGCAGACTCCCGCTCATGCCACGTCTGACCAGGCTCGATACCGGCGACGAGATCGGGACGATCAGCGAGGATCACCTGAAGTTCCTCGCCACGCAGCTCGAAGAGGATCACGAGGACGACAAGGACTACTTCATCAATCGCGAGACGATCGAGGTGTTGTCCGACAACGATGCCGATCCGGATTTGATCGCCCTGCTCGAAAAGGGTCTCGGTACCGACGACGAGATGAACATCGCCTGGGAGTGATCTGGCTGCCCGGGCAGCCTGTCGCACCCCCGGGTGGCTACCGGAGTTGCGGCTCCCGACCCTGTGATCTCGCGGCTTTGCGATGCCCCCAAAGAGGCATCCTTGTTGCGTAAAGCGAGGGCATGAAGCGACTCGCCGCCATCCTCGCCACCTCGCTCCTCGCCGCCCCTGTCGCGGGCTGCATCGATGAAGACCCGTACGCGGGTGAAGAGGTGAAGTCGGAAGACGGCAAGGCCGACGCCAGCGCATTTGGCGTGTTCCTCGATGCCACGTTCAACGGCAAGCTCCTGGTCGACTCGTCGTGGAACGACGCCAAGACGATCCAGGACCACCTGCTCTACACCGTTGGCCAGCTCAATGGCCCCAGCGCCGGTGCTCGCATCGACAACGCGGTGATCACCAACGTCGTGAAGACCACGGTCAACGGCAGGACGCAGATCACCTACACGGCGAAGCTTCCGATCCTGTGGCCGAAGCGTAACGGCACGATCACCGAGCTCGACATCTACTTGCCGCTCGACATCAGCTACGCGGGCCAGACCGCGTTCGCCACGAAGTACGGCCACGACTGTGTCGACTTCGGCGCACACGATGTCGACGCCGGCTCGATGTTCTATTACTTCCGCCCCGAGGCCTCGGGCTGCAACCTCGCCCCCGCCGACATCCACAAGGTCACCGCGACCGTGACGCCGAGCCCGGTGCAGACCAGCGGCAAGTACCCCGAGTACACCAAGATCTGGGAAGACAACACGCTCAACATCGTCGCCATCTTCGGCAAGTACGAGGACAACGCGACCACCAGCTCGGACGCGGGCATTGCCGCGTACAACGAGTTCATCTCCGCGATGAAGACCGAGCTGCGCGACCGCCAGCCCACGACGGTCCCGGCGACCGTTCCGTCGAGCCCCGGCGTCGGCACGCCGGACATCGAGTTCCACGGCACGCTGCCCGACGGCAAGAAGATCAACGTCTACGCACTCCTCACCGACAACGTCCGCACGGGCCTGTCGCAGCCCGCGTTCCGCGCTCGTTACGAGTCGCTCTCGAGCCGCGCTGACTTCATCACCTACAACGGCCACGCGGGTCTCGGCGCGAACATCAAGGCGCTCTCGCAGGCAGGCAAGTGGGTCACCGGCCAGTACCTCGTGATGTTCCAGAACGGCTGCGACACGATGGCCTACATCGACAGCTCGCTCGCCGACGCGCACAAGGCCGTCAACCCCGACGACACGACCGGCTACAAGTACGTCGACATCATCAACAACGCGATGCCGGCCTATTTCTCGAACATGTCCGAAGCCTCGCTCGCGTATATCCGCGGATTCCTCAGCTACGACAACCCGCAGACCTACGAGAAGATGATGGCGTCGGTCTCCGCGTCGCAGCTCAACATGGTCACTGGCGAGCAGGACAACGTGTACACCCCGGGTGGCGGCGGTACGCCGGTCTCGTGGGCCGGCCTCACCGAGTCGGGCTCGCTCGCGAAGAGCGCGAAGAAGACCTTCACGACCCCGACGCTTGCCGAGGGCACCTACGAGTTCAAGATGACTGGCACCGGCGACGCCGACCTCTACGTCCGCCTCGGCAGCTCGCCGACCCTCACGGCTTACGATTGCCGTCCGTACAAGACCGGCTCGAGCGAGTCCTGCCGCGTGACCCTCGCCCAGCCGACGACGATTGGCGTGATGGTCAACGGCTACGCAGCCTCGACCTTCAAGGTCGTCGGCAAGAAGATCTGATCTCCTTCACTCCTTAGCTTCCGTTATTACTGACGCGGCCCCAGAGGACACGGTCCTACAGGCCGCGTCGCCGTTTTCGGCTCACTTCATCGAGGCTTTGATCGTACGCGGCGTGATCTTCTGCCACGTGACGAGCAGCAGGATGATCACGAAGAACGTGACCGCTGACACCACGCCGAGGCGCATCTTGTCGGTACTGCCCGCCATCGCGAGCTTGGTTGCGAGGCCCGCGAGGAAGCCGCCGAGGCAGCAGCCGATGATTCCCCACGCTGCGCGCCAGTACATGCGCAACGGCAGGTCGATCGCCTTCACGACGAGGAAGCTGAGCACCCCGAACGCGAGCGGATAGCCGATCGCCCAGCCGACGGCGACCGACATGAAGTTGAGCTCGTCGCCGAACAGGTTCGCGCTGAGCAGGAACATGCCCGGCACGAGGATCGCGGCAACGATCATGTAGCGCAGCGTGCGCTCGGGGTGGCCGATCCCATCGAGGAGCGGCGGACCGATGAAGCCGAGAGCGCGCAGCACGCCGACGAGGCACAGGATGCGCGCCGTGTTCACCATGTACGGGACGTCGGTGTCGTACCACTTGTCGCCGACGTAGAAGACGCGCAGGAACTCGGGGAGGATCAGCGCGATCAGCACGACGAACGGCAGCACCGCGACGAGGTTCAGCCGGGTGAACTTGATGAACTGGTCGACGAGCCCGGGCCGATCGTTGCGCAGGCGGGCGAACGTGGGGAACGCGACGTCGATCACCACGTTGGCGATCGTCTTCACCGGCTCGAGCACGAGGAAGTACGCACCGGCGTAGATGCCGTTGGCCCACGCGCCGAAGTAGTAGCCGACGATCGGATAGTCGAGGTTCGTGTACAGCTGGTAGAGCACCTGGCTCGCCGCGCTGCGTGCACCGAAGCGCACGTACTGCACGACCTCCTTGGGCCGGAACACGAGCTTCGGGAGGAACGGGTGACGCAGCTGCATGATCACGCCGAACACGAATGCGCGAGTCAGCGCGGCGAACGTGAAGCACCAGATCGTGTGGCCGGCCGCCGCGAACGCGATGCGCGCGCCGCTCTCGCACACGTGTGCGAGCACGCGGGCAACCGCGATGTCGTTGAACCGCAGCTCGCGGCGCAGCATCGCGAACGGGATCGCGTACACGTTCTGGAAGATCAGCTTGCCGCCGTACGCGATCAGCAGCCAGCCCACGACCGGCTGGCCGACGATCCAGCCGTAGAGCGGGCCGAGTCCGAGCAGCACCATGAACAGGGCGCCCGAGATCATCATGTTGAGCCAGAACACCGTCGAGACGCGTTCGGGCGTGTGGTCGTCGCGCTGGATCAATGACGACGTCACGCCGAGGTCGGCTGCGGTGTCGAGCATCGTGTAGAACGGGAACGCGAGCGCGGCGATGCCCCAGTGCGCCACGGGCACCCAGATCGCCATCACGAGCATCACGCTCACGAGATCGGCAACCGCGATCACAGCCTGCGCGGCCGCGGCCCACGCGACACCGCGCGCGACCTGGCTACTGAGGCCGGACGACACGATTCGCTGATACCACGTCCATGCTAGCGTTCGCTCGTTGAGCGAGCCGGCACCCAACACCGACCGCCCGGTCCAGGTCGATCCGGAACACTACGATTTCGAGCGCTACGACGACCGCGAGCGCTGGATGTCCTACTGGCACCAGATCCGGGCGGTGCTCGCCGTGCGGCCCCAGCGCGTCCTCGAGATCGGGCCGGGCTCGGGGGTGTTCCGTAATTATCTGAGGTCGGCCGGGGTCGAGGTGAAGACCCTCGATATCGACCGCTCACGCGATGTCGACTACGTCGCCGACATCACCAAGCTCGATGCGACCCTCCCCGCGGGCGTCACCTTCGATGCCGTCTGCGCGTTCCAGGTTCTCGAGCACCTGCCGTTCGAGGAGTTCGAGACCTGCCTGCAGAACATCGCCAAGCGCGCCACGCCGCACGTGTTCGTGTCCCTGCCCTATCGCGGCCTTCGCGTTCGCTGGGCCTTCTGGTGGGGCGATCATCACTTCACCCTCGGCCACAAGTTCATGCTGCCGTGGCGGCACAAGCCGATCCCCGAGCATCACTGGGAGCTTGGCTATCCGATCACGGCGCGCAAGGTCACGCGCCTGATCGAGAACAACCTCGACGTGGTCTCGCGCGGATTTCTCCCCGAGAACCCGTACCACTACATGTGGCAGCTGCGCAGTCGCGGCTAGCGCGACGCTTCGAAGATCTGAAACCGCCCGCCGGCGAAGCGGGCAAACATCATGTGGCGTCCGTCGGGCGAGACCCACGGATCGGAATCGGGCTCTGCCGTCCTGAGCTCCGTGATGACCTCGGGTGCGGTCCACGTGCTCGCGCTGAGCCGGTGCGAAACGTAGATGTCGGCCATCGTGCCGCTGCCGGTGACGGCGATCGTCATGTAGAGCGTCTGGCCATCGCCGGTGAGAAACGGTGACGTCTCGGTGCCGGTCGTGTTGAACGCAAGCTTGATGCCCCGCTCGAAGTCCAGGTCGTCGGAGGCGCGCACGGTGTAGTACAGGTCGAAGTCGCCGTTGGTCATCCGGTCAGCGGCGTACACGGTCTCGAGACGATCGGTGGTCAGCGACCCGGCGATCTCGTCTGCCCCGGAGTTGATCTTGTCCAGGCGCACTGGCGCCTCCCACGGGAGGCTGCGGGACATGCGCGTCGACCACCAGAGGTCGCTGCCGTTCGAGCCTCCGCGCGCCGACGACAACAGCATCGTGAGCCCATCGGCGCTCACCTGCGGTCTCGAGTCAACCGCGGTGCTCGACAGCTCGTTGACGATCGCGGGCGTGCCCCACGCATCGGCGGTGGTTGCGCGCAAGGAGCGAAAGATTCCGCCGCTGCGGTTGAAGTAGAGCTCCCGTCGATCGCCGGTTGCCGTTGGATCGTCGTCGGCCTCGCCCGACGTGATCACCTGCGTCACGTTGGCCCACGGCCCGAGCGGTGCGTCGGGTGCGGCATCGTGCAGCATCGTTGCGGAGTCGACGACGACGACGTCGTCCGCGGGCGCACCATCGCCTGGCGCACGCTGCGGGCTCTCGAGCCCGAAGATCGACGTGCACCCGCACAGCAGGACGAGTGCGCCGACGGCCCTCATTCCGGCATTGTACGTCAACCGCCCGCGACTGCACCGTTCCAAGTGGGACGCGCGCAGCGGCATGCCAGCATCGCTGACGACCGGACGCGCCTGGGCCAGTCCCACGTGGGATCGTGGTGAGGTTGCCAGCACCGCCGACGAGCTCTTACGCTACTGGGCCAGTCCCACGTGGGACCGCGGCGAGGGTGGCAGCACCGCCGACGAACGCATACGCGACCAGGCCAGTCCCACGTGACCGCGGCGAGGTTGCCAGCACCGCCGATGAACGCGTACGGGACGGGGCCAGTCCCACGTGGGACCGCGGCGAGGTTGCCAGCACCGCCGATGAACGCGTACGCGACGAGGGCCAGTCCCACGTGGGACCGCGGCGAGGGTCGCCGGCCACCGCCGATGAACGCGTACGCGACCCGACCAGTCCCACGTGGGACCGCGGCGAGGTTGCCGGCCACTCGCCGATGAACGCGTACGCGACCCGGCCAGTCCCACGTGGGACCGCGGCGAGGTTCGGTTGCCCAGCCTCGCTCCTCCGTCACGACGGGGCGCGGCGAGGACTAACGGCAGACCACGGCGAAGGTGCTCGCCACTCGACAGCGCGAGGACTCCGCGTTCTTGTCCGGTATACGGACAGTCGAAATCCTCACCCGATGTCGTTTTCGCTCGTCCGCAAACAGCGGCACAGCCGCGACATCACCGCAATCGTCGTCGAGAACGCGACCCGCTCGTCGTGCTCGTTCGAACGCACCACGAACCACGTTTCGCGAACAGGATCGAGATTCGTGACAGCGCGAACGACAGAGTGCGGTGCTAGAAACGACTCGCGACATTTTTGGTTGGTGTCGCGAGGAGCACTTCATGCTGTGTGAAGGATCGGGAAGCATCGACAATGGAGAACACTTCACGTGGGACGACGCCTCACAGCTCGACTGGCGCACTGTCGATCGAGCGTTGCGCGACATCGCGCTACGCCGCGCGAAGCTCGATGCCGAAGAGGCGCAGTGGTTACGCGAGGCGGAGCGGCTTCAGATCTGGCGACGGGTCGGTATGGTGTCCGCGCTCGACTACCTCGAGCGGGTGCTCGGCCACACGCCGCACGTCGCGAATGAGCGA
>JBBQFU010000002.1:0-94192 GCA_038322185.1 Haliangiales bacterium
GAGGGACAGCGCTCGGGTAGTGGCTCCAGCGAGCGCAGCAACGGCGCGCTGCGCGAGCACGTCTTGTCGTCACTATGTTGAAGCCTAGCCGAGCCTGTCCGTCCTGTAGCTCTCAAGACACCCTGCGAATAGGGACGGTCCACGTCCACCGCTGCTCTGCCTGCGGTTACCTGTGGCGTCCGTGCAGCGATCCGTTCTGCATGGGATTTCGCATCATCGATCTCGATACCGATCCGTCGATCCGCGGCTGCGGCTACTGCGACCTCGAGCGCGGCGGCATCTCCGACGACACGGCCCGTAGCTTCGCAGCCGCCCGGCGCGCCTTCTGGCGTGCGCACGACGACCTCGAGAAGTCGCGCGCCGAGCACGACGAGGCGCTCGTTCACGCGCTGACGAAAGACAGCACGGCGCGGGTCACGCGCGACCTCGAAGCGGACCCTGACGAGCATGACGGCGACGAGGCCAAGCCGGTCGAGAAGCGCGGTCCAGCGTCGCGGCGTCCGTCCGCGCTGCCGCCGCGGCGGATGTCGGGCACTGGCTCGGCCTCGCGACGCGTGCGCTTCCGGCGCGCGTGAGGGGCAGCCCCTACCCCGAAACGCGAAACGCCCGCACGAGAGGCGGGCGCTTCATGACAGCGAGGGCTGCGGTTACTTCGGGCCGCCGGCGCGAACTTCCGGCGAGGCCTGACCCTCGTACTTCTTGAAGTTCTCGCGGAACAGCGAGGCGACCTTCTTCGCCTTCTCGTCAAACGCGGCCTTGTCAGTCCACGTGTTGCGCGGCTGCAGGATCTCGGGCGGCACTTCCGGGCACGAGGTCGGAATCGCAAATCCAAAGTGCGGATCTTCCGCCGTCGGGGCGTTCGCGAGCGCGCCGCTGTGAATCGCGTCGATGATCGCGCGCGTGTACTTCAGCTTGATGCGCGATCCGGTGCCGTACGCGCCACCCGTCCAGCCCGTGTTGACGAGCCAGGTCTGCGCGCCGTGCTTGCGCAGCTTCTCGGCGAGTAGCTCGGCGTACTTGGTCGGATGCCAGACCAGGAACGGACCACCGAAGCACGCGGAGAACGTGGGCTCTGGATCCTTCACGCCGACCTCGGTGCCCGCGACCTTCGCGGTGTAGCCCGAGATGTAGTGGTACATCGCCTGCGCCGGGGTGAGCTTGGAGACGGGCGGCAGCACGCCGAACGCATCGGCGGTCAGGAAGATGACGTTCTTGGGGTGACCGGCGACCGCGGGGAGCTTGGCGTTCGGGATGTTGTCGAGGATGTAGCTACCGCGCGTGTTCTCGGTGATCGATGTGTCGTCGTAGTCCACGGTGCGCGTGTACGGATCGAACACCACGTTCTCGAGCACGGCGCCAAACGAGAGCGAGTTCCAGATGTCCGGCTCCTGCTCCTTGGACAGCTTGATGACCTTGGCGTAGCAGCCGCCCTCGATGTTGAACACGCCGTCGTCGGTCCAGCAGTGCTCGTCGTCACCGATGAGGAGGCGCTTCGGGTCGGCCGACAGCGTGGTCTTGCCTGTGCCCGAGAGGCCGAACAGGATCGAGGTGTCGCTGTTGTCGCGGGCCTGCGTGGCGGAGCAGTGCATCGACAGCACGCCCTGCTTCGGCATCAGGTAGTTCATGATCGTGAACACGCCCTTCTTCATCTCGCCGGCGTACTCGGATCCAAGGATCACGAACTCGCGGCGACCGAAGGACAGATCGATCGACGTCGACGACGTCATGCCCGCCGTATGGCGGTTCGCCGGGAATCCACCGGCGTTGTAGATGACGTAGTCCGGCTCGCCGTACGAGGCCAGCTCGGCCTCCGTGGGACGGATGAGCATGTTGTGCATGAACAGCGCGTGATAGGCGCGCGCGCAGACGACGCGAATCTTGAGGCGGAACTTCGGGTCCCAGCCAGCGAAGCCGTCGACCACGTAGAGGCGCTCACGCGTGTTGAGGTAATCGATCGCGCGCTCGCGGTTGATCACGAACGACTGCGGGTCGAGCTTGATGTTGACGGGGCCCCACCACACCTCCTCGCGCACCTCGGGCTCGTCCACCACGCGCTTGTCAGTGGGCGACCGGCCCGTCTTCTTCCCCGAGTACGCGATCATCGCGCCGGTCGACGAGATGCCGGTGCCCTTCTCGAACTTCAGTGCCGCTTCGTAGAGAAACGCGGGCGTTGCATTGCGATGAATCTCGGAGACGCCGATGCCTTGCTTGTCGAGGGAGAAGGACATGCGCGCGTTATACAATGTTTTACGGATTTGCGGATCCGGGCGTGAGGGTCGCGCAGAACTTCCAATCCACATTGGCGTTGTCGGTATCGCCGCCGTTGGGTGAGCGGCAGAGCGCACCCGGCATCGTGTTGGAATCGGTCACGGTGCCGGACAGTACCGTCCCCTCCACCAGCGTCACGGGGTTCGCGATCCCGGGCACTTCCGCCATCGTGACAGCGCCCTCGTAGGACAGTGCGTCGATCAGGGTGTTGGTCGAGGTGTCGACCAGTGCGATGCCGTCGGGTGCGCCGTTCTCGATCTCGTTGTCGGTCCACCCCGGGTCGAGCTTGATGGCGCCGGCCGGGACGGAGATGTTGGCCCCGGCAAGTACGAGATATCCGAACGCCGGGATGCTCCCGGCACTGCTGAGGTCGATGATCGAGGTCGCCGTCGGATAGGCGTCTGACGTCGAGCCGTTGATCAGGACCACGCCGACGTTGGCCAGGCTGATCGCCGCGCCGGTCGGGTTGTAGATCTCGATGTACTCGGCCGCATCGGTATTGATCTGGTCGTAGTCGACCTCGTTGATCACGAGGTTGCTGCCACCCGCCATCACGGTGATGGAGGTCGTCGACATGCTGGCACCGACCTGGCCGGTGACGGTCGCTGCATTGCCGGTCGTGTCCGTGTACGTGAACGTGACCGACATCGTGTTCGCGGCCACCGTCGCAGCCGTGACCGTGCCCGAGGCCGGCGAGACGGACAGGGCCACGGACGTACCACCCGGAGGCGCCGGGATATCGAGCGTCGCGGTCAGGGTGACCATGCCCGCCGGCGTGACCGTCGCGGTCATCGGCGACAGCGTGACGGTGGTCGGCGCCTCGGTGGCGCCGAGCACGCGAACGTCCGCGGTCTTCGTCGCGCCGGCGCCGAGCTGCGCCGTGATCGTCACGGTGCCCATCGTTTGGCCCGACAGCACGACCTTCGCGCTGGTCTGACCGTTCGGCACGGTGACGCGGTTCATCGGGATCTGGACCGCGTTGCCGGCGCTCAGCGTCACGTTCGTGTCGCCCTGCGCGGGTCCCGACAGCGTGACCGTGAGCTCCATGCCGACCGGGAACGTGTTGACGTTGTTCTGACCAACGCGCACGTAGGACAGCGCCGGGCCGATGCTCGACAGCGTCGGCGGGCCCTGCGCGATGTCGCTCGCGCCGCGCGGCTCGAGCTTGGACACCATCTGGCGCAGCGCGAGCACACCGGTGATGCCGGTGATGGACACGCCCGTGGTGACACCGGGCGTCACGTAGAGGAAATCGTCGACGATCAGCGTGTCGGAGCCAGAGGTCAGCGTGTACTCGCCGAACATCGCGTTGACCGCGGTGACGCTCGCGGCACCGAGTGACACCACGACACTCTCGAGATTCATCGCACGCGAGCCGCCGGTCTTGACCTCCGCGTAGGTCACGGCCACGGGCGCCGGTGCTGCCTCGGCAGTCATCGTCAGTGCGATCACCGACGACACGCCGTCGAGCTCGAGCTGGCCCTGGAAGCTCGTGACCGTGCCATCGACGGTGACGCGCATCCCGACGACCGCGTTCGCGAGCTGCGTCGACATCGGGCCGGTGTAGACGAACAGACCCGAGTGATCAGGACCGTTGTAGCCGGTGTCGCCACTCTTGATCTGGACGAAGAAGCCGTTCGTCCCCTTGCCGGTGACGAGCGCGTTCTCGACGCGGACCGTCGCGCCGACCGGCGTCGCGCCACTCTTGATCGAGTAGATCGTGACCGGGCAGCCGGCGGTGCCGGGGTTCGCGTTGCTCGGGCACAGATCGCACACGTCGCCCTTGCCGTCGCCGTCGCCGTCGGTCTGGCCCGGGTTCGTGAGGTCGGGGCAGTTGTCGGCGGTGTTGAGGACGCCGTCGTGATCGCGGTCATCCGCGTTGATCGGTGTGCAGGTCGTGGAGCCCGCATCGTTGGGACACGGGTCACACGCATCGCCATCGCCATCGGCATCGAGGTCGGGCTGCGTGCTGCTGTCCATCGGACGGATCGGGTTGAACACGTTCGGACAGTTGTCGCTGCCGTCGGCGATGCCATCGCCGTCGGTGTCGGACGAGGTCGGCATCCCGTCGAACACCGTCGAGCCGGTGACCGCGAGGGGGCGCTTGGGCACGCACGACGGCTCGTTCTCGGGCACGCCGCACGAGAACGCGGGATAGATGTCGCCGACCGCGGTGACGAGCTCGGCGTATGTCTTGCCGGTCTCGCGCTTGGTGCACACGCGCTTGGGCACGCCGCACACGTCGACGGTGTCGCACGAGTTCGTCAGCCCGGCGACCGCGGCGTCGTCGCCGTAGAGCACCACGCCACCACGCATCACGAGCGCGACATCCTTGGGCTCGGCCTCGAGCACGGCGCGATAGCCATTGGTGCCGTTGCCCTTGAACACGGCGATATCGGCGACGTGGTTGGGTGCGAGCACACCGATCGCGTCATCCATGGCGGTGACCGAGGCGCCGTTGAGCGTGACCATCTGCCACAGCTGCTTGTCGCTGAAGTACTTGTTGTAATAGGTCTGGTTCAGCTCGTCGGCGCAGCGCAGCTCGCGCAGCATGTTCATCGAGCCGCTCGGCATCCAGTCGGTACCGAGCGCGATCTCGACGCCAAACGCGGCCGCCGTGGTCACACGGGCCGTGTCACCGTACAGCGTCACGTTCGAGCGCGGCGACCAGATGAGCGCGGTGCCCGCGACGGCCATCGCGCCGTAGTCCGAGCCGGTCAGACCGATCGCGTGGATCATCGCGGTCTTCGGCAGGAGCAGATTCTCCGACAGGCCCGGGGCTGTGGTGTCGTAGCTGTCCGAGCTCTCGCACTTGAACTCGTTGTTCGCCGAGACATCGACGCCCTCTGCTGTGTGCGGCTCGAACGACTTCACGTTTGCCAGCGACTCCGGCGTCACCGTGGTGCCGCCATAGTTGCAATCGGCGGTGCGGCGCGTGCCGCTCGAGTCGCCGAGCGGGAACGTCTCGAACTTCACGGCCGTGTGGTTGAGGCCTTCCTGATTCGTCGTCGAGTCGAGGTTGCGCAGCAGGCCCGCCTGCCCGCCCGAGCCGACGATCGAGGTGGCGCCGCCCATCACGAAGCGCAGCTCGCCCCAGCTGATGCGAACGCCCGACGCGCCGCCAGCGGCCGGAATCTTCGGATACGCGGACGTGTCGCCCTTACGCCACTGGTGGCGGTGGTTGTAACGGACGTCGCGGCCGATCGTGTACGGGTCGTTGTGCGTGAACGTGATGTGATCGTGGGTGTTGATGAGACCGGGCGAGACGCTCGCACCGGGGCACGAGACCTGGGTCTCGCCACCCTGCTCGCAGTTGCAGCCGACGCAGGTGATCTGGCCCGCTGCATCGATCGCGACCTGACCGCCGACCAGGATGGTCTCGTTGGTGAGGATGTTGCCCTTGAGGATCTTCGCCTCGCCGCCTGGGGTCACCTCGCAGGTGCCCGAGGCCACCGCGGGCAGTGCCGCGCAGAACGTCTCGCCTGGACCTGCGTCCGCGGGTGCGTCGACGCCGGCATCATTGTTGTTGTTGGTGTTGGAGTCGTCTCCGCAGGCAGCGGCGACAACGAGTCCAAGCAGAAAGACAACCAGGCGGGCGCGCATGAGGGGCGCGCAACCTATCACGCGGCCCTGGATTTCCGACGAAGAAAAGGTCGTGCGAGATCCGTCACTTCGGCGCGAAACCGGGCCTTCGAGACCCGGGGCGCCGGGTCAGTCGAGCGGCTGATCGAGGCTGTCGGCGACGAAGCCCATGACCTCTTCGAGCATCTGCCCGAAGTCGTCATAAAATTGCTGATCGACCGCGTTGTCGCGGGCGTCGAACATCACCACCGGACATTCGCCGTTGGGCAGCGTGCGCGACACATCGAGGCAGAACCACTCCTGGTGCTGCGCCCCCATGCCGACCACGACCAGGTTCTCGGGAAGCTTGCGCTCCTCACGCGCACGCATCGTGCGTTGCACCACGTCACCATCACTGTCGCCAGGCGAGACGCCCACGAAGTCGTGAACGATGCCGAGATGCGTGGGAAGCGCGATACCGCCCCACGTACGCAGGAACGAGCGATACGTCGGCGGGAATGTGCAATCGAGTGTCGTCTCGGCAGCGGTGATCGCATCCTCGGATACCGGACCCGCGATGCGGACCTTGGTCTCCTGACGATCCAGTCGCTGGCGAACGCGTTCGACGAGCTCGATGGTGTTCGACGTCATGTGGCTGTCGACGATTATGCACGCTGGATCGAAAAAACAATCTTCGTAAATCGCGAACTCACGCCGAGTGAAGAGACTGATCGTTGGCGCATTCGCGCGGTTGACTTTCTTTCGTGCGCGCGCTCGTCGCTGGCAAGTTCTTGCTAGTGAGGCCGAGGCAGCGACGCAGGAAAAGTCAAGGCATCGACGACCGCGAGCTCCATATCGGTGTCGACGATCTGAAATGCCGCTTGCAACACGCCGACGAATGGAATCACGCGCCAGCTCGCGATCGCGTGCGGCGCTTCCGCAACGAGTGCGTAGACGACGATCCAGTAGCGATCGACCGGATCGGGCAGCGTGGTCGCCACGCGCGAGAGCTCACCGAACACCTGGGCACCCACATCACGCGGCCTGCGAAACGCACGGTAGAGCTCGGTGTCCAGATCGTCGGTAGACATCACCAGATCAGCAATCGCGGCGAAGAAATCGCGCACGGTGAACCGGTGCTCGTCGGTTGCCTTGCCGGCCGCGAGGGCCCGCAGCGCGAAGACCTCGGCGGCGACCGGCACCATGCCGCGCATGCGTAGGTAGCGATCGTCGAGGTAATCGGTGAGCTGTCCGGCGCGAGCCGCGCGCATGATGCGCTCGGCCTCGAGGGGCGAGATCCGCAGCGCGATGCGCAGCGCCTCGAGGAACGCGAGCTCACCGGGCACGATCTCCTCATCCGCAGCCGCCACCTCCGAAGCCATGCCGAACGCGGCGAGGCGATGGATGCGTGCGGGCAGCCCCTTCGCGATCGCGGGCGCGCGGCCAGACGAGACGCCCGCGAACTTGATCGCGTCGGTCGACATCTCGATCAGCGTGCGCGCGGCGGTGACGCCGAGGCCGGTGAACAGCGCGTGGGTCGAGATCCGCTCCTCCATCACGCGACGCTCGCGAGCATCGATCACACCATCCGCGCTCATCGCGCCGACCATGGCTTCGATCAGGAAACGCCGCGGGTCGTTGGGCTTGAGCCCACCGCCGAGCAGTCCGCTGACTGATCCCATACGCGCAGTTTACCCGTCTAACAGGTCGTCGAGCACGATCACGGCGAAGATCGACGCGAGTGCGATGACCACGGCGCGAAACAGCAGTTGATTCGAGACGCGCTGGTCACTCCCCCCTCGGGTCCGCACGATCCCGGCGATCATCGCGGCCAGCGTTGCCAGCACGAGCACCAGCACGAACGGAAACGTCTCGTTCGCCTTCTGGAGCCGAACACGCTCGGCGCGCTGGGCATCGGGGCTCGGCGCCACGCCGCGCTCGGCCTGCGCGCGCTCCCACGCCTGGAGCTCGATCGCGATCCGGCGGTCGCGCTCGGGCTGCATCACCTTCGCGTACGTAGGGTCGCGGGTCAGCTTGAGCTCGCCGATCGTGAGCGCCGCATGGAGGCCACCAGCGAGCAGCGCCGCGATCGCGAATCCGACCGCGCGCTGGCGGGGCGTGCCGGGAAGCGTGCGCACGAGCGGGCCGGTCAACGCGCGCGCACCGAGATACGTGGCGGCGCACGTGACGACCCCGGCCGCGATCGCGACCGCGACACGTGCATGCCCCAGCTGGCGATACAGCACGAGGCCGTCGCCGAATCCGTGGAACGCGCCGGTCGCGAGGTACCAGGTCGCGTGCACGACCAGCGTGGTTCCCGCGCCGCGCAGCAGCCGCCGGCCCAGCGTGTCCCCGCGAATCCCGGCCCACAGCGCGATGCCGACCACGAGCTCGAACGCGATCCCGGCCATCATGATCGCGAGCACGGCGGCGGTGGTCGGGCTGGGCAGCGAGTAGCGGACCCAGCCGCCCGCGAACCAGAACAGCTCGATCTGTGTGATCCGGGCCCCCGCCGCCAGCGCGACACCCCCATGGCCCACCAGCTCGTGGCCGATGAGGCCGATCCGGCTCGTCGCGAGCGCGACGGCGGCCAGCAAACCCGCCAGGCGAAACACCTCTTTGCTCATTTTGGGTTCTGTGGGGCCCGGAGCCGATCGCCGGGTTATCATTTACACATGGGACGGCTGCTGCAAGCCGCTGTGCTCCTCATGGGCATGGTGGGCGTCGCGGGTGCGGGACCGACCCGAAAGGTGAAGGTCGAGACCACGCCTCCCGGCGCGACCGTCTACATCGATGACGTCGGCAACGGACCCGCGTGCGATGCGACGCCCTGCACGATCAACGCTCCGATCGGCGAGCCGAGCCTGATCATCCAGCTCGAAGGCTACGAGCCCGACCTCGTCCTGGTCGAGGTCCCCAAGGGCAAGCGCGCGATCCCCCCGGTCTCGGTGAAGCTCCGCGAGGCGATCGGCACGATCCGGATCGTCGACGCGCCCAAGGGTGCCACGGTCAAGGTCAACGACGAGCCCAAGGGCAAGGTCGGCAGCGGCCCGCTCGAGATCGAAGTGCCCGCGGTGCCCGCGAGCGTCGTCATCACCTACAACGGCAAGTCGCAGACCGAGTTCGTCGACGTCTCCGGCGGGAAGTCGGTCGACGTCACCTATACCGGCGCGGGTGCCGCGGCCACCGTCGCAGCGGTCGGCGATGGCGGCGACGAGGACGGTGGCGAGGGTGGCGACGAAGACGGCGGTGACGGGGGCGAGATTCCCGACGGAGGCGAGGTCGTCGCTCCGACCGAGCCGACCGAGCGCCCGCCCTATCTCGAGGCCGGCCTCGTGATGGACATTGGCTTTCGCAACTTCCAGTACACGGATGGCACGAACCCGTTCAACAACAGCGGAGAGGTGCTGCTCGGACCGGCCGTCGAGCTGTGGCCTGGCCGCATGCTCGGCGTCAAACCGCTGCGCGGGCTCTCGCTGTTCGGGCGGTTCCAGTTCGCCATCACGCACCAGCAGGTCACGCGTGAGTCGATGGGCATGGTGACCGATGTCGGTGCCGCCACGTTCTATGGCGCGCTCGAGGTCAGCCTGCGGCAGAAGTGGATGCTCGGCTCGCTCGGGCTCGAGGTCAGCACTGGCTACATTCGCGACCAGGTCGAGTTCAGCGCCGACAACGCGACGGTGCTCGATATGGTGCCGTCGGCCGATTACAAGTCGCTGCGGATCGGTGGGCGCATCTCGTACGTGGCCGCGATCGAGCCGTTCATCTCGGCCGAGAACCGGATCGTCCTCGACGGTGGCGAGCTGGCGAGCCGTGCGGACAAGGCCGATGCGAGCGGCTTCGGCGTCGCGGTCGGTGCGCGTACGAAGCTGGGCCCGCTCGGAGCCCGGGTGCAGTTCGCGTACGCGAAGTACAGCTGGACGTTCTCGAACACCACCAGCACCGCGACGCCGCCGCCCGGCGCGACAGACACGATCATGTGGCTGTCGTTCCTCGTCGGCTACGATTATTAGAGCTCGCTGAGATACTTCTCGAACGCCCGGTAGTTGTACGGACGACCGAGGAAGTCCTTCACGAGATCGACCGCGTCCTTGGTGCCGCCGGCGGCGAGGATCTTGTCGCGATACGCGTAGGTGACATCCGTCGCCATCAAGCCCTTGCGCTCGAACGGTGTGAGTAGATCGCGCGCGATCACGCGGCTCCACAGGTACGTGTAGTACATCGACGAGTAGCCGATCAGGTGGCCGAACGAGGCATGCATCTTGGTGCCCTCGACATGCGCGAACGGCGAATACTTCTTCTGCAGCGTGCGAAGCAGCGCGGTCTGATCGAGGTTGGTCGGGCTGTCCTGGTGCAAGCGTAGCGACAGCGCCGAGTACACCAGCTGCTGCGCAGCCCACGCGCCCTTGCCGAACCGATCGGCCTTGCGCATCTTGTCGACGAGATCCTTGCTGATCGCCTCGCCGGTCTGATGGTGCTTGGCGAAGCGCGCGAGCACCTCGTGGTTCCACGCCCACTCCTCGAACATCTGCGACGGCGCCTCGACAAAGTCGAGCTCGGTGGCCACGCCGCTCTGACGAACCCAGATCGCCTGGCCGCCGAGGATGTGGTGCATGAGGTGCCCGAACTCGTGGAACATCGTCACGACCTCGCTGTGCTCCATCAGCGCGAGGCCCTTCTTCGGGTCGGGGAAGTTGCAGACGAGCACGGCCTCGGGGAGCTGTACGCCCTTGATGCCGTCGACCATCGGGAACTCAGCGGCGTGCTTGTACTTGCCGGCACGCGGGTGCATGTCGAGGAAGATGCGGCCGACCTTGTTGCCGCCGCGCATCACGTCGAAGACCTTGACGTCGGGCGACCACACGCGCGGGTCCTTCGCGATCGGCAGATACTTGATGTCGTAGATCGCGGACGTGATGTCGAGCAGACCGGCGAGCGTCTTCTCGTACTCGAAGTACTTGCGGACCTCGGTCGCGTCGACGGCGTACTTGTCGCGCTTGAGCTGATTCTCGAGATACGCCTTCTGCCACTCGGTCACGGCAGTCGCCGTCTTGTCGGCCTTCTTGCGCTGGACGAGCAGCTCGTCGTAGTCCTTCTTCGCGCGCCTCGCGACGAGCCGCTGCACGCGGTCGATGAACTCGCCCGCGGCCTTGCCGCCGCGAACCATCTTGTCGTCGCTCTCGTAGTCGGCCCAGTCCTTGTAGCCGAGCAGCAGCGACTTCTCCGCGCGCAGCGTGAGCACGCGCTGCAGGACCGCCTCGTTCTTGGCGTCGCCGCGGCTGCGGAACGCGACGTAGAGCTGCTTCTTGAGCTCGTCGTCGTCCGCGTACGTCATGAACGGGTAGTAATCGGGATAGTCCGTCGAGATCTTGATCGCGCCGGTCGCATCGGCCTTGTGCGCCGCGACGTAGTCCGGTGGCAAGCCGGCGAGCTTTGCCGGATCCTTCACCTCGACGGTACGGACGTCCTCGCTCACGTTCTGCGTGAATTGCTGGCCGAGCTTGGTGATCTCGTCATCGATCTGCTGGATGCGCAGGCGACCGTTGTCGTCGAGCTCGACACCCGCGCGCTTGAAGTCGCGCAGCGTGGTCACGACGAAGCGCTTGGTGTTCGCATCGCCGAGGGTGACGTCGACCGACTTGATCGCGTCGTAGATCCGCTTGTCGAGCAACAACTGCGACGAGAACGCCTGCACCTCTTGCTCGCAGGTGCGCCCGGCGTCGCGGATCTTGGCGTCGGGGTGGACCTCAGCGTGGAGGTGCGCCCACTCGCCGGCGTTGTTGATGTTCCGCATCACCTCGTTGAACGGGGTCAGCGTGTTGTCAGCACCGCGCACGCCCGGCAGCGCCAGGATCGCGGCGAGGCCGCGCTTGGCCTGATCGAGCGGCGCTCGACAGTCGGCGAGGAACTTTTGCTCGGCGGAGACTGCTGGCCTTGCCGGCGGCGGAGGCTGGCGCGGCGTGGGCTGGCTCTTGCCGACGGTACCGGGCCTCGCGAAGTACGAGCCCTTGCCGGCTTGCTTGCACGACGCGGCGAGGATCAACAACAGGACGAGTCTCTTCATGGTCACCATACCGAGCAGGTTTGAGCCGGGCGCATCGGCGTTCCGGCGGCACACGAGAACGCCTGGGCGAACTCTGGAAGGTTGCGAAGCTCGCCGTACACGCGGAAGCGCGGCGGGGAATGCCAGTTGGTTGCCAGGTGGCGCTGCATCTCCTCGGTTCGGGTCTTGCTGCACCAGACCTGGCCGGCCGACAGGAAGAACAGCTGATCCTCGGTGAACCCGTCGGCGACGATCGGCTGCGGCGCGCCGCTGCGGAGCAGCTTGTACGCCTTGAACGCCATCTTCGCGCCGCCCAGATCCGCGATGTTCTCGCCGAGCGTCAGCTCACCATGGATGAACTGCTTGGGCAGCACCTCGAACGTCGCGTACTGCTCGGCGACGCAGCGGCCTTTGGCCTCGAACTTGGCCTTGTCCTCGGCAGCCCACCAGTTCTTGAGGTTGCCCTCGGCGTCGAACTGGGCGCCCTGATCGTCGAAGCCGTGGGTGAGCTCGTGCCCGATCACGATGCCAATGCCACCCATGTTGACGGCGATCGCACGATCAGCGCCGAAGAAGACGCCCTGGAGGATGCCCGCAATCAGCGCCGTGTTGTTCGCGCTCGGGTGGTAGTAGGCCGTGACCTCGAACGCGTTGAGGTACCACTCCCCGCGGTCGTACGGCTTGCCGGACTTCGCAAGCACGCGCTTGGTCTCGAACGCGACGCCGGCTAGCATGTTTGCCGCGAAGGCCCCGCGCTTGACGGCGAAGTCGTAGGTGCGCCAGCGGTCGGGGTACCCGATCATCGGGACGATCTTGCCGAGCTTGTCCTGCGCGGTCTTGCGCGTCGGCGCGCTCATCCAGTCGAGGGAGCCGAGCTCGTCGTGCATGACCTTGACCACCGCATCGAACAGCTGCTTCGCGGTGGTCTTCGACGCCGCCGGGAAGTGCTTGTCGACGTACTGCTTGCCGAGGAGCTCGCCGAGCGCGTTCGACGTCGAGCGAACGCAACGCTTGGTGCGCGGCTGCCGCTCGGGTGTGCCACGCACGAGCCGCTCGAGCGCGAATGCCTCGTCGTCGAACGCCTTCGGCAGCGCGAACGCACTGGTGACGAGCAGGTGATACGTGAAGTAGCTCGCCCACTGTGCCGGCTTGTAGTCCTTGCGCAGCTGATCGATGGCAGCGAAGAACGTCGACGACGTGACGAGCAGCTTCGCGCTCGGTGTGACTCCGAACGCCTTGAAGTACGCCTTCCAGTCGAACGACTTCGTCAGCTTCGCGAGCGCCTTGAGGTCCTGCGGGTTGTTCATCGCGCTGAGGTCGCGCTTCTCGACGGCGGTCTTGGTGAGCTTGGCGAGTGCGAGCTCGATCGCGATCACATCCGCGGCTGCTGCGTCTGGCTTTGCAACGGCAGCGAGCGCGAGCATCCGCTGCACGTGCTCCTTGTAGCCGGCGAGCGTCGCCTGGTGCTCTGGCTTGTCGTAGTAGTCGCGGTCCGGCAAACCGAGGCCCGCGGATTCGAGCCACGTCACGTTGCGAGTCGCGTCGTCGAGGCCGGCGTCTGCGGTCGGCTTCCACAGCACGTTGATGCCGGCCTTGTGCAGCTCGATCACCGCGGCCGACCAGGACTTCGCGTCCTTCACGCCCTTGGTCTTCGCGAGCAACGCCTTGAGCGGCGCGGTCCCGGCCTTCTCGATCGCCGCCTCGTCCATGCACGACGCGTAGTAGTCGCCCAGCTTGTCACCAGGTTTCTTCGCGGCCTCGTCGAGGATCACGCCCAGGTGCGCGAGAACCTTGTCCTCGATCTCGGACATGCGGCCCCAGCTCGCGCGATCGTCGGGGATCTTGTTCTGCTGCAGCCAGCCGCCGCACGCGAACTGATAGAAGTCGACGCACGGGTCGATGCTGCGATCGAGCGCGGTCGCCTCGATGCCGACCTCCGCGAGTGTCGCGGTCGAGACCGGCCCCGGCGGTGCCGCCGGCGCAGCGGGCGCGGACGCCGAGCCTGCCGTGGGCGCGGGTCCGATCAGTGGACCGGTCGTGTCCGCAACAGGGGGCGCAGGCGCGGTCGTGGTGGCGGGCGCGGTCGACTTCGCGGGACACGCGGCGAGGAACAACAGCAACGCAAGACGTCGCACACCCATACGCCCCGAGCCTATCACTAACAGGCCAGGGCCCCGCCCGCCCGGCGCTCGCGGTATACGGCATGCGATGGAGCGGTTGACCCACGCGCGCGACGCTGTCGTCGAGGCCGTGCTCGCGGGTCTGCTCGTCGGGATCGTCGAGGGGATCCGGGTGGCGTGGGCGGGCTCGGTCGGTGCCGCCGGCGCGCTCTCGATCGCCGGCGCCGCCAGCCTCGTGCTCGTGGCGGCCGCCCTCCTCGTCCGCGGCGGGCTTGCCGTGCTCGCGCGCCTGCCGCTGCTCGCCGCGTGGACGCGTGATGTCCGCGCGCCCGGTGCGTCGCGCACGCGAGCCGCATGGTCGGCGATGCTCGTGGTCGTCGCGCTCTCCGTGCTCGCGTTGGGTGCGTTTCGCGTGTTCGCGTGGGCGCACACGACCTATCGCTTCCACGACGCCGATGCGATCGGCGCGATCGTCGTCGTGATCTACCTCGTGCTCGCCGTGGTGCTCGTGCTCGCACTGCACCTGCTCGACCGCCATGTGCGCGCGCGGCTCCCCGAGACCCTGCTCGATGGGCGGCGCGGTACCGGCGCGCTCGCGATCGCCCTGATTCTCGGCGTGCTCGTGCCGACCCTCGCGCTGCGCCGCGCCGTGCCCGCGTTCGATGTCGCGCCGGTCACGCTCGCGCTGACGATGATCGCGCTCCTCCTCGTCGCGATCGCCGTGCGTGCCTCGCTCGCGCGGGCGGTGCGCTGGGGCGTGCTCGCCGGCGTGCTGGCCGCCGTCGGCGGCACATGGTCGCTCGCCTCGCTGCCGCAAGCGCGGCTCGCGATCGTCGAGCATGGTGCGCCGAGCAAGGTCACCGCGCAGATCGTGTGGTCGATCGCCGACGATGATGGCGATGGGTTCCCGGGCCCGTCGGTCGGTGGCGCGGACTGCGACGACGCGAACGCCGCGCGCCATCCGGGTGCGACCGACATCCCTGGCAACGCCGTCGACGAGAACTGCACCGGCGCGGATGCACCGCCGGCCATCCACGCGCCGGCCATTCCAGCCGCTGCCGGCGCCGCGCGTCCCAACATCGTCGTCGTCTCCGTCGACGCGCTGCGTGCCGACCGCATCGGCGCATATGGCCACGCGCGCAAGACGCCGGTCCTCGACGCGCTCGCGGCCTCCGGTGTCCGGTTCACGCGCGCGTTCACCTCGTGCCCGTCGACTCGCTGCGCGATTCCCGCGCTACACACCGCGCGGTTCTACCCGGCTCCCGACGCACCCACGCTCGCCGGCCAGCTGCGCGCCGCCGGCTACGACACCGCCGCGATCACGTGCTGCGAGCGCTTCGCGAATCCCGAGCAGGAGCTCTCCGGCTTTCGCACGATCGATGCGACCGCCGATGCAGTTCGCATGCAGCGGGCCGGGCAGTCGAATGCCGATGTCGTGATCGACCGCGCCATCCGCTGGTACCGCCAGCCCGCGGCCGCGCCGTACTTCCTGTGGGTCCATCTCTACGAGCCGCACGCGCCCTACGAGGCGCCGGCCGGGCCGGACCTCGGCAGCTCCGACTCCGATCGCTACGACCGCGAGGTCGCCTATGTCGACGCGCAGATCGGTCGCCTGCTCGAGCAGGATCCGAACACCATCGTCGTGATCACCGCCGATCACGGCGAGGAGCTCGGCGAGCACGGGATCCGATTCCACGCGCGCAGCCTCTACAACCAAGTGATCCGCGTACCGTTGATCGTGCGTGGCGCTGGCATCGGTCCCCGCGTCATCGACACGCCGGTCAGCCTGATCGACATCATGCCGACGCTGCTCGAGCTCGCCGGTGCCGCTGTCCCCGCCGGCCTCGATGGTCGATCTCTGGTGCCCGCGCTGCGCGGCGCGGCCGCACCGGAGCGGCCGATCCTCGTCGAGCTGCCGCACGATCATCAGATCAAGCGCGACATGGCCGCGGTGATCCAGCCGCCGTGGAAGGTGATCTGGGATCGCGAGGCCAACGCGTGGAGCCTCTACAAGCTCGACGACGTGGCCGACGAGACGAACCTCGTCGGTGACCCCGCACTCGCCGCGATGCAGCGCCTGCTGCTCGAGACGCTCGACCGCAAGTGAGCGAGAGCGAGCTCAGCGCCTGCGTCTGTTCGATCACGAAGACGCAACGTCGCCGCTACTTCTGGGCAGCGTGGTGGACCGGCGCGCCGACGGAGACACCGTTTCGTCATCCCGATGCGTCGAACGGCGGTGCGGCGAGCTTCGAGAAGGCGCGCGCCGAGGCAGAGCGCGTCGCGGGACGCCACCTGGTCGTCGTCGAGCCGTACTGGGCACGTGCGTGGACCCGCGTGATGCGCGGCGAGCGTGCACCGAAACGACCGGTCGCGTCGGCGACACCGAAGCGGCCTCCCGATCGATCCGCGTGGGAGATCCTCGGGGTCGCGAAAGATGCATCGCCCGAGGCGATCAAGCGTGCCTACCGGGCGCGTGTGCTCGAGACCCATCCGGATCACGGCGGCGATGTCGCCGAGTTCCGCCGCGTGCAACGCGCGTACGAACGTTTGTCGCGCTGACGCCCGTCGCGCGATCAGCCGCCGCGCGAGAGCTGCGACTGGTGCGCGACCGCGGCCCACTCGATGCGCTGCGGCGTCGCGAGTCCAAGCGTCACGATTGCCGTCGCGAGCTGGACCTTCATCGAACGCTGGTAGGCCTGCGCGGCCCGCAGACGCTCGCGCGTCAGGATGCCGGTGGACACGAGGTAGTCGCCAAAGCCGGGGAGCTCGGGAATCGCGCCGCGCGCCATCGGCGTGACGGGCGAAGACAGCGATGACGGCGATGGCTGTGACAGCGGACGGCGCACGGGCTGCGCGCCCTGCAGCGTGACGTGGCCGCTGCTCTCGGTGGCGCGCTGCGCACCCGGCATCGCGCGAGGGTCGAGCGTGGTGCGCGAGAGGTTCGGGACCGACGGCTCGGAGCCACGCGCGAAGGATGCCGGCTCGCTGTGCGCACGCGGCCTGGGGTCGGGGGCGGTGCGCTCCTCGGTCTCGACGATCGAGTCGTGGGTGTGCGACTCGGCCGGGTAGGTCTTGAACACGCCGGCGTGGCGGGGCTGCGCGATCTGTCCGTCGTCCGGACGATAGGTCTCGAGGTGCGACGACGAGCCGCTTGCGAAACGAACGTTCGGTGGTGGCGGAAGGGCCTCGATGTCGCGGTCGGTCTGGATATCGGGGCCGTAGCGCGCGACCGGGCGCTGCGCGGCACGTGCGGGACACGACTGCAGCGCGATACACGCGACAGGCGCCGGCGACGGTGGGATGCGATTGAAGCCAGGTCTCGCGGCGGCCGCGCGAAGCTCGGCGCGCTGTCCCGAGAACCGAGCGGTCGGCCGCTCGTCATCGGGTGCATGCGTTCCCTTCGCGAAGCGCGGCACTTCCAGCGCCCGTGACACCGTGGCGGGTCGAGCTGTGCACTGGACGATCGCGAGCCAGGTATCGGCTTCGAGATCGCCGGGATCGAGGCGCAGGGCCTCGGTGAAGAAGATGGCGGCCGAGTCGTTCTCGTTGCGGCGGGCGGCGAGCTCGCCGAGCAGCCGGTACGCGAGGCTGCACTGTGGATCGAGGCGGATGATGTCCCGCAGGTCAGCCTGCGCATCGAGATCGCGGCGCAACGCCATGTGAGCGCGGGCGCGAACGAGGAGCAGCGGGACGCAGTCCGGTTCGCCGTCGAGGGCGTCCGTGATCAGCGCAACGACGCCCGGATAATGACGAGCTTCGAACAGCTCACTCGCCGTAGCCATGACTCCGCGATCCACGAAGTAGGGCTCAGCAAGGGGTGGGCCACCGGCGCACGCTCGCATCTAGCCGATACCACATGGGTTCTGCGCGATCTCTGCGGAGGCTCGGGACCCCGAACGATGGGGGTCCTGGGCCCTCGGCCCCGCGTGAGGCCGTGTGTGGTGTGCCTGGAAAGCGCGCGGTTGCGCCTGCATACTTCGAGAACGTGAGACGCGTCGCGATAGCCCTGTCGCTCCTGGTCGCCGGCGTTGCCGAGCAGGCCGGCGCCGAGGTCATCGACATGCCGTCGCAGCCCACGCCCGACCCCGATCGCGGCAACTTCTGGCGCGACATGCTGTGGCCGCACAAGGACGAGGTCGACATGATCCTCGTCAAGGTCCGCCAGCTCATGCAGAACACGGACATGGGCCTGTACGCGGACTACGATCCGACCGGCACCGAGCGCGTGCGGTTCTTCCGCTCGGCGTATGGCCCGCTCAAACACGCGCGCAAGCTCGCGCCCGATAACCTCGAGGTGCTGCGCTTGCTCGGCCATGTCGCCGACGAGCAAGGCAAGACCCGCGAGGCGATCGAGGCGCTGCAGGCCGCGATCGATATCGCGGGTCCCGACAAGGTCGGCGCCGATGTCACGGGCCGGCTCGGAGTCATCTACCTGCGCCTCGGCAAGCTCGACGACGCGATCCGCTACCTGCGAACCGCGCAGGGTCCGATCGTTCCCGGTCAGCCACTCACGGCCCACGTGCTGGTGCACCTCGCGAACGCACTCTCCGCACGCGGCCAGATGAGCGAGGCGATCGACGTGCTGGCGAACGCCGTCCCCGACAACCTGCAGTACTACGCGAACGAGATCGCGCTCGTGAGCTTCGCGCTCGCCGTGCAATACGACCGCGACGAGCAGCGCGGCGCCGCGTTCGACATCCTCGATCACATGCAGACCACGCTGCAGGGCCAGATCGCGAGCATCGGGCTGCCGGCCCTCGCCACGATGCGGTTCGCGCCTGCCGAAGATCGCCACTACTACTACGGCCTCCTCTACGAGGCTGCCGGTCACCTCACCGAGGCCCGCGCCGAGTTCGCGCTGTACGCGGCCGCCGGCAAGCTGCCGTATCGCCGGCGCGCGCTCGAGCACGTGACCGGTATCGACGCGCTCCGCAAGAACCCGCCGCCGGACTCGCTGCTGTCCCCTGCCACCTATGCGCCTCGCCTGCGCAGAAGGCCGATGCCCACGCCATGAGGCTCGCGCTCGCCACCGCGCTACTCGCTGTGTCGCTCGGACACGCGAACGCCAATGTCTGGGACAAGGCGATCAAGGCAGGCGTCTCCGACGCGGCCCAGGACAAGTACGACTCCGAGATGCGCCAGGGCGACGAGCACGCGATGCTCGCGAACACGCAGGGCGCCGCATATCGCGTGGTGAAGAACGAGGTCGGGCTCGCCGCGGTGTCGTATCGCGCGGCGGCTGCGGCGAAGCCGCGCGAGGCCGAGCCGTGGTTCCGCCTCGGCCGGATGCTGTATTCGTTCTACATCGAGTGCAACGACACCACGCTGCGCACCAATCGCTCGGTGTTGTGCGACACGCGCCAGATCAATCGGCCACGCGCCGAGGAGATCATCGAGGTCTGGGACAAGTTCGAGGCGCTCGCCCCGCTCGATCCGCGCCTATCGGTCGGTCCGTTCGGCGACAACGAGATCTTGTTCAAGCGCGCCATCCTCCACACCAAGCTCGCCGGCAAGGCGCACCTCGACGCCGCTGCGAAGGACTACGAGAAGATCCTCGCGCGCATGGATGCCGCCGATGGTCCGGGCGAGCACGTGATCGGTAATCTCGCCGAGACGTACATGATGGTCGGCCGGCTCGAGGAAGCGATCGAGATGTACAAGCAAGCGCTCCGCGGCGCCGCCGACACCTCGACCTGGTATGGCTTCGCTGTCGCCCTCGATCGCGACGAACGCTCGAATCAGGCGCTCGACGTGATCAAGTCACTGGGCCGCGAGCAGCGCGACACGTTCCACGCCCGCGTGATCCGCGGCGATACGTTCTTCGTCCCCGAGGGCGAAAAGTTCTACTACTTCGCGCTCGTCGACGAGGCGCTCGGCCTCGAGGACGACGCGATCAACTACTGGCGCCAGTACCTCAATTCCGGCGCGCACCCGCAGTATCAGCCGCGGGCACGTGCGCATCTCGACACCTTGCTCAAGAAGAAGCGCGTGCGGTCGCTGCCGATCGAGCTGCCGTGGCGAGGCATCCTGCGATGACGCATCGCCTGCTGCTCGTCGCCGCACTCCTCGTTCCCGCCACCGCCGCCGCCCAGTCCAAGAAGTACCCGCCGGTCGCGCCCGACAAGGACACCGAGGCCGAGCAGCACTCCGATCTGTGGGAGGGCGCGCTCAATCCCGACCTGCAGCCGTACACGGCGCTCGTTCGCGAGGCCGAGGGGCTGCTCGCGCGCACCACGCAAGCGGACACCAAGCTCGCGATCGTGAAGCTCGACGAGGCGGTCGTGAAGATGCCGAAGGAGGCCAAGGCGTATCTCGTGCGCGGCCGCATCCACCTCACCCAGCGCACCTGGAACAAGTGCGCCGAGGATCTGGGCGCGGCCGACGACTACTCCAAGGATTCGGATCAGATGACGCGCACCCGGCTGCGCATCGATCTCGGCGTGTGCCAGGCCCGCGCGGCTCGGCTCGCCGACGCCGAGCGCACGCTGGTTCGTGCCGCCGCCAACGCGCCCGGCTATCGGGGCGAGCTCGGCCTCCGGCTCGGCGAGGTTCGCATCGCACTCGGCAAGCTCGACGAGGCCATCGACGCGCTCACCGCCGCACTCGAGGCCACCGACATCCAGCATCACCTCACGCGCTGGCTGCTCACCGCCGCTTACGACCGCGCGCGCCGTCCGACCGAGGCGACCGAGCAGGCCGAGCTCGCGCGCAAGATGGATCCGCAGCGCACGTACATCGAGGCCCCGGTGATGCCGCACCTCGGTGCCGGCGATCAGCAGTACCTCCTCGGGGTCGCCTATCGCTACGCGACGCCGAAGCCCGAGCATGCCCTGCTCTACTTCCGCCAGTTCGTGAAGCTCGCCCCCGACAGCCCGTGGCGCCGGCGCGCCGAGGAGCACGTGCGCGAGCTCGGCAATATTCGATTCCCCGCGAAGGAGACGATCACGCAGACCGGTCCGGCGACGACCACCGTCGAGGAGATGCGCAGCGCGATCGACAAGTCGATGAAGCCGCTGCGCGCGTGTCTCGCCACGCTACCGACCACCGCGTTCCAGGTCACGATCACGCGCGTCGGGCCGCGCACCCCCGAGAAGTCGCGCGACCGGCCGATCTATCGCGTGCCCACGCCGAGCGTGAAGGTCGCGCAGATCCTCACCGTCGGTGATCGCGCGACCGATCTCGAAGCGATGGACGCTGCGAACTGCGTCGACCGGGAAGCGAACAAGATCAAGATGCCGGCGCCGAAGGATCGCGACGCCTGGTACATGATGAGCTTCCTCGTCGTCGCCCCGTAGAGGGACGGACACGTCCCTACTTCAGGAACGCGACGGTGATGCCGTCGCCACCCTCGCTCGGCTCACCGGCACGAAACTTCTCGACCCCCTTGTGCGTCTGCAGGTGCGTGCGAATCGCGGAGCGCAGCGCGCCGGTACCGTGACCGTGCACCACGAACACGGTGTCGCGACTCGCCATCAGTGACTCGTCGATGAATCGATCGACATTCGCGATCGCCTCGTCGACGCGCTGGCCTCGCACGTCGATCGTCGAGTCGATCGTGCGCGCCGTGGCACGGCCGCCGGCAGGAACTCCATCGATGAGCACGATCGACGGGCCCTGCGCCTTGCCGTCGCTGTCGAGCTCGGCCTGCTGCCGATCCTTCTCGCGACGCCGGGCGGAACGGTGCGAGTCGATCAGCACGCCAGCGATCGGCACCGTCGCGCGCATCTGGCCGAGCCGCACTTCGACCTTGCCGTCGGCGGCAGCCGTCACGACCTCGCAGCGACCGAGCGAGGGAACGATCACGGCTGTGCCCGGCACGAGGGCCTCGGCACTCGCGGGCGTACCGGGCGGCAGGTTTCGCCGCGGCTCGTTCTGCGCGACCTTGGCGGCGGGCGCCACGAGCTTGCGCGTGACCTCGCGAACATCGTCGGCGGTCGCGGCCGCGGCCTTCGCGCGGATCTCCTTGCGCACCTCGTCGATCTCGCGCCGCGCAGAACGCAGGGCACCGAGCGCGTCGTTGTGTGCCGCTCGCTTCTCCTTGTCGAAGCGGGCCTGCGCCTTGTCGCGTAGGAGCCGCATCGCGGCACGGTCGGACTCGGCAGCCTCGAGCTCGTCGAGCAGCGCCGCGCGCTCTTCCTCGATGCGGCGCCGCTGATCGGCCACCGACGACAGCAGCTCCTCGACGCGCACCCCGGCAGTGCCGAGGAGCTCGCGCGCACGCTCGACGACCGGCGACGCAATGCCCATGCGCTTGGCGACCGCGAGCGCACCCGAGCTTCCGGGCGCACCGAGGTGGAGCTTGAACGTGGGCTCGAGCCGCTCGAGGTCGAAGCCGACCGAGGCATTCGCGAATCTTGGATCGCTCGCACCGAGCGCCTTGAGCCGCTCGTAGTGCGTGGACACCAGGCAGGTGACGCCCTTGGCGGCGAGCGCCTCGAGCACCGACTGTGCGAGCGCCGCGCCCTGATCGGGATCGGTTCCGACCGCGATCTCGTCGATGAGCACGAGCATCCCCGGCGCGGCGTGCGTGAGCAGCTCGCGCAAGTTCACCATGTGGCCTGAGAACGTCGACAGATCCATGTCGAGGTTCTGCGCGTCGCCGATGTCGGTGACCACCTGCGTGAACCAGCCGATCGCGCTGCCACTCTCGCAGGTGAGATGAAGCCCGGCGCGCGCCATCAGCGCGGCAAGGCCCACGGTCTTGAGCGCGACCGTCTTGCCGCCAGCGTTGGGGCCCGAGATCAGCAGCGTCTGCCCGGCCGCGAGCGACACGTCGTTGGCCACGCAGCGGCGCTCCGCGAGCAGCATCAGTGGATGCCGCGCGTGGAGCAGCGCGATCCGCGGCGTCTCGTCGAGGATCGGCTCGGCCGAGATCGTGTCGTCGGCCATGATGGCAGCAGCGGCGACCACGTCGAGGATCTCGGTGATCGCGAGCGACTGGCTGAACGCATCGGCCTCTTCGGCGACCCAGCCCGAGAACTGCGTGAGGATGCGGCGCTCCTCGTCGGCGACGTCGGCCTCCGCGAGCTTGAGCCGGTTGTTGAGCTCGACGATCTCCTCGGGCTCGATGAACAGCGTCGCCGCCGTCTGCGACGTGCCGTGCACGATCCCGCGCACGAAGCCCTTGCCGTCGGTGCGCACCGGCAGCACGTAGCGGTCTTCACGCTGCGTGTAATACGAGTCCTGGAGATACGGCGCGAACCGCTCGTCGGTGAGCAGCGAGTCCATTCGTTTGACGAGCGAGGCCTTGATCGACGCCAGCGTCTTGCGCAGCGGCCCGAGCTCGTTGCTCGCGTGATCGACGAGCTTGCCTTCGGGATCGAACGCCTCGAGGATCGGGTGGAACACGTGCCCGAGGTCGGCGAGCGCCGCGCCCCGTGCGGACAACTTCGGCGCCGCGCCTGCGTGCTCGCGCAGATGCTCGCGCAGCCGCGCCATCGCCTTGCCGGTCGTGGCGACCGCGACGAGCTCCGGTGCATCGAGCGCCGCCGCCTTACGCACACGCTCGATCGCGCCGGCGATGTCACTGATGCTGCCGAGCGGCAGCTTGGCATCGCGCGCGAGGAGGCCTCGCGCCTCGGTGATCTCCGCCACCCGCTCGCGCGCACCGTCGATCGTGTCGAGCAGCTGCCCCGCACGCACCGCGGCCGCGCCACGCGAGGTCGCGCAGCGCTTCACCCAATGGTCGACGAGCGTCGGCCACCCGAGGTCCTCGAGCGTCTTGTCCGCGATCACAGCGACAAGTGTGTACTAGGCCGGAATCAGATCGGCCAGGCTCGGCACGACCCGATTGCGTCCGCCGCGCTTGGCCGCGTACAGATTGTCGTCGGCACGCTTGATCAGGCCTGCGGTATCGACCCCGGCCTCGCGGTGCAGCGTGGTCACGCCCAGGCTGATGGTGAACGAGATGCCCATCTTGTCGAACGCGCACGGGCGCTCTTCGATCAGCGTTCGCAGATGCTCGGCGAACACGATACCGCCCGGCAGCGCCGTCGACGGCAGCACGCACGCGAACTCCTCGCCGCCGTAGCGCGCGAACAGATCTTCGCGGCGAATGCGCGGCCGGATGCGCGCGGTCAGATCCTTGAGCACCGCATCGCCCGCGAGGTGGCCGTGCGTGTCGTTGACCTTCTTGAAGTGATCGACGTCGAACATCACGAGCGTGAGCGGATGGCCGTGGCGGCTCGCCACCGCAATCTCGCGGTCGAGGAACTCCATGAAGAAGCGCTTGTTGTGGATTCCCGTCATGCCATCCTGGATGGCCATGTTGTGAATCGCTTCGTGGTACGCGCTCTCGATGTTGCTGCCCGACAGGAACTTGTAGATCGCGTCGCCGAACCGAACCTGATCGCTGTCGTTCAGCTGCTGGCTGCGAATGCGCGACTCGTTGACGAACGTGCCGTTCGTCGAGTTGAGATCCTCGACCCACCAGCTGCCCTCATCATCGATGAACAGGCGCGCGTGATTTCTCGACACGCTGCTGCGGCTGACGACGAAGCCGGCTTCGCTATCGCGACCGACGATGTACTGCGTGCTGGCGAGCGGAATGCGACGACCGATGTCCGGCCCCGGAGGATGCAGGTTGACGAGGCACGCCTCGCCGACCGGGCCCTTCTTCTCCGGCGGCCCCAACGGACGCTGAAGGATCAGCGTCCCGCCATCTCGATAGTCGTCCGTCACTCCGCTCTATCTTATATATCGCGGCTTTGGGGGTGTTAGCCACCCGCGCCGGCCATGACCTCATAGGACCGGCTGCCCCCTTTGACTACAGGGGAAATCGTACCGAGATGGGCACTTGCCAGGATATTGCGGGCGAGATCACGGCGTTCGTGAGGCAACCACTCGATCAGCTGCGTTACCGCCTGGCTGGCATGGCCCACCGAGATCGTCGCGAGGACGAGGTGTCCCGCCGTCACCGCATCGAGGAGGGCGGCTGCCGCATCGGCTGAGGTCACCGCACCGACCACGATGGCGTCTGCGCCCTCACGAACCGCCGCCGCTACCCCGGCTGTAACCGATGGAACGTGCTCGCGGATCGCCCGCTGGCTGACCCACGGGCTCGTTGCGATGATCTCGATCGGGTCCTCCAGCGTCACCACGCGCATCGGCCGGTCGCCAAGTGCACGAACGAGGGCCGCGAGCGTGGTGGTCTTGCCCACCCCCGATGGTCCGGCCACCAGGACGAGGCCCCTCCCGCCGAGCCACGGTCCGACCTCACGGCCGATCCCGAGCCGGTCGAGCGCGGGCGGCTCACCCACCAGGAGCCGCAGCGCGGCCCCCGGTCCGCGGTGATCACGCGTGAGCGTCGCGCGGACCCGGCCCATGCCATCGCTGTACGTGAACGTCGCGCTGCCGTGCTCGGACCACGCGCCCCGTGCATCGGCCGGTGCGACGACGCCAAGCTCGCGCGAGATCGTCTCGGCATCGAGCACGCCGCGATCGCCGAGCTGCTGCAGCTCACCGTTGATGCGCGCGACGAGATTGGCGCCGGTCGCGAGATAGACATCGGTCGCGCGCGACGAGCGGGCCGACGTCGTCCATTGATCCAGGGTCGCGCTGCCACTCGCGGCGCGCGTGCTTGTCGACGCGACGTCCGCGTACTGCCCGCGCTCGATCAGCATCTCACCACCGGCGTCGCCCGTCGGCATCGGCGCAGCGGCGCGCTGTGCGGCTGCGGCCGGCTGCTGCTGGGTTGCTGGCGCTCCGCCCGTCGCTGCGCCGATCACCACCTGCCACACGTTGGGCTTGGGATGCACCTCGAGCGAGTAGCGCGTGCCGGCCGAATCGATCTCGAACTTGGCCGGGCGGCCGCCATCGATGCTCGCGAGCGCCTGCGGTGGAGCAACCTCGCGCACCAGCGCGACGAGCTGATCGTGCGGCGTGACCTGCGTGGCTTGACGATCGCCCTGCGGGAGCCGCAGCGTGATCGCCTGACCCGAGACCAAGATTGCACCCGAGGCACCAAATCGCTCGATCGAGCGCAAATAGACGTCGATCTTTGCCATGACTCTCGCGGATGCTAGCCCAAACACGTGGTGCTAGGTTTCCGGCATGGTGCGTGCCGGTTGGATCTTTGCCGTGACGTCGGTCGTCGCTGCGGCGGCCGCGATCTGGCTGTACCTCGATAACCGCGACCTGCGCGCGAAGCTCGCCCGCCAGCCAGCCCCTGCGGCCTCCGCGGGCTCTGCGGAGAAAGTCGCAGCCGCACCTCCCGCCGATCCCTGGACAGCGACGCGCTCGCCAGCCACCGCCAAGGGCACCGGCAGCGGCGCCATGCCCACGTTGCCTCCGACGAAGGAAGAGTCTCGCTTCGAGAAGCGCCAGCGCCGGCAGGCCGAGTTCGCCGCGCAGTTCGGCCGCCTCGATGGCGAGACCGAGGAGGAGTACCGCGCTCGCATCGGCCCGCTCGTCGCGACGGGCCTCGCGATCCCGCGCATGCGCATGGACGAGGCGCGCAGGGAGATGGAGGAGAAGGCTGGCGTCACGCCCGAGCAGTCCAAGAAGCTCGATGCGACGTTCGACAAGGTCTACGCCGACGCGCTCGACTACACGAACAAGGCGGTCGCCGACGGCATGCTGTCGCCGTACGAGCGCAACGTCGGCGGCTGGCTCGAGTTCGCAGGGGGTCTCGGCGGGATCCTCAACGACGCGAACTCGCAGATCGGGCAGGTCCTGTCGCCGCAGCAGATGAAGACCATCGCGGGATCGGGCTTCGAGTGGGGCGAGTACCTGGGTGCGAAG
Organism: Haliangiales bacterium; assembly: GCA_038322185.1. GTDB lineage: Bacteria > Myxococcota_A > Polyangia > Haliangiales > Haliangiaceae > JABFXX01. The sequence continues at coordinate 26,734 of JBBQFU010000002.1, forward strand.
GCACCGTGGGAGCAGCTCAACCCGCCGCCACCGCCGGGCAAGTAAATCGTGTCCGGTCACGTGCTCGTGCTCGTGCACGTGTCACGTGCTCGTGCACGTCCACGAGGCTCGCAAGCGTGCACCTCCGCCGGAGTGTCCAGGTGCACGAGCACGACCACGAGCACGTGTACGTGTACGTGTACGGCCCAGTCGCACCGCGCACGTGGCCGGTCAGTCGCAGGTCATCTGCACGCCGACGGGCCGGGTGATCTGACGGATACCGAGTCCAAGCTGTCCCTGATTGTCGAGCCCCCAGCACGCGACCGTGCCGTCGGCCTTCACCGCGCAGCTGTGTGAGCGGCCCGCCGAGATATCGATCGCGCCGCTGAGGCCGAGGATCTGCGCCGGCGCGACGCCCGTGGTGTACGTGTTGTCGCCGACCTGACCGAAGTAGTTCAGGCCCCAGCACCACACGCTGCCGTCGGTCTTGCGTGCACAGCTCGAGTCAAACCCCATGGCCAGCTGCTCGACGCCTGTGAGCCCCATGACCGCCACGGGCGTGCTCGACAAGTACGGCTGTCCGCCGCTGCCGAGGCGACCCTCGTTGAGGCCCCAGCACTTCACGGTCCCATCGCTCACGCGCACGCAGCTGGACTCGCCACGGCTCTGCAGATCGGCGACGGAACCCAGCCCACCAGGCGTCGACGTCTGGCCGGCGTTGTCCGTGGTCCCGTCACCGAGCTGGCCGCGGAAGTTGGTACCGCGGCATTGCACGGTACCGTTGACCTCCAGCACGCACTGAAATTTGCTGCCGACGCTGACGTCGCTCGCAGCGGTCACGCCGAGAGCAAGCACGGGCGGCGTCGAGAACATGTTGCCCCAGCAGCGCGGCTCGTTGTTCTCGAGGATCGCGCACGTGCTCTGGTCGCCGGCGATCAGCGTCTTGGGCGGGCTCGCGAGCCCGTAGACCGGGATCGGTTGCGCGCTCGCCTGGCTGTCCGGATCGCCGAGGCGACCGTCTTCGTTGTTGCCCCAACAATAGATGGTGGTGTCGGCAAACAGCGCGCACGTGTGAGAGGTTCCCGCGACGAGCTGCGTCGGACTCTTGATGCCCACGACCTCCGTCGGCAGCGAGCGTGTCGACGAGAAGCTGCCGTCGCCGACCTGGCCGAACTGATTCGCGCCCCAGCACATCACGCGACCGTCCATCAGGCTCGCGCAGGAGTGCGCACCGCCGGCGACGATCGAAACGGCGTTCGTGATGCCGGCAACGGCGACCGCCTCGCCGCGCGATACGCGCCGGCCATCACCGAGCTGACCTCGACGATTGAAGCCCGCGCAGCGAACCGCGCCGGTGCTGTCGACGGCGCACGTGTGCTCGCCACCGAGCGAGAACGCGATCGAGTCCTTGAACAGCGACAGCGTCGCCGTGCTGCGATCCTCGGTCGTGCCGTCGCCGAGCCGCCCATCCCCGTTATAGCCCCAGCAGTACAGGTCGCCGCGGCCGTCGCTGGCGCACACGTGCTCGTCGCCCGCCTTGATGTCGAACAGCGGCGTCGGTGTCACCACGAGCGTGGGGCGATTCGAGCTCGCGCCCGACGCCGGGTTCCCGAGCTGGCCGCTGTCGTTCTGGCCCCAGCAGTGCGTGAAGCCGTCTGCGATCGCACAGGTGACGTCGTCGCCCGCGGTGATCTTCGTGACCCCCGTGATGTCGACGACCGGCACCGGCGTGGGGTGCTGGATCATATCGCCGGCGCCGAGCTCGCCGTCGTCGTTCTCCCCCCAGCAGCGCGCGGTCCCCTGCATGTCGATCGCGCAGCTGTGATAATAGCCCGCGGTGATCGCACGCGACGCCGGCAGCGACGGGACCGGCGTCGGCAGCTGGCGGTTCGTGGTGCTGCCATCGCCGATCTGGCCGGCGTTGTTGCCGCCCCAGCACTGGACCCCACCGTCGGCCATCAGCACGCACGCGTGGTTCGAGGCAACGGCGAGCTGCGTCGCACCCGTGATGGCGCCGACCTGGACGGGCACGCGACTGTCGCCCGTGGTGCCGTCGCCGAGCTCACCGACTTCGTTGCCGCCCCAGCAGAACACCGTGCCCTTGTTATCGAGAGCGCACGAGTGGAGATCGCCCGCGCCCACCGAGATCGCGTTCGAGACCCCCACGACCTGGACCGGAACATCCGCGTCCGTCGCCGTGCCGTCGCCGAGCTGCCCCTTGTCGTTGCGTCCCCAGCACCACACCGCGCCCCCTTCGCGCACGGCGCAGGCGTGACCACCGCCCGCGGCAACCTCGACCGAGCACGCGGGTGGCACCGGATCGGTCGGGATGCAGACCATGTCCTGGCACTCGTAACCTTCGGGGCACGTACCGTCGGGATTGCAACGGTAGTACGTGCCCGTGTAGTCGACCTCGAGCTTGCAGGCAGCACCGAGCACGATCAGCGAGAACAGAAGCGTCCGCATCAGAAGTGTCCTCCCAGGACGACGGCGCCGCCGCCAGGAATCGGCGTGATCGCTGCGCGAGTGGCGGACTCCTGCGGAATCGGCCGGGTGAGAAACAGGATCAATGTACCGACCGCGAACACGCCGGTGACGCCGGCGCTGATGTTGGTGATGAGCAAGTCGCGGCGTGCGCGGCTCTCGACCGCCTGGGCGTCGCCCCACGGATGCGTGTAGCTGTTGGCGTTGAGGGAATGGAGGTCCTGGACGTGCTCGCGCGTACGCCACGCAAAGAAGCCGGTGACGCCTGCGGACACACCGGTCGCGATGCCCCACACCCACCACTGCCCGTACCACGCGCGCGGCGCCGGGGCCTCGGCCGGCTTCGTCACGAGCGGGCGGCCTTCCGGATCGATGATCACCTTGTTCTGCCCCGAGCTGGTGATCACGATCGGCACGTCCTTGGAGCCGAGCTCGACGACGCGATTGCCGTACTCGTCGACCGCGTGGAGCCGCAGGTCGAGGCGCTTGCCGGTCTCGAGGTCGACCTTGATGCGGCCGGTTCCGTCGGCAGCGAGCGCCTGCTCGGGCCGTTTGTCGACGCGGAAGTAGACCTTGGCGCCCACGATCAGCTTGTGCGGATCGTTGACGACCACGAGCGTGACCGCCGGCGGATCGTCCTCGGTCTCGGCTTTCACTTCGACTGCACCGCGCTTCGCGGCTTGCGAGGCCGCAGCGTCGAACGGGCGCTTGAGCTTGGGCGACGTACCGTCGGGCAGCGATGCCTTGGGGTCGAGCGAGATCCACTTCGCGAACAGCGTGGTCGCGGCCTGGGCATCGCCGAGGGCGGCCTCGACGATGGCGGACAGCTTGTAGATCTCGGCGAGCTCGGCCGGACTCGCGGTGCCTGCCTTCAGCGCCGAGGTGAGCGCGCCCTTGGCGGTCGGATAGTCCGAGCCCTCGACGGCTTTACGCGCATCGAACAGCGAGTCCGCGTGAGCCGGCGCGCCTTGCGCGACAACCACCACGGCCGCAGCGGCGAGGAGCCACCGGCACATGCCGAGATTTTACCAGGAGATCTTGCGCGGAGGCGCGGTCTTCCCGGCCTCGATCGTGATCGTCAGACTCTTCGTCGCGCCAGAAGGTGACACAGCTCGCACAGCGTGTTTACCGGGCGCCAGCTTGATGTTGACCAGCGGGGTCTCACCCAGCCGCTTGCCGTCGATGTAGATGACTGCGTACACCGGCGCGCTGTCGATCGTGATCATGCCCGGCGGGCCCTTGGTATCGACGGCCTTCGGCTCGACCTTGGGCTCGATTTTCGGCTCCCTGACCGGCCTGGACTCGGCCTTGACGACGGTCTTCTTCTTCTTGCCCTTCGGGGGCGCCTCGACGACCGGCTCCTCGACGACGGGAATCGTGGGCTCGACGACCTGCGCGGTCGCCGTCATCGTGACCGTGCCCTCCACCCCTGCATCGATCGCGAGGACCGGCATCACGGCGGCATCGATCGACACCGCCGCGATCGCCTCCGTGACGGGTGCCTGCTTGTCGGCGCTGAGCTTCATGTAGAGCATCACGCCGGTGGTGCCAGCGACAAACACCGACAGGATCGCGATGATCCACGGCAAGCGAGACGGACGTGCGGGGGCGACGGGCCGCGACGGACGCGAGGGCGGCAGCGGCGCGCTCTCGTCATAGCGCCACTCCGACGGTGCAACCGCGTACGGCTGCGAGCGGCGCTGCGCAGCCATCGGCGACGAGCGACGACTCGGCGACTGCGAACGGGGGCGCTCGTCGAGGTCCTCGTCGACCGACTCGTCGACGGCCGCATACGCCTGCGAGCGGGAGCCGCGGCTGGGTGCGGGGGTGAACGCCCCGTCGGTGCCGAACCGGTTCTGCCGCCGCCCGTCGCTCGCGTCCTCCTCGAGCGACTCGATCGCCTGCGAGGCGGCGACAAAGTTCGCGACCTCCACCGCGGCCTCGGCGGCACGGCGCTGGATATTCGAGATTGGCGTGCTCGTCAGCGACGCGCCGTGACCCACGAGCGGGCTCGAGCTCTCGAGATCGAACTGGCCGCCTTCGCGCGCGACGCGCAGCAGCATCCGCTGCTCGGCGAGCGCGACCTCGAACGACGCTGCGACCTCGTCGCTGATGCCCGACTGGGACATCGGCCCACCGAGCGGTCCGACAGCCTGAGCGAGTGCTTCTCCGAGTGCACGCGCGCTCGGGAATCGATCCTCGGGGTTACGCGACAGCGCGCGAGAGATCGTGTCGCTGAGCAGCGGCGGTACGTCCGGGCGCATCTCGCAGATATCGGGGATGCGCAGCTTCGTGATCGCCTCGAACGTGAGGAACTCGGTCTCGCGCTTGAACAGGTGCGTCTGCGCGAGCGTCTCCCACAGCACCACGCCGATCGCCCAGACGTCGGCGCGGCGATCGAGGCGCTCGTTGCGGAGCTGCTCGGGCGCCATGTACGCGTACGTGCCTTTGACCGCACCCGTGCTCGTGCGAACGCTTGCGTCCTGGACCTTCGCGATGCCGAAGTCGAGGACCTTCACGACACCGTCAATGGTCGCGAAGATGTTCTGCGGCGTGATGTCGCGATGCACCACGCCGAGCAGCTCGCCGTCGGAGCGCTTGAGCTGGTGCGCATGGTGAAGGCCTTCGCACGCCTGCACGCCGAAGCCGGCGACGAGACGCGGATCCGGCGGCGCCGCGTAGAAGTCCTTGCGCCGGAACACCGCGAGCGGCACGCCCTCGAGGTACTCCATCGCGATGTAGTACTGGTGCTGCCACTCACCGAGTTCGAACACCTGACACACGTTGGGATGCGAGATGCGCGCTGCGACGCGGGCCTCGTCGAGGAACATCGCGATGAACTGCGGATCCTTCGCGAGGTGCGGCAGGATCCGCTTGATGCAGACCAGCTTCTCGAACCCGCCATCACCGTGAAGGCGCGCGAGAAAGATCTCCGCCATCCCACCGGTCGCGAGCTTCGCGACCAGCGTGTACTTGCCGAACCGCCGTTCGTCGGCGGCCGTGGCCGGCTCCATCAACATTGATTATACCCGCACTCCGCGAGGTGCGGCACGGACGGGTTGGGTGTAGGCAGCGAACCTACCGCCGGACCTTGCTCGTCTTATCGGGGGCTTGCTCATCCTGCATGCGGGCATGCTCGAGCAGCATGGCCGTGACCGACGTGTTGAGCTCGTCCTTGCCGCCGATCGCGCACGGCGAGAACTCGAACTGACCGACCTGCCAGTCGAGCAGCGCCATCAGCCGCTGGCGCGGGACCTTCGGCACGCCGTTACCCGCGCTCGACTCGACCTTGAGGATCTTGCCCTCGCTCACGAACAGTCGTGCGATCTCGCCATCGCGCAGCAGCAGCAGGATGCCCGACTTGCGCTCGAACTCGAACAGCGACAGCAGCGTGCCGAGGCCGATGTCGACCAGGTTGCCGCGCAGGCCCGGGTTCGCCGTCGGTGCGGTCGGCGCGACCACGCGGTGCACGCGGATGATGAGCTCCTCGTCGAGGAATGGCTTCGGGATGTAGTCGCGAATGCCGGCGCGAAACGCTTCGAGCCGCGCGAGGTCGCCTTCATCTCCAGTCAGCACCAGCGGCACGTCCGCGAGCACCGTGTGCTCGGACATCGCGTACGCGAGATCGATCCCCGACATGCCACCATCGAGCGTGGCCGCGCAGATGATCACGTCGGGCCGCCACTGCGTGCACGACTCGAGCGCCTCCTGCATGGTCGCGGTCTCGATCACCTTGAATCCGGCGCTCTCGAGACAGCGGGTCATCCGCTGCCGCAGCGGGCCGATCGGCTCGACGACCACCACCTGCGTCGTGGTCGATAGACCGGGGTTCGTGATCTCGATCTTGATCGAGTCCACGTGCGTACGCAGCTTGAGGCGCGCCGTCGCGTCGCCACCGGTGAGCTCGAAGCCCATGCCCGGATGCCGGCCGAGTGCTTTCGCCGCGTGCGGCGTGAGCATGTGAGCGACGCGGCCCTGCAACAGGAGGTACGTCGAGTCGGGCAGCGTCAGCCGTAGCTCGGTCGTTTCACCGACGGGGAGCAGTGAATCGGTACGGATGAACAGACCGCGCGTCGAGACATCCTCGGTCTCTGCTTCCACAGGTCCGCTCGGCCGGTCGAACTCGACCCGGCAACGGCTGACCAGTCGCTGTTCGCGACCCTTCCCGCGCGGACCAGGGGGCACTTGTGGAAAGTCTACCGGGGCTGGGTAGGGTTGTCCTCTTTGGGGCGGTCTCTCCAAAAACGAGCCTCGTTCCGGGAAGTTGGCGCTCCCGCTTGCACTTTCATCAAGTTTCAAGAATCTTTGAAAGGTCTTGAAGCATCTGAAAGGTCAACCATGACGCTCGCCATTGATACAGCGACTGCCGGGGCCCACGTACTCGACCGCCTCGCATCCGTGAGCGGTGCTCGCGGCGCGATCGATCTGCGCCAGCGCCTGGCGAATCTCGGACGCTGGGTCCGTGCTGACCTCGCCGACTTCGAGACAGAGATCGCCACGCTGCAGCGCGGAGAGCGCGTCGTGCAGTCGGCTGCGCATCATCTGCTCGACCTCAAGGGCAAGCACCTGCGCCCGTTGTGCGTCGCGCTCGCGAGCCGGTTCGGCGAGGGCTTCACGCCCCGCGCGCGTGGTCTCGCGGTCTCTGTCGAGCTGGTCCACACCGCCACGCTGCTGCACGACGACGTCGTCGATGTTGCCGAGCGCCGCCGCGGCGAGCCCACGGCATCCGTCGTCTATGGCAACGCCGCTTCGATCTTTGCCGGCGATTGGTTGCTCGTCGCGGCCCTGCGCCGCATCGCTGCCTCCGGCGTCGACGGTTTGCTCGAGCGCATGCTCACGGTGATCGACGAGATGATCCTCGCCGAGTCGCTCCAGCTCGAGCGCCGCGGCCGCGTCGTTGCGGATCGCGCCGAGTACTTCCGCATCGTCGAGGGCAAGACCGCGGCGCTGTTCCGGTGGGCGATGCTCGCCGGTGGTCGCTGCGCCGGGCTCGATGCCTCGTGCGAGGCCGCCCTCGAGAAGTACGGTAACCACCTGGGCGTCGCGTTCCAGGCCGTCGACGACGAGCTCGACTTCGCGACGGCGGACGGAACCGGCAAGGACCCGCTCGTCGATCTGCGCGAAGGCAAGATGACCTATCCCTTGATCGTCGCGCTCGAGCGTGACCCGTCGCTGCAGCCGCGCATGCAAGCCCTGCTGCCCAAGGTGGAGCACGACGGATTCACTTCGGCGCGCGAGGTAAACGAGGCTCCGAGCCGTGCCGAGCTCGGTGCGATTGCCTCCGCGGTCCGCGCGACAGGCGCGCTCGCCGCAACGCGCGAGCTTGCCGAGCAGCACGTGCAGCTCGCGCTCGAAGCTCTGCAGGCCCTGCCCGCCGGTACCGCGCGCGAGTCGCTCGAGACGGTCGCGCTCGCTTCCCTCGAGAGGACATCATGACCAACCTCGCGACCGACCCTCCTGCCGCTAGCAACCTCCCCGTCGTCGCCGTGCAGCAGCTCCCGCAGCTCGGCAGCGGCGAGATGTTCGACAAGATCGCGGCGCGCTACGACACGCTCAATCGCGTGCTCTCGCTCGGCCTCGACCAGCGCTGGCGCCGCCGTGTGGTGCGCGCGCTGGGCCTCGACGCCAAGAGTCAGAAGAGCAAGCAAGGCCAGTGGTATGGCGAGCGCCCACGCGTGCTCGATGTCGCCACCGGCACCGGTGATCTCGCGATCGAGATCGCCCGCTCCTGCCCCGGTTCGACGATCGTCGGACTCGATCCGTCGGCGAAGATGCTCGCGGTCGCGCAGAACAAGCTCGACAAGCGCGGCCTCGCCGAGCGCATCTCGCTCGTGCAGGGTGACGCGCAGGCGCTGCCGCAGGCGAACTGCGAGATCGACGCGGCGACGATCGCGTTTGGCATTCGCAACGTGCCCGATCGCGGCAAGGCGTTGCGCGAGCTCGCGCGCGTCGTGCGCCCCGGTGGCCGCATCGCGGTGCTCGAGCTCAACGACCCCAAGAACAAGGGAATGTTCGCCGGCGCCGCGCGGCTGCACACGCACCACATCGTGCCGCGCCTCGGCGCATGGCTCAGCGGTGCGCGCGAGTACAAGTATCTCCAGGCATCGGTCGCCGCGTTCCCGCCGCCGGGCGAGTTCGCGGACCTGATGCGCGCATCCGGGCTCGACGTCATCGAGGTCACGCCGCTCACGTTCGGCGTGTGCACGCTGTACCTGGCGACCCCCGCCGAGGAATCATAGATGAGCGCAGTACCCGAGATCTCCGCCCTGCGCCTTCCGGCCGCGACCGGCGTCTCGTTGCCGGATGCCGACCTCGAGGCAGGCCTCGCGACCGCACGTCGTACGCACGGCTGGTCGTTCATCGCGCTCGCGGCGCCCGTCACCAGCGCACCCGCGCTCGTCGCGGCTGCGAAGTCGGCACCGCTCGTCGCGTGGTCGTCGCACAGCCTGACGCTCGTCGGGATCGGCGTCGCGCTGGAGCTCCGAGGCACTGGCGCCGACCGCTGGCGCGACGTGGTGACGAGCGCGCGCAACATCGTCGTCGGTGCGCAGGGCGACGATGCGCTCGTGCGGCCTCGTCTGCTCGGCGGCGTCGCGTTCGCGCCGGGCTCTGCCGATGGCGGGCCGTGGACCGGCTTTGGCGACGCGTGGTTCATGTTGCCACGCTGGACCTACGTCCACGACGGCACGCGCGGCGCGCTCGTGCTCGCCGTCGACGCCCGCGATGCGCAGCACGCGAACCGCTGGCACGCCGAGCTCGCTGCGTTGCGCGCGGTGCTCGCGACGGGATTTGCGGCGCGGCCGCAGCCTCCGCTGCTCACGATCGATGTCGGCGACCCCGAAGCATGGCGTGCCCAGGTGCAGGCGATCACCGATGCGATCGCGCGCGGTGAGTACGCGAAGATCGTCGCGGCACGTACCGCACTCGTCACGCTCGCGGCCGAAGCGCGGCCGGCGGATATGCTCGCCGAGCTCGACGCGCGGCAGACCGAGACCGTGCGCATCGTGGTGCGGCCGCCGGGCGCCGGCACGTTGATCGCCGCGACGCCCGAGCGGCTCGTGCGGAGGAACCACGCGACCGTCGCGTGCGATGCGCTCGCCGGATCCGTCGCACGCGGCGACGAGGATGCAGCATCGCTGCTCGCCAGCGGCAAGGACCGCCGCGAGCACGAGCTGGTGGTGAGTGCGATCGCATCGGCACTGCAGGATCTCGGCGCGTCGATCGACATGCCGAGCGAGCCCAGCCTGCGCACCCTGCGGCACATGCTCCACTTGCACACGCCGATCGCGGCGACCCTGCGCGAGGAGCGGCACCTGCTCGAGATCGCGGCTGCGCTGCACCCGACGCCCGCGGTTGGTGGCACGCCGACGCGCTCCGCGACTGACTGGATCGCGCAGCACGAGACCGTACCGCGCGGCTGGTACGCATCGCCGGTAGGGTGGTTCGACCTCGACGGTAACGGCGAGCTCGCGGTCGCGATTCGCTCCGGCGTGCTCACTGGTGACCGCGCGCATCTGTGGGCGGGCGCTGGCATCGTGGCCGGCTCCGATCCGGATCGCGAGCTCGCGGAGACCGACCTCAAGCTGCGCGCGATGCTCGGCGCACTCGGAGTCGCGACGTGACCACACCGGCGGTGCAGACTCTGTGGGCCGAGCTGATCGCGGCGACCCTCGCCGATGCAGGCGTGCTCGTCTGCGTGATCAGCCCTGGTTCGCGGTCGACACCGCTGGTTGCTGCGCTCGTGGCGGATGGTCGCCTCGAGCTTTCGACGATCATCGACGAGCGCGCCGCTGCGTTCTACGCGCTCGGCGTCGCCCGCGCGACCGGCATCCCGTGCGCGCTCGTGTGCACGAGTGGCAGCGCCGCCGCGCACTATCTGCCCGCGCTCGTCGAGGCGAGCATGGCGAACGTCCCGCTGATCGCGATCACGGCCGATCGCCCCGCCGAGCTGCAACACTGCGGCGCTTCGCAGACGATCGATCAGGTCGGCATCTTCGGCGGCTTCACCCGCGCTGCGTTCGATCTCGGTGCCCCGGTCGGCAGTGCGCTCGCGCTGCGCGCGGTTCGGCGCACGCTGCTGCAGGCGATCACCGCCGGGCGCGGACCGCTGCCCGGTCCAGTCCACCTCAATGTTCCGCTGCGCAAGCCGCTCGAGCCCGCGCTGCCATCGACCGACGACGAGCGCGCGCTCGCGAAGGTCGTCGCCGAGATTCGCCGTGCGCCGGTCACGCTTGCAGTACCGCGCCTGGCCGCTGACCGCGCTGCGCTCGACGAGCTAGCCGCTGCGATCGCGGCCGAGCCGCGCGGCCTGATCGTCGCCGGTGCCCTGCCGGCGAGCTTCGCCACGCACCGCGAAGCTGCGTTTGATCTCGCAGCACGCGCCGCATATCCCGTGCTCGCCGAGGCCGGCAGCCAGCTGCGCTACGGCGTGCGCCCCGCTGCGGTCGCCACGATCGATCACTTCGACCTCGCCTTCGCGTCGGCGCCGATGCCCAAGCTCATCGTCCAGCTCGGCAGCGATCCGGTCGCGCAGGGCTGGACCGGCGCCTCCCTCACCGGCGCGACGCGCTGGGTGATCACCGACGGCGCGTGGCGCGATCCCGACGGCACCGCACGCGCGGTGATCGCGGGCGACTTCGGCGACACGCTCGCGTATCTCGCCTCACGCATCGCTCCGCGCGAGGACATGACATTCCCGGCCGCGTGGCGCGAGCTACAGGGCCGCATCAGCAGCGCACTGGATCGCGCGATCGCCACGCACCCACGCAGCGAGACCGCAGTGATGCGTGCCGCGCTCGACGCACTTCCCGCCGGTGCGCTGCTCCAGATCGGCAACAGCCTGCCGATCCGCGTGGTCGACCACGTGCGTGGAGGCGGCAACGCACGCACGGTGATCACGCAGCGCGGTGCCGCCGGCATCGACGGGCTGATCGCGTCGGCGGCCGGTGCCACGCGCGCCGGCCAGCCGGTGCTGCTGATCCTCGGCGATGTCAGCTTCGCGCACGACGTCGGTGGCTTGCTCGCGGCGCGCGAAGCGCAGGGTCCGCTCGCGATCGTGGTGATCGACAATGGCGGCGGCCGCATCTTCGATCAGCTCCCGATCGCGAAGCTCGCGCCAGCCGCTCAGCTGGAGCAGCACTGGCACACACCGCCCGCCCTCGACCCCGTCGCTGTCGCGACGGCGTTCGGCCTGCGCGCAGTCACCGCGGCCGCACCCGCCGCGGTCGGCTCGGCCATCGCGAGCGCGCTCGCCACCCGCGGCCCGACGGTGATCCACGCGCCCGTCACCGCGACGGGCGCGCAGGACGTTCGCCGCGACGCACTCGACTACCTCTCGCCGTCTCCGATCCGTACCTCTGTTGCAGTCACCGCAGGAGCCCCCCATGTCTGACATCACCTGGAAGCGTCACCCCGGCTACGAGGACATCCACTACGAGACCTGTGCCGAGGGCATCGCGAAGATCACGATCAATCGCCCCGAGGTTCACAACGCGTTTCGCCCGCGTACCGTCGCCGAGATGATCCGCGCGTTCGATGAGGCGCGCGACGACAGCAGCGTCGGCGCAGTGATCCTCACCGGCGCGGGCAACGAGGCCTTCTGCTCGGGCGGCGATCAGCGCGTGCGTGGCACCGGCGGCTACGTCGGCTCCGATGGCATCCCCCGCCTCAACGTCCTCGATCTGCAGATGCGCATCCGCTACCTGCCCAAGCCGGTCATCGCGATGGTCGCGGGCTACGCGATCGGTGGCGGCCACGTGCTTCACCTCGTGTGTGATCTGACGATCGCTGCGGACAACGCGAAGTTCGGCCAGACCGGCCCGCGCGTCGGCAGCTTTGACGCTGGGTTCGGCAGCTCGTACCTCGCTCGCTGCGTCGGTCAGAAGAAGGCGCGCGAGATCTGGTTTCTGTGCCGCCAGTACGACGCCAAGGCCGCGCTCGACATGGGCCTCGTCAACACCGTCGTCCCGATCGCCGAGCTCGAAGCGACCACGATCCAGTGGTGTCGCGAGATGCTCGCACTGTCGCCGACCGCGCTTCGCATGCTCAAGCTTGCGATGAATGCGGACTGCGACGGGCAAGCGGGCGTGATGGCATTCGCCGGCTCGGCGACGCTCATGTACTACACGACAGACGAAGGCCGAGAGGGCAAGGAAGCGTTCCTCGAGAAGCGCAAGCCGGACTTCTCGAAGTTCCCGCGATATCCCTGAGGGCCGACGATGAACGTGTGGATCGCCGCCGCTCGCCTTCGCACGCTACCCGCCGCCGCGGTTCCGGTGGCGGTGGGTACCGCGTGCGCGCATGCGACCGGTGGCGTCGCGTGGGGCCCGGCCCTCGCCGCGCTCGGCGGTTCACTGGCGATCCAGGTCGGTACCAACTTCGCGAATGACGTGTTCGATGCCGAGAAGGGCGCCGATGGCCCCGATCGGCTCGGCCCCGTGCGCGCGGTCAGCGCGGGATTGATCACCGCCTCGGCGATGAAGCGCGCGATGATCGTCGCGTTCGTCGTCGCCGCCGCGTTCGGCCTCTACCTCACGATGACCGCTGGCTGGCCGATCGCCGTGCTCGGCCTCATCTCGATCGCGGCGGGCATCGCTTACACCGGCGGACCCTACCCGCTCGGCTATCACGGCCTCGGCGACATCGCCGTGATGGCGTTCTTCGGCTTCGTCGCCGTGTGCGGCACGGCCTACGTGCAGACGGCGAGCGTTCCGTGCCTGGCGTGGTGGGCGGCCGTCCCCGTCGGCGCGCTCGCGACCGCGATCCTCGTCGTCAACAACGTGCGCGATCGCGTCGGCGACGCGCGTGTCGGCAAGCGAACACTGGCGGTCCGATTCGGCCGCACCGGCGCGATCGTCGAGTACGCTGCGCTGCTCGTGGTTGCGTACGCCGTTCCGGTCGGTCTCGCGGTCTACGGCTCGGAGCCGTGGCGCGCGCTGCCGCTGCTCACACTTCCGCTCGCCGTCGGTCGCATGCGGGCGCTGCTTGCCGCCACCAGCGGCCCCGACCACAACGCGTGCCTCGCAGCCACCGCGAAGCTGCTCGCCCTCCACGGGCTGCTGTTCGCGGCAGGTCTGGTGCTGTGATGCGGATCGTCGCGGTCGATCACCGCGACGTGCGCTGGCCCCTCGTGCCGCGCGGATCCGCGCGTGGCCGCCAGACCGAGCGTACCGCCACGATCATCGCGGTGCGCACCGCCGAGGGTGTCACCGGGCTCGGCGAGGCTGCGCCCCTGCCCGACTACTCGATCGATACGCTCGCCGATACCGCGCGCGCGATTGCCGATCTCGCAAGCCGTGCACCGCTCGAGCTCGCGACACCGGGCCATGCATCGGCGATCGCCGATCGCGTCACCCACGCGCCGGCCGCACGCTTCGCGCTCGAGACCGCGCTGCTCGCGGCGTACGCACAGAGCACGCGCACCTCGATCGCGCGCCTGCTCGCCGCGATGCCGCAAGCGGAGCTGCGCAACGCGGTCGTCGTCGACGACGAGGCCGAAGCGGAGGCCGCAGTCGCTCGCGGTGCGCGCTGCCTCAAGATCAAGGTTGGCAGCGCTGATCCCGATGCTGACATTCGCCGCGTCCGCGCGATCGCCGCGTGTGCGCCGGGTGCGCAGCTTCGCCTCGACGCGAATCGAGCGTGGCCCGCCGACGACGTTGACCGCATCCTCGCGCCGCTCGGCGAGCTGCCGATCGACTACGTCGAGGAGCCGTGTCGCGATGCGCACCTGATGCTCGACTGCGACCTGCGGTTCCGGCTCGCGCTCGACGAGAGCCTCGTCGACCTCGATCGCGCCGCGCTCTCCCGTGCGTTGACCTCGCCACGCCTCGCCGCGCTCGTGCTCAAGCCCACGCTGCTCGGCGGATTCGCGCGCTGCCTCGAGCTCGCCGCGCTCGCGCATCGCCACGGCGTGGCACCGGTGGTCACGCACACACTCGAGGGCCCGCTCGGTACGGCCGCGTGCATCGAGCTCGCGCGTGCGATCGGCGCCGATGTACCGGTCGGGCTCGCGCCGCATCCGGCTCTCGATCACTTTGCAGAGGCCACATGGGCGCGAGCGTCGTCCGCGTAGCCACGCATGACATCGAGACCGTCCGTGCGGTTCACGCGGCGCTCGATGCGCACACACCGATCGCGCTGCTGCACGCGAAGCTGCCCGAGGGTGAGCTCGCGCGCCAGCGTGCGCTCGCCCTGGAAGCTGTGTGGGAGCCCGACGACGCGGTGGTGCTGTTCACGTCCGGATCCACCGGTGCCGCCCGTGGCGTCGTGCTGCCGCGCGCGGCGATCGACGCTGCCGCGCAAGCAAGCTGGGAGCACCTCGGGCGTCAGGACAGCGACCGCTGGCTGTGTCCGCTGTCGCTCGCGCACGCCGGTGGCCTCTCGATCGTCGTGCGGTGTCGCGCGGCGGGAATCCCGTGCGAGATCGTCGAGTCAGCCGATCGTGCACGTGCACGTGCACGTGACACGTGCACGTGCACGACAGATCCGTGCACGTGCGCAGGCACGTTGATCTCGCTCGTACCCGCGCAGCTCGCGCAGCTTGTACCGTGGCCGGGATTACGCGCCGTGCTGCTCGGCGGCGCCGCCGCACCCCGGCCGCTCGTCGACGCGGCGATCGCACGCGGCGTCCCGGTGCTGCAGACCTACGGGCTCACCGAGACGTTCGGCCAGGTCGCGACCGCGAAGGTCCCCGGCGGTCCTCTGGTGCCACTGCCCGGGGTGACGATCACCGGTGGCACGCGGGGGGCACCTGCTCGCCTCCGCGTGCGCGGACCGATGCTCGCGAGCCGGTACCTCGACGGCGAGCGCATCGCGCCGGAGCTGGCCACCGCGGACCTCGGCTTCGTCGAGGATGGGCACCTGATCGTGGTCGGTCGCGCCGACGACGTGATCATCACGGGCGGCGAGAACGTACATCCCGATCAAGTGGAAGCCATCGTTGCGGGCACGCGCGGGGTCCGCGAAGTGGCTGCGTTTGGCCTCGCGGACGAGCGCTGGGGCCAGGTCGTGGCCATTGCCATCGCCGTCGATGATCAGTTCGTCGAGGCACACGCGCGGGGGACCTGGCATCGCGGCCTCGCCCCACACGCCCGGCCACGGCGGCTCGCGATCACGACCGGTGAGCTTCCACGCCTGCCCGGCGGCAAGCTCGACCGTCGCGCGATCGCGAGGCTTGCGACCTCGCTCATCGAGTACGCGTGATGTACAACCCTCGCCGGTGAGCGCGAAGTTTCTCGATGCCGAGGCACGCGCGGCGTTCGATCGGGCGATCCGCACGATCGAGAGCGTGTCGGCCGTGGAGATCGTGCTCGCGGTCCGGCGCCGGTCGTATCCGTACCGCAACGCGAACCTCGTCGTCGGTGCGGTGATCGCGTTCCTCGGCCTGGCCGCGATGCTGTTCTCGCACCAGCCGTTCGGCCTCACCGCGATCCTGTTCGACCCGTTCATCGTCGGCATCGCCGCGGGGGCGCTCGTCGAGCTGTTACCTGGCGTGAAGCGGTTCCTCACGCCTCACGCATGGCGTCGCCGCCACGTCCACCGCGCAGCACGCGCCACGTTTGTCGAGCGTGGCGTGCATGCAACGGAGTCGCGCGGTGGCCTGCTCGTCTACGTGTCGTGGCTCGAGCAGCAGGTCGCGGTCGTCGCGGATGTCGGGCTCGCGCGCACGCTGGCCGTCGACGCGATCGCCGAGATCGAGCGCGATCTCAGCGGGGCCATGCGCCACGGTGGTGCTCGAGTCGCCGAGCGGCTGGAGAAGTTCTCGCGCGAGCTCGCCGTGGCGATGCCGCGCCGCCACGACGACGTCAACGAGCTCCCTGACGCGATCGACAGCGATCTGGTGAAGCCATGAAGCGCCGCTTCTCGGCCGTCGTCGCGATCCTCGTGCTTCTCGGGCTCGTGGGTCTCGCGATCGCGCGGCCCGGCGGCGGCGACAGCTATTCGGGCGGCGGTGGCCACAGCGGTGGTGGCGGCGGCGGCGGTGGCAGCGGTGGCGGCGGCGACATCGGCGCGATCTTCGAGCTGATCTACTGGCTGATCCTTCTTTGCATCCACGCGCCCTATATCGGGTTACCGGTCGTCGGCGGCTTCCTGATCTGGATCCTGTGGTCCGCGTTCAAGCAGCACAAGAACAAGGATTGGGACAGCGGCCCGCCGGTCGTCCAGCGCACCGCATCGCTCGGCTCGATCCGCAACGTCGACCCGGATTTCTCGCAGACGGTGTTCGACGACTTCGCATTCCGGCTGTTCTCGACGGCGCACCGCGCGCGTAGCACACCCGAGGGTCTCGCGATGGTTGCGCCCTACGTGTCCGCGGCCGCACGGGAGACGCTGGCCGCGATGAAGCCGACCGGCGTCGCCATCCAGCAGGTGATCGTCGGCGCGATGCGAACCGTGCGCGTGTTGACCCCGGCCGCGGCACGCGACGGCGATCTGATCGGTCGCGTCACGGTCACGCTCGAGTTCGAGGCCAACATCTCGACCGCGGACAAGACCTACTTCACCGTCGAGACCTGGACGCTCGGCCGCGACGCGACGGCGCGCACCAAGCCGCCCGGCACGAGCAACACGTTCCCGTGCCCGAACTGCGGCGCGCCATGGCAGTCGAGCGGCACCGGCACGCAGCGCTGCGCCTCGTGCCAGCAGGTCGTCGACAACGGTCGCTTCGACTGGATCGTCGAGGCGGTATCGTTGGTCTCGATCGACGAGCGCAAGCCGACGCTGACCACCAACGTGCCGGAGCGTGGCACCGATCTTCCGACCTATCGTCACCGCGATGTCGACAAGCGCTATCGAGCGCTCGTCGCGGCCGATCCGCAGGCGGATCAACAGACGCTCGAGCCGCGCATCCGCCTCATTCACCGCGAGATCGCCGAGGCGTGGTCCAAGAACGAGCTCGAGCCGGTGCGCGGCCTCGTGTCCGACGGCCTCTACGACTATCTCGATTACTGGGTGCAGGCCTACAAGCAGCAGGGCCTGCGCAACGTGATGAAGGACCTCCGCATCACGCGCTTCGAGCTCGCGAAGGTCACGCGCGACCGCTGGTACGACGCCGTCACGATGCGGATCTGGGCCACGGGTAAGGACTACGTAGAAGACCGCACGGGCGAGGTCGTGAAGGGGTCGAAGCGCTTCGACCGCCCGTACAGCGAGTACTGGACGCTGATCCGCAGTGCCGGCCGCAAGGGACCCGCCAAGGGCGATCGCTCGTGCGGTCATTGCGGAGCCCCCCTCCAGGTCACGATGGCAGGCGCGTGCACGCACTGCGGAGCCCACGTGACCGCGGGTGAGTTCGACTGGGTGCTCTCGAAGATCGAGCAGGACGACTCGTATCGTGGGTGAGGGCACGTGCTTGCCCCGCCGCTAACCGAAGTCGTTGCACCCGCGCTCGGAGTTCGTGTTAGGACACCCGAACTCATGCGTAAGTTCTTGGCTGTGGTGGCGCTGGCGGCGTGCGGCGACGATGGTGGTGGTGGTGGCGTGCAGATGGATGCGGGCGTGCTCGTCGATGCGGAGGTGATGCCTGATGCAGCACCCACCCTCGAGGGCGTGTGGCGCGACACGTTTCACACATCCGCGGGGCCGGTGATGGCTGCGACGAGCTGTACGAATCCGCCGTCCGCGGTCAAGGTTGACGACGCGAGCGGTCAGGTCTTGACCTATCCCGGCATCTGCAAGCCGGACGGCAGCTGGAAGATCGACGCACCGGGAAACCTCGGCACGTACTACCTGCGCGTCGGCGGCGTCCTCTACGAGACCAACAAGCGTGCCGGTATCGACCTGTCGATCGAGCGTTTGGGTCGCAGCGACATCGCCGCGATCACGGGCGTCACGCTGAGCATGAACCTGACCGGACTGCAGGCGTGGACCCCGACGGACACGCTCATCGCGTTCTCACCGAACATCGGCTTCCGCCAGAACCTCGTGTTCAACAGCGGAACGCCCGCGACGAACGACACGATCCTGACGGCGACCAGCAACTGGGGTGGCTACAAGGTCGAGAGCGTCAAGATGGACATCCTGCAGGTCGTGCAGCTCGGCAAGCACACCACGCTCGGCGGCGATGACTACTCGACGCTCGACCGCGCGCACACGGCGGCGTCGGTCACGATGACGAACAACACCGCGCAGAACATCACCGGTAACTTCTCGACCGGCACGGCCGGCACCGTGGCGCTCGAGGTCGATGTGCCGACGTTCAACCAGCTCGCGATCTCTGCCGGGCCCTCGGTGACGCAACGGACCGTGCTGGGGAGCGCGTACGCGACGCCATCGACCGACGCGCTCGATTCACCGCCGCTCGCGCTGTTCGCTCGCAACAGCGATGGTGGCGAGGCTACCTTCGACTATGGAACGCTCGCGTACACCGATCCGTTCCCGGCGTCGTGGAAGCGCATGGTGAAGGTCGCGATCGGCTTCACCGTTCCGTACATGTGGAACGGCATCAACGGCACGCTCACCTCGCAGTCCATCCGCGTGCAGAGCAAGGCGACCGCGCAGACCGGTCCGATCGCGGCCAACGTCGGCCCTCCGACGCAGGTGAAGTTCGACGGGACCAGCGCGATGACGGCCACCCAGATCACCGCCGTACCGCTTCTCACATGGGTGGCGCCGACGTTCGGCAGCGCGACCGATTACGAGATCCAGGTCTACGAGGTGAAGACCTCGGGCACCTCGATGACGTTCACCAGCGTGCTTCGCATGGTGACCAAGCAGACCAGCGTGCGCATCCCGACCGGCTATCTCCTCGGCCAGCGCCAGTACGTGTTCTCGGTTCGAGCACGCAATCGCACGGGGATCGACGTCTACACCACGCCGCTGCACAACGGCGACGCGTGGTCGATGTCCGAGATGCTGAGTGCGCTCGTCACCACGAACTAAGGTCAGGGCGTGAGCTTCGAGCGCAGCCAGTCCTCGGCGCGCTTGGCGACGAGCTGCTGGGCGATCTGCTTGCCGAGCTGAACGAGCAGCAGCATCTCGTCGTGCGCGTCCTTCGCGCTACCGGCGACCGGAATCCGGATCGGCAGCTCGACGGCGCCGGAACCGAACAGCGAGCCGGACGCGGTGAGCGTGCCGTTGCGATAGCCGAGGAGCACCGTGATGCCGGCGGGTAGCTGGAAGCGAGCGTCGAGCTCCTTGAGCGAGAACAGCCACGACAGCGGCGTGCGCATCACCGTCGGGCCGGTTTCGGCGTGCTCGATCGCGATCTCGATCCTGCCGAGGTCGGGCATGAACGCGCTCGGCAGGAACACGAGCGTCGCGCTGTCGATGACCATGTGGTCGGTACGGATCGGCGTGCCCTTCTTGGGCCGCTCCATCTTGAACAGCGCGGCGGTCGACACCTCGAGCCGCACACCTTTGATGATCAAGTCGCTGCAGTCGTGCATGAACAGCGCGAGACCCAGCGGTGGGAGCTCGCACCGCACGCCGTCGACGTCGATCGTCATGTGACCGACGAGGTCATTTCGGTTAATCGCAAGTCCCGGCTCTGCCGGGGCGCGCAGTGCCGCCGAAGGCGGCGCGGAGGTGATCGACAGCTTGTCGATCGACAGCCGGCCGCGCACGAGCGCGAGATCGACCTCGCCGATCGAGACCTGGGCGTGCAGGGACTCGGCGAGCCGCTCGCGCGTCTTGCGCTCCTGGCGCGAGCTGAGCGCCATGCCGAGCACGACGAGCAGCACCAGCCACACCGCCAGTAGCCCGCCGCCGATCACGATCACACGCCGCAGCATCGACTGTGAATCTTAGCCTATTGGCCGTACGCCGCCGGTACCGCGAGGATGCCGTCGTACTCGCAGACGTAGTCGTCGTCGGTGTCGCAGTCGGTCGTCGACAGCTCCACGGCATCGTCGAACAGCAGGCAGTTCTCGGCGGTGCCACCGTCGGGCTCGCCGGACGCGAACCCGGTGAAGCCGAACGGGCCGTTGGTCACCGACGGAAACGCGGCCTCGTTGACCCGGTCGCTCGCCCCGACCCAGTGGTCGACGATCGTACCCGGAGCAAATCCGTCGATCGCCATCGCCTCGGGGACGCTGTCGAGGACGACGAGATGCGATCCAGGCCCATCGGCCTCGCACGCGAGCTCGGACGCGAGCCACGTCGAGCCAGGGCCCGACAGCACCGTGCGGTAGCACCCGCCGGGCGCGAGGAACGTGTAACCGGCCGGGCACACGCCCCACGCCGGGGATGCGGCGGCGATGCCGTCGTACTCGCAGATGTAGTCATCGACGGTCGTGCAGGTGCCGTCGCCAAGCTCGAGGTTGTCCTTGAGGCGGATGCAATCCTCGGCAGCGCCTGCGGGCTCGCCGGCACCGAACAGGAGGTAACCGTGCGGGCGGTTGGTCACCGATTGGTACTGCCCCTCGGTGTTCACATCCGTCGCACCGATCCACGCGAAGTCGGTCGGGGTTGGCCGGTAGCGATCGACCACCATCGCCTCCGCAGGGCTGTCGATCACGGCGAGATGTGCACCACGTCCGTCGGCCTCGCAAGCTGCCTCGGCGGTGAGCCAGTCCGCAACGACCGTGCTCGTGCGGTAGCAGCTGCCGGTGTCGAACGTGTAGCCCGGCGGGCACGCCAGCAAGACGTCCGTGGCTGTCGCGTCGGTCGCGCCCACGCCGCTGTCGCTGCGAGGTTCGAACGCGATGCGCCCGCACGCCGTGGTGACAGCCAGCAGGGCCGCGACACGCAGCACCTAGACGTCGAGGTCGCCGATGACGCCAGCGTTTTCGGTGATCAGCTTGAACCGCGCCGCCACATCCTTGCCCATCAGATCCGAGATGGTCTGGTCAGTCAGCAGCTGCTCGCCGTCCTTGACGGTGACGCGCAGCGCCTGGCGCGACTTCGGATCGAGCGTCGTCATCTTCAGCGTGTCGGGGTTCATCTCGCCGAGGCCCTTGAAGCGCGTGATGCTCGGCTTGCTGTTGCTCTTCGCGTGCGCCTTGAGCAGGCGCTCCTTGTGCAGATCGTCGAGCGCCCAGAACGTCTGCTTGCCGATGTCGATCCGATAGAGCGGGGGCTGCGCGAGGTAGAGGTTCCCTGCGCCGATCAGCGCGCGCATGTGACGGAAGAAGAACGTCATCAGCAGTGTCGCGATGTGATGGCCGTCCGCGTCGGCATCCATCATCAAGAAGATCTTGCCGTAGCGCAGCTTGCTGAGGTCGAGCGACTCACCGATGCCGCAACCGAGCGCGCTGACGATGTCGGCGAGCTCCTTGTTCTGCAGCAGCTTCTGCCCGCTCGCCTGCTCGGTGTTGAGCACCTTGCCGCGCAGCGGGAGGATCGCCTGGGTCTTGCGGTCACGGCCCTGCTTGGCCGAGCCACCTGCCGACTCGCCCTCGACGATGAACAGCTCGGACTCGCTCGGATCGGTCGACGAACAGTCGGCGAGCTTGCCCGGCAGGTTGAGCCGGTGGCTGACCGCGCTCTTGCGCGTGACCTGCTGGGCTGCGCGCGATGCCTCGCGTGCACGCGCCGAGATGATCGTGCGCGCGACGACGGCCTGGGCCCAGTTCGGATTCGCGTTGAGATAGTTCTCGAGCGCGGGCCGCACGAGCCCCTCCACGAGCGCCGCGACCTCGGGGTTGTTGAGCCGGTTCTTGGTCTGGCTCTGGAACTGCGGGTCGTGCACGTAGGTCGACAGCACGGCGACGACACCCTCGCGGATGTCCTCGGCCGTGAGCGTCACGCCCTTGGGCTCGAGCTTGTGCGTCGCGATGTAGTTACGGATCGCCTTGACGATCGCCGAGCGCAGGCCCGCGTCGTGCGTGCCGCCGTCCGAGGTCGGCACCGAGTTGACGTACGACTTGATGAGGTCGTCCGGCGCCTCGGTCCACTGCAGGGCGAGCTCGATGCCGAGCTTGGCGTCGTCGTCCTGCTTGTGCATGTAGAACACGCCGCCCTGCGACGGCACCGGCAGCTTCTTGCGCTCACTGACGAGCTTCGGCAGGAACTCCGCGATGCCCGCCGGGTGCACGAAGGTGTGCGTGATGGCCGGCCCACCGCCGGCTTTGCCGGCGGGATTTGTGGCGCCGGTCTCGTCGGTGAACGTCAGCTCGAGGCCGCCGTGGAGGTAGCTCTTCGCCTCGAGGCGCTCCGCGATCAGCTCGGCATCGAAGTGCAGCTTGCCGCCGAACACTTCGTCGTCGGGATGGAACGTGATCATCGTGCCGGTGCCGCGCGCCGGCCCGAGCTTCTTGAGCTTCTGCTTGACGGTGCCGCGCTCGAATCGCATCTCGTAGCGCTCGCTGTCGCGCTTGACCTGGACGATGAGCTCGCTCGACAGCGCGTTGACCACCGAGGCGCCAACGCCGTGCAGACCGCCGGACACCGCGTAGCCCTTGCCGCGCTCGAACTTGCCGCCCGCGTGCAGGACCATGAAGACGACCTCGAGGGCCGACTTCTTGAGCTTCGGCATGATCTCGACGGGGATGCCGCGCCCGTTGTCCTCGACCGTCGCGCTCTTGCCGTTCTTGTGGAGCGTGACCTCGACCTTGGTGGCGTGCTTGTTGATGGCCTCGTCGATCGAGTTGTCGACGACCTCCCACAGCAGGTGGTGGTAGCCGTCCTTGCCGGTACCACCGATGTACATGCCCGGACGCTTACGAACGGGATCGAGTCCCTCGAGTACCTGGATCTCGTCAGCGCCGTACTTGGATGCCTGTGCCATTAGTTCACCTTCCCGCTTCCCTCAGCGTTCGCGAGCGGCTGAATGGTCACGGGTTTCTCGACGAGCTTGAAGCTCACGCGCTTCATCTTCTGGTGTCCGCGGCCGCCGCGCGAAGAAACTTCCTTCGGATCGGCGTGGAGCTCGAATGACTTGCCGCTCTTCTCGCTCTCGATCGTCATCGTGTCGGCCTTGCGACCTGCGATGAAGCCGATCACCACGTCGTCGTCGGCGGTCTTGATCACGGTGACGCCGCGGCCGGCGCCCTCGAGCTTGGCGACGTCGTCGGCCTTGCAGTGCAGCACGTGCCCGTCGCGAGTCGCGCACACCACGATGTCGTCGTCATTGCAGGGCACGACCCCGATGATCTCGTCGCCGTCCTTGGGCCGGGCGTACTTGCGGCCCGCCTTCGTGGTGATCTCGCTGACGGCCGTGGTCGCGAACCGCAGGCCGAGGCCCTGGCGCGAGACTGCGAGCAGCGTCGGCGGAACCATGGCGCGCGGATCGAGCGTCATCGCGGCGACGATCTTCTCGCCGTCGGCGAACTTGAAGTACTTCTGCGCCGGATCGCCGTAGCCAGCTGTCGGTGCGATGTCGTTGATCTTGATCGTGTACGCCGAGCCGCGGTTCGTGAAGAACGTGATGGGGTGCCGCGTCGAGCCGGGTAGCACGTGGGTGACCGCGTCGCCCTCGCGGGTGCGCGTCTGGTTTGGATCCTTGAGCTCGCGAACGCGCTTGATCCAGCCGTCCTTGGTCACGACGACATGGGCGTCCTCGTCGACGATGAACGCGTCGGCGTCGAACTCCATCTCCTCCGCGCCCGACGCAGCGGTCTTGGTGCGGCGCGGTGTCCCGAGCTTGGTGGCGACCTCTTCCAACTCGCCCGTCACGACCTCGAGCAGCTTGTCGTCGCTCTTGAGGATCTTCTCGATGCGCTTGGCCTCGGTGGCCTTCTCGTCGAGCTCGGCGCGGATCACGTTGATCTCGAGCCTGGCGAGCTTGTAGAGCTTGAGCTCGAGGATCGCGTCGACCTGGATCTCGTCGAGCTTGAAGCGCTTCTGGATCTTGCCCGACGCGTCTTCCTTGCCCTCGCTGGCGCGGATGATCTTGATGGTCTCATCGAGCGCATCGAAGATCGTGACGAAGCCTTCGAGGATGTGGATCCGCTCGCGCAGCCGCTTGAGCTGGTACTGGAACCGGCGCTCGGTCGTGATGATGCGGAAATCGAGGAAGTGCTCGAGCATCTCCTTGATGCCGCACTTCTTGGGCTGCGGCGACGCGCCGCTCGGCACGCTGCCGTCACCGATCAGCTCCGGCGGCACGAGGCACGTGAGGTTCACGTGGAAGCTCGACTGCAGCGGGGTGTGCTTGTAGAGGTACCCCATCACGAGGTTGGGGTCGGCGTCCTTCTTGATCTCGAGGACGATGCGGACATCCGTCGTCGACTCGTCGCGCACGTCGAGGAGGTACGGCAACTTCCTCGAGATGATCACATCGGCGATCTTCTGGACGAGGTCGGACTTCGTCATCGCGTACGGAATCGACGTGATGATGAGGTCCGCGCCGCCCTTCTTCTTCTCCTCGAGCTTGTACTCGCCGCGCACGCGGATCGCGCCGGCGCCTTCCTTGTAGATCTGACGCAGCTCGACCTTGCTGTTGAGCAGCTGGCCACCGGTCGGGAAGTCGGGACCGTTGATGTGCTTCATCAACCCGACGTGGTCGATGTCGCGGTTCTTCGCGAGCGCGAGGAGTGCGTCGGTGATCTCGCGCAGGTTGTGCGGCGGGATGTTCGTCGCCATGCCGACGGCGATGCCGGTCGAGCCGTTGACGAGCAGGTTCGGAAACCGCGCCGGGAGCACGGTCGGCTCCTCGCTGGTTCCGTCGTAGGTCGAGCGCATCTCGACGGTCTCGAAGTCGAGCTCGCGCAGCAGCTCCATCGCGGGCTCCGCGAGGCGGCACTCGGTGTAACGATAGGCCGCAGCCGCGTCGCCATCGAGCGAACCGAAGTTGCCGGAGCCATCGACGAGCGGCACGCGCAGCGCCCAGTCCTGCGCCATGCGGACCATCGCGTCGTAGACCGACGAGTCGCCGTGCGGATGATACTTACCGAGCACGTCGCCGACGACCTTGGCGCTCTTGCGATGCTTGGCATCGGGGCGCAGATGGTTGTCGTGCAGCATCGCGTAGAGGATGCGGCGCTGCACCGGCTTCAAGCCGTCGCGGACATCCGGGAGCGCGCGCGACGTGATGACGCTCAGCGCGTAATTGAGATAGCGCCGGCGCGCTTCAGCCTCGAGCGAGGTGTCCATCATCCCCGGCAGGCCCTCGCCGCCACCCCCCGCGCCCATGCCGCCACCACCGCCACCGCCACCGCCGCCACCCTTGCCGCCCTTGCCCTTACCCTTGCCCTTACCCGATTCCGCAGCCATTTCGCCCGCGTCGGCGCCGTCATCCCCTGCGCTTGCAGCGGATTTCTTCGAGGTCTTGTCAGCCTTCAAAGGGGCCTTCTTATCGGATGTCTTGGGCTTCTTTGCCATGTCTTGCTCGGATTGCGACGCACCTTGCCCCGACTGGAGGAAAAGTTCCAGCTGCTCGCGTGGGGGCAGATCGTCTGAGGTGGTTGCCATGGGCGTTCGGCGGCTCCGGATATGGATTGTTGGTCCGACCCCAAGAGGCGTGATATTGCTGGCCTCCTCGCACGGGTCGACTCCATGGTCCGCAGACGTACGCAAGGGCGCAAGAAAAGGACTGCTTATCCTCCGCTGGGGGCAGCCCCCGCCAAGCACAGCGGCGGATTCCTCCTCCTCATCCTCGGGGCGCTGGTTCTCGTGAACCTGTACGTCTTCGTCTGGGACAAGAAGACGGGGGTCGCGGCGATCAAGCGCGAAGCCGAGGCCAAGAGCCTGCCGGCGATGAACGTTCCGAACGCTCCGCTCGCCCCCACGGGCGCCGATGCCGGCGCGTCTGCCCCGGTCGGTCCGCCCGGTATCGTCGAGAGCAAGGTCGAGAAGTCCGACACGCTCGGCAAGCTGCTCAAGCGCAGTGGCCTGGCGGCCGCCGAGGCGGACGAGGTGATTCGCGCGCTGTCGGGCAAGCTCGACTTCCGCCAGATCAAGGCCGGCCAGTCGTTCAAGATCGAGCGTGGCGGCGACGGCCGCGTGAAGCTGTTCCAGCTCGAGCTGTCGAAGACGCGGAAGATCCTCACCGAGCGTGATAGCGCCGGCGAGCTGCTCGGAACCGCCGACGAGACCCAGACGCGCGTCGAGGTGAAGACCCTCGGTGGCAAGGTCGAGTCATCGCTGTACGCATCGATCAAGTCGGCCGGCGAGACCGGTGCGCTCGTCGATTTCTTCGTCGATGTGTTCGCCTACGACCTCGACTTCTTCAATGACACCCACGCCGGCGACAGCTTCCACGTCGTCGTCGAGAAGCACTTCATGCCGGGCCACGATGGCAGCGAAGTGTTCGCTCACTACGGGCGCATCCTCGCCGCCGAGTACTCGGGCAAGGCGGGCACGTTCCAGACCTTCTTCTGGAACGGTAAGTACTACGACTCCGCGGGCGGCTCGTCGGAGAAGGGGATGCTGAAGACCCCGCTCAAGTTCGTCAAAGTCTCGTCGGGCTTCGACCGCAATCGCATGCATCCGGTCCTTCACACCGTGCGTGCGCATCTCGGCATCGACTACGCCGCTCCCACAGGTACGCCGGTCCGCGCGGCCGCCTCCGGCACCATCACGCTGCGCGCTCCAAGCGGTGGCGCCGGCAACATGGTGATGATCCGCCACGACGGCGGCATCGACACCGCGTACATGCACCTGTCGAAGTTCGCCAACATCAAGGTCGGCGACAAGGTCGAGGCCAAGACCGTGATCGGCTACGTCGGAACCACGGGGTTGTCGACCGGTCCTCACCTTCACTTCGGCGTGAAGAAGAACGGCGCGTTTGTCGATCCCACCAAGCTCCCGCCGATGCGTGGCAAGCCGGTCCCGGGCAAGGAGCTCGATGCGTTCAAGCTCGAATCCGCGCGGTTGATCACGCTGATGGCGCCCCAGAAGACCTGAGCGCACGCGCCCGAACAGGAATTTGCCACCGTCGAGGGAGACGGATCCCAAATGCCTGTTCGTGAACGGCGATCGGCCTTGCCGATGCCCGGCCGACTCGTCATGCTTCAGGTGTGGTCAAGCTCCTCGTAGGACTACTCAAAGGTGCTGCGATTGGTGGCGCGATCGGCTATGGCGCGTTCGCACTCGGGGAGCAGACCGGCTTTTACAACGCCTGGCTCACGATGGGCCTCATCGGCGCGTTCGTTGGCCTGTTCGTGGGCCGCCCGCTGTGGGCCCTGCTCAAGGACAAGACCCAGACCAATATCATCGCGATCCTGAAGGCAGCCTTCGGATTTGGCGTGGGCTGCGGTCTCTACGCACTGGTTGCCAAGGCCTGGTCGCCGGCGCCGGATCTCCTCGTCATCGGTGACTTCGGATCGGCGTTCGCGTGGCCGGTCACCCTCGGTGCGGCCATCGGTGGTGTCTATGGTGCCTTCGTCGAGCTCGACGATTCGATCGGCGATGACGGCTCGGCCGCCAAGCGCAAGGCCGACGCAGGCTCTGGCCCGGCCAAGCAGCCCGCCCCCAAGAAGTAATCCAACCGGGCGTCCTCGCTCGGGTCTGCCCACTCCAGGATGCGGCTGAGCGTCCAGCCACCGAAGCCGCAGCGGCCAGGTCTCAGGCGGTGAGCACCAGCTAGTCTCGCGGGGTTGTGCGCGGCACGCCCGATGCTTTTAATGCCGCCATCCAATGCGGCACACCCGGCTCTTCGTTCTCGCCCACCTGATGCTGGTCGCAATCGCCGTTCTGGGCGCTGCGTAGCTCATTCGGGCTCGGCCAGCTCCGCATCGATCGAGATGCCGAGCATGTCCGTCGAGCCATCGAACGTCCCGGTCGGGATCGCGCCGTCGCCGGTCCCGAACGGATTATCCAGCCGCCACGTCGTGACCGGCTCGGGCGACTTCACCGACCAGGTCCGCGCCCAGCCAAACGTCACCGTGAACGCGCCGGCATTCGCCTCGAGGCCGAGCCCCATCGTGTGGCCCCCGAGATCGCCAAACGTCGGTGACTGGCGCGCGCCCGATGCGCCTGCGGTCGTGAATGCGTAGCCGCCGGTCGCCCACAAGAAGCCGCCGATCAGCTCGACGTCGATCGCCCCACGCACCGCGCCGTGCGTGCGCGACGACAGCCGCGAGGGCAACCGCCGCAGGCTCGCCATGCGTGTCGCGCCGAGCGTGGTGTTGTCGTAGACCGCGACGCCCTCGAGGAGCCACTCGCTGTCCTTCGCGCGCTGCGGGAACCACCACAGGTCCGCGCCGACCTCCGCGATCCAGCTCTCACCGAGCCACCGCGCACCGGTCCGCACGCTCACGGGGTGCTCGACCTCGATGCGTGACACGGGAGAGCTCAGCACGACCGACGTGCTCGGCGACGTGCCCACGCCATCGACCTCGCCCCGCGCGCGTGCGGGTGCCGACCAGCCGACGCTCGCCGCGAGCTCGACGCGGGAGTCCGCGGGCGCGACCAGCACGCCGGCCACTGCGCTCGGCACGAAGTTGTCGACGGCGTCGAGCGCGAGCTCGCAGTCGTAGGCAGGATCGATGAACGAGCTGAGATCGACGCTGTCGCGCTTCACGTCGCCGGCCCACAGTCGCCGGCCCTCGGCGACCTCCACGCGTGACGCGCCGAACGATACGCCGGCCGCGACCGTGTCGCCGAGCCTGTGCGCGACGCCGACCATCAGCGTGTCGCGCCGAAACCCACCGGTGAGGCCGGCGTAGCGATACTGGAACGACTTACCGAAGAACTCCGGTGGAATCGCGAGTGGGGTCGGGCTGCGAAATAGTCGCTCGCTGCGGGCCGCGGTCATGAACGCCGCACCGACCACGAAGTCGCCGATCGCACCCTCGATCGCCACGAGCGGCAAGAGCCGCGAGCTCGACTGATCGCGTGCAGCGGGCGCACTTGCCGACTCGAGCCAGTACATCTCGTCGTCGAGAAAACTCAGGCCGAGCTGGATGCGTGCGCCTTCGCGACGTGCGAGGCCGGCAGGATTTCCCGCGAGTGCCCCTGCCCCGTCGTCGGAGACAGTCCCCACGCCGGCGCGCCCGATCGTGCGCGGCAGCCGGCCGCCGACCACCGGTCCCTCTGCGTATGCGCTGGCCGACGCGACGAGCGTCAGCAAGGCAGTGCAGCGCAACAACACGCGCAACGATAGCCCACGCGGATGCGTCGGGGCCAGGGCACAGCCGCGAACCTACTGACAGCCGCAGCAGGTCTCGTGCGCGGTCTCGCAGGTCTGCTTCGCGCGCGTGCACTTCTCGGCGGCCCAGGTGTCGGCGGCCAGCTGCTGCGCGATCTCGCAGATGCGCGCGGCGTTCTTGCAGATCGAGTCGCTGAACGTGCAGCTCTGCGTGCACTTGTCGGTCTTCGCGGGCCTGCACGTGTCGTCGGTCGACAGCGGCGTGCTCGACATCGGCGAGGCCGGCCCCGGCTCGATCGGCGATGTGGGAGCGGCGATGCCGAGGTCACCACGCTGATCCTCGATCGCAGCCCACAGCTGCTCGATCTCGGCGCGCGGATCGTTGGGCATGCTGGTCGTGCTGCTCTCGGCTGCCACTGGCGACGTGGCCTGCTGCTTGCTCGCACCGCAGGCGGCGACGATCGCCATGCACAGCGCGCTTGTGACGAACGCCTTCACCACTTGAAGGAGGCCTTGGTGGTGTCACTGCAGCGGCAGCAGCGTTGCTTGGCCTCGCGGCACGACGCCTTCGAGCTCTCGCACTTCTCCTGCCCGAGCTTGTCGTTGGGACCGAGCTCGGTCGCGATGTCACAGATACGCTCGGCGTTATCGCAGATCGCGTCGGCGAGGTTGCAGACGTCGTTGCAGGACGTCGGGACCTGGTGACCGTCGGGGCACACACGCTGCACACCCTTGACGGACAGACCGCGGACACCGATGAGGGAGGACGGTGCGGGATCGAGATCCATCCGCGCCTCGTGGCGCCAGCCGCGGATCTGGGTCCACAGCGCGATGATCTCGGCGCGCTTGTCCTGCGCCGGCAGCGGGCGAACCGGACGGCATGCGATGCCGAGCCCGATCGTCGCGATCATGATGATCGCGAGGGTGCCGGTCCTCACCGGTCCTCCATCAGGCGCTGCTGGAGGACCGTGTTGATCGAGTTGGACTTGTCGTAGGCCTCGATCGCAGCGTGCTTCTCGGCGGCGATGCGCGATGCGTTCGCGGGATCGTTGGCATCCATCGCGGCGGCACGCGCCTCGTGGACCTCACCCTTGGTGGTGTAGAGGTTGGCGACGAAGAAGCTCTCGCGCTGGCTCTGGGCGATGCCCTCGGTCACGACGGTCATCGCTTCCTCGATCTGGCCCAGCGAGACGAGGAGCTTGGCGAGGAGCGCACGGGCATCGTTGCGAACGTCCTCGGCCTCGGGTGCATTGGCTGGAAAGCGCAACGACAGGATCTCGCGAACCGACGCGATGGCTTCGACGAGCTTTCCATCGCTCATGTAGACCCGCGCCTTGTGATGAAAATTCTTCGCCTTCGACAGCGCGATCATCAGGTCCTGCCCGATGACCTCGGTCGGGTCGGCAGTACGCGTGGTTGGCTTGGGCTCGGCACGGTCGCTCGTGCATGCGGTGGCGACAATGAGTGCACACGCCGTGATCATGGTCACGACGAGATGTTTGGCCCAGTGCTTCATGGCTTCCTCCCGCGCGCGAGGGTTCGCTCGCGATAGCCGTCGAGTCGATCGGCAAAGATCGTGTCGATGCGCGTCGACGCATCACCCACACGCTCCGGCGCGATCGGACCGATCAACGGATCGGCCGGTCGCGACTTCCAGTGCGTCGGGACCGATTGCGCGGCCTCCGGTGCATGCGTGGGCTGCGCCGGATTGCGCAGCCAGAACAACAGAACGGCAGCAGCGGCGACGATGGTGCTCGCAGCAGCGATCGCCCACGGCGCCCAGCGACGCGAACGGGCCTTCGTGATCGGCGTGACGTTACCGCTGGTCGACGTCGTGTTGCCACCGACGGCCTGGCGCAGCGCCTCCTCGACGATCGAGCGAGTCTTGGCAGCACCGAGCTCGGCATTGCCATGCGACGCGCGAATGACGGTTGCGACCTCGAGCAGCGCGCGGTCATCGGCAGACATGGCCGGCGGCATCCGACCCGCGAGGCTCTTGTCGACGAGATCGGCGAACGTCTTCGCGTGCGAGCGCTCGGCCGCGCTGGCTTCGGCGTCGGGCGGCGGAACGGGACCGGTCAGGATGTCATGCTTGTCGTCAGTCGCCATCGGAGTCTCCTGCAGAGGCCTCGCCTTCGCGCACACCGAACTGCTTGCGGAACGCGCGGACCGCGCGAAACAGAAGAACGTCGAAGGTACCGACGGTTGTGCCAAGCTGCTTCGCGCACTCTTCGCGCGACAGCTCCTGGATCAAGCGTAGCTCGATCGCCGTGCGATAGCGGTCGGCAATTCGCAACATGGACTCGTCGATGCGGACGCGATGCGCAGCCCGTTCCTGATCGGCCATGAGCTGAGCGTCGGCCTGCGACTCGGGCGCGGTCTCGACCGGCATCTCGTGCACCATCGCGTCGGCGAGGCGCCGAGAGCGCTTGGATTGACGGTGAACGTCGTAGACCTTGTTGATCGCGATCTGGCGCAGCCACGGATAGATCGACTTGCCCTGCCAGGTGAAGCGTTTGATCTTCTCGACCGCGGTCGCGAGGGTGTCGCGCAGGACATCCTCAGCAGATGCGGCATCGCCGAGGCGCGGCAAGATCACCGTGCCGTACAGCGGCTGGGCGTAGCGTTCGAGGATAGGTCGCATGGCGTCGAGGTTGCCGGCTTGAGCCTCCTCGACTTGGCGTTGCTCTTCTTCGAGCTCTACCGCTGTGGCTGGTTCGAGGGCCACCGACACTCCATCAACGCGAGTCGCAGCGCGATCTTACACGGGGCGCGTGCGGGTTCCGTCGTAGCGGACCTCGAGCAGCTCCAGGCCCTGCGGCGGCGCGGTGATTCCGGCCCTGGTTCGGTCACGAGATGCAAGGATCTCAGGTAGTTGGCTGGCCGGTCGCTCACCGGTCCCGACCTCGGCCAGCGTGCCAACAATGATGCGAATCATCTGCCGGAGGAACGCATTGCCGCGGATATCGACGTCCAGGAGGTAGGGGTGGAGCCGGGTGAAGGTGATCGAATCGACGCGCCGTGTCGTGGTCTTCGCGCTGCATCCGGATGCGCGGAACGCGGCAAAGTCGTGATCGCCGATCAGGGCCCGCGCCGCGTCGTGCATCGCGCTGACGCTGAGCTGCTCGCGGTGATGCCACGCGCGCGTGTGCCAGCGCGGTGAACGGTCGCGTGAGGTCAGGATCGTGTAGCGGTAGTGCTTGCCGGTCGCCGAGTAGCGCGGATGCCAGTCGTCGGGGACTTCGGTTGCATCGCGGATCGCGATCGAGTCGGGAAGCATGGCGTTGACCGCTCGACGGATCCCATGGAGCGGGATGGTGCGCTCGGTGCGGAAGCTCGCGATCTGCCCGCGCGCGTGCACGCCGGCATCGGTCCGCGACGCGCCGTTGACCTTCGTCTCGTGCTGCAACAGCTTTGCGAGCGCTTCCTCGAGATGTTGCTGCACGGTCTCGGCGCCGAGCTGACGCTGCCAGCCGTGGAGCTGGCTGCCGTCGTACTCGAGAACGAGACGGATGTGACGCACGGCGGACAGACTACTACTACCAGCGCGCTTCGACGCCGAACGAGAACGCGTTCTGCCCGGTCGACGTGTCGGCTGTCTGTAGCAGCGCACCGTCGTAGCGCAGGAACATGGCGAGGCCGTTGAGCGGCAGCCGGATGCGCAGCACGAGCTGCAGCGCGGGACCGAGTGCATCGCCCGTGAACCGCACGCCCGCACCGGCGCCGACCTCGACCCTGCGCGCGATGCCACGGCGCGCAACGGTCGCGAACAGGCCGCCCTGCCCGTTGAGCCCGTCGACAAGCCACAGCGATGCATCGAGACCGACGAGCGTGCGGCCGCGCCCGTGATCGATCCGTGCACCGAACGCACCGAGTGCGGCCGACTCGCCACCCGCCAGCGCGACACCCGCGCCCAGGGACAGCGCGAGCCGGTATGCGCGACGCGACTCGGAGGCCAACGCGTTGATCTCGACGGACTCGTCCTCGGAGTCGGACGCACCCCGATCGGGCGCCATCGCGGTCGCCCTGGGTGCCGCATCGATGCTCAGCGTGTCCTCTTCCATGTCCGCAGCGCCTGCGCCCTCGGGCGACGGCAGGTCCTCGCGACGCGCGCCGCCCGTGACCTGATCGCGTGCCTTCTTCTTGACGTCCTTCGCGCCGGCGCCCTTGCGGCCGTCGGTGCTCGTCGTCTCGACCGTGGTCTGCTTCTTCACGAGCTGCCACTGCATGCCGGCCGGCACCGAGACCGGGACCGACAGCGAGTGCTTGATCCCGTGCTCGAGCACGACCTCGTCACCGATCGCGACCATCGCGGTCAGCGGTGAGACCAGGCCGTAGGTCAGCGCGTGCGTCGAGATCACCCGGGTCGGCGAATTCGCGGCGACGAGCTCGTCGAGCTTGAGCTTGGCCCAGCGCCGAGCGAGCGAGCCGCGCTGCGAGGTCGCGCCCATGGGCACTTTCCCGGGCGCGACCGAGGTGAACCCGAACACGTCGCCGCGAACGCGGGCGTTGGCCGCCTGGACCTTCTTGACCCGCGCGACGACGAGCAGCGCCTGGCCGCTGCCGACGCGCGGCAGCTTCGCGGGCACGATGTCGCTCGCGGCGAGCGTGCCCCAGCTGACAGCGAGCGCTGCCGGCGGGGAGGCCGCATCGGCGATCACGTCCTTCGCGAGCGCGGTGAAATCGTCGCCGACGATCGCGAACCGTACGGTGCCACCGGTGGTATGCGCCAGCTGCTCGAGCAGGCTGTGGTTCGGTGCCGGCCCGACGCCGATCACGAACACCGGCGCGCCGACCTTGGCAGCGGCGGCGAGCGCAGCCTTGTCATCGGCAACGAGCCCGTCGGTGATGAGCACCAGCGCGCTCTTGCTGCCGCGCAGGCTGGTGAGCACCTTCGTGAGATCGAACGCGGCAGCCGTCGAGCCCCACACGCCGTCGATCGAGCGAAGCGTGGCATCGGGCGCCGCGGACGCGAATGAATCGCTGCCGGTGACGCTCACGCGATCGCGCGCCGTCAGCGCACCGAGGAGCGCACGTACCGTCGAGCGCTGAACCGCCTCGGCATCACCGCGCGTCGTCGCTGCGCGATCGAGGATCAACCGCAGCTCGAGATCGGTCTTGCGTGCCGCGGCCGGCTTGGCTTCGACGAGCACCGCCGCGAACCCGCCATCGGCTGTACTCGGTGCGGCCTCGACCCAACCTTGCTGCGCGACCTTCGCGCGCCAACGAATCACGGCGTCGTGGTCGGTCTTCGGATCGACGAGCGTGTAGCCCGCGTTGCTGGCGCTGAGCTCGTGCGTCGAGCTGGTGACCTGGTCGACGGCATCGGCGAACTCGATCCGCATGTCGGTGCGGCCGCCGGCACCCGGTGCGCCCCCCGGCGTGACGCGCGATGCATCCGGTGCCCGGTCGGTGTTCGGTGCCTGGCCGCTGCCCGTGGTCGGCCGGCCGTCGGCGCTGCCCGGCACGTAGCGCGGCGCGATCACGAGCGGCAGCGTGAGCCCCCATGTGCCGCGCTGGTAATGAGCCACCGTGTCGTAGCGCAGCGTGACCACGACCTCGCCGCGCGCCGGGATCGCCGACACGGTCTGTGTGAACACGTCGGGGCGGTCCTGCTCGAGCAGGCCCGCGCCGATACCGGCGGCGACCGCGGCCTCATAGCGCTCGACCGCCTTCGCGCGCGACTCGATCGTCGCGAGGATCGTTCGATTGCCGGTCGTGATCTTCATCGCCGACACCGCGGCATCGGTCGGCAGCGGGAAGATGTACGTCGCCTCGGTGACGCGATCGGTGTGGTTGCGGAACGTCTGCGTGACGGTGACCTCGACGATCGGACCACGCACGTGGACCGCGACGTCACTGTCGAGCATCGCGAGCGGCGCGCCTTGCTGCGGGTACATCCCGATGTGGCGCGGCAACTCGGACGCCGCGCCCGCGGGTAGCGCGAGCGCGACGAGGACGAGGGTCGACAGCGCGCGCACCATGCCGTGGAACCTTACACGCACGACGCCGCGGCTCGATCTGACGAAACTAGCCGGTGATCGTAATGGCCGATACCAATCGCCGGGCCGTGGCCTCGCCGGTATGCCAGCGGGTCCCGCGGGGCCCGGTCACGAGGAGGCGCACCGATCCGCTCGACCGCGGCAGCTGCCTGACCCAACCCGCGACGTGCTCGACATTCGAGGCGGGGTCGACGACCTGGAGCGGAACCTTCGCGGCACGCGCCGCCGTGAGCACCGCCGACATCGCGGTGTACTTGCTCGCCTCGCTCGCATCGGGAACCACGAGCAACACGCCCGACGCGATCGCGACGTTGGCGCGGACCGCCGGTCTGGGCCCCCGATCGAAGCAAGTGGTCAGGCGGCTGGCAACCTCGGACGGGATGGGGCCCATCTCGTCCCGCTGATCGACCGACATGAAGCCGGCGATCGTGAGGCCCGTCGCGAGTGCCGCTCGGTGGGCGCCTCGCTCCACGCCCGTCTGTCCTGAATGAACAACGACCAACATGGTGTTCAAAGGGGGTTTGATTCTCGCGATAAAATTGTGCTGATCTTTATCCGGGATGCAAGCCCCCCATCGCACACGCCTGCTGATCGTCGAGGACCACGACGACACCGCCACCATTCTGCAGCTCGGACTCACCGACCTCGGCTACGAGGTAATGATTGCCCACAACGCTCCGATCGCGTTGCAGCTCGCCCAGTCGTTCGCACCGGATATTGCGGTGCTGGATATCGGCCTGCCCGTCATGGACGGCTGGGAGCTCGCGCGGCGACTCAGAG
This sequence comes from Haliangiales bacterium, assembly GCA_038322185.1. GTDB lineage: Bacteria > Myxococcota_A > Polyangia > Haliangiales > Haliangiaceae > JABFXX01. The sequence continues at coordinate 62,887 of JBBQFU010000002.1, forward strand.
ACCGTCGTTCCGGTCTGCACGTGATCGCGGTGACCGCGTTCAACGATGACGACGACCGGCTCCGATCGGACGAGGCAGGGTTTTCCTATCACCTGGCCAAGCCCGTCGACATCCAGGCAATCCACGCCGCCGTTCAGAACCTCGCCGCCGCTACAGACACACGCGCGGAATGAGCTCCGGGTCGACGAGGTCGCCGGCCACGTTGCCAGCGCTGCCGAAATCGACCGCGCTGTTCCACGGGTCGTGATTCATCAGCGCGGCCTCGGTCCACCCGTTCGCAGCGGTGATGAAGCCGCCCGATGTGAGGTCGTGCGTGAGCGGCGCGGCGGGCTCGCCGACGTTGACGATGGGCGGTCTGACCCGGGCTGGGTTGAGCGAGCAGCGATCGAGGCACGTGCCGAACAGCGTGCATGCACCGTGTGAAGCGTACTGGCCGTGCTTGCCCTTGCTCGCGTAGAGCACCGGCCACATCTGCCCGCCGTCCGCGGCCTGGTCACACGCGGAGCGGCCGTCCCCACACGTCGAGCACTCGGTGAGCCGTTCGCAGATCGTGTTCTGGTGTGAGGCCGTGCGGATCGCGAGGATGCCGGCCGGCGCTGCGATGCCGGGATCGATCGCGACGCCGAACGCTTCGTTGTCGCCGACGTGCCCGTTGAGGCCGCAGTCGCGCTCGAACAGGTGCGAGTAGGTGATCAGGATCTTCGTCGGGTCGTCGGGATGCCGGCGCACGCGCGCGACCAGGCCGCTGCGCGGGCAGCCGTCGTCGGGATCGAGCGAGAGAAACGGCAGGTAGGCGGCGGCGAGCTCGTCTTCCAGGCGGTCATCGAGCCCGTCGCGATCCTCATCGACGATCGCAGCGGCGTCGGGCGAGGTCGGCGAGCTTCGCGCATCGGGCAGCTCGTCGCCACCGCCGCTGCTGCACGCGGCAACGCCGGCGATCACCCATGTTCTCATCGCGCGGCAATCTAGGAAGTCGAACTTTCAACTTCAACCGGAACCCGCCGCGTCACGAGATTGTTACGTGCGCTGCGGATCGATGCCGCGCGGCGTCACCCGCGGCGATGCGGCGAGCACGCCGTCGACGAGCGCGAGTGCATCGCTCGTGAGGTCGGCGAACGCATCCGCACCGGCAACATCGCGCGCGGCCGGATAGACGAGGATCACCCGTTCGAGCAGCTCGATCACGAGGTCGCGTCGTGTCGCCGCGGCAAGCACGGCTTGCAACCCCGCACCGAGCATCGCGTCGAGCAGCTCGTGCGCCTGCGTGTATGCGCGCCAGTGATCCGGCAGCCCGGCGACATGAGCAACGTGCGGCAGCGCCGCGGGAAGCTCCGACTCGTACGACCGCTTCACGCCGAGGCGATCGCGGACCTGCTTCGCGACGTTGGCCACGCGCTCGACGTGACTGTCGTCGGCAACCTCATCGCCACGGCCGGCGCGCTTGAGCAGCACGTGCGGAAAGCTCCGGTCGACCTCGCACACCACGACGCTGACGAGGCCACCGATCCGGAACGGCGGCTCGACCGGCAGGTACGCCCACTCGCCACGCCGGTCGCGCAGCGTCTCGAGATCGAACGCGGTGACGTCGACGTCGCCGCCTGCGCGCGCGAGCTTGCCGTACACGATGCGGCGCTCGAAGCCGCCTTCGGACAGGGCCCACAGCGCGGTCCGCTGCATCGCCTCGGGAACATGCGTGAGATCACTCGCGCTCTGGAGGCCGGCCGCGCGCGCCGCGGCATCGCCTTGCGAGTTGCGGAACAGGCGGCGCCCGGCGAGATACGCCGCGCCTGCTGCCATGCCGCCGATGAGCTCCCAGACCACGAGACAAGCTAGCAGCTGGACGGGCGAAGAGGCAGCTGCGGCTGCGCCTGCTGGCCCTCGTGGGCAAGCAGCCAGCGCTTCGCATCCATGCCGCCGCCGTAGCCCGTGAGCGCGCCGCTCGCCCCGATCACGCGGTGACACGGGACGATGATCGCGATCGGATTTTTTCCGTTCGCCGCACCGACTGCACGGCTCGCGGTGGGCTGGCCGATCACGCGGGCGACATCCCGGTAGCTCCACGTCGCGCCGAACGGAATCGTCGACAGCACGCGCCACACGGCTTGCTGGAACTCCGTGCCCTCGGGCGCGAGCGGCACATCGAACGCGGTGCGCTTGCCGGCAAAGTACTCGGTGAGCTGTGCGGCGGCGTGCGCGAGCACGGGTGTCTCGCGCACCGGCTCGGTCGGCGCGGTACCGCGGCCCTGGGGAAGCCACACGCACGTCAGGACATCACTCGTGCCGTAGAGGCGCAGCGGGCCGATCGGCGTCGCGATCGTGATCATCGATACGTTCGTCATCGTCAGTCTCCGAGGGAAAACCACAGGTGCATCACCGCGTAGGCGCGGTATGGGCGCCACGCTTCCGCGCGTGCTTCGGCGGCCTTCGCGCCCGAGCGGCGCAGCGCCTTCTGCACGCCGAGGTCGGCGGCGGGAAAGGCGTCGGGCACGTGAAGCGCCCGCATCGCGAGGTAGTGCGCGGTCCACGGCCCGATGCCGGGAAGCTCGACAAGCTGAGCGACGAACGCGTCGAGGTCACAGGCCGCATCGAGCACGAGCTCGTCGCGTGCGAGCACGGCGGCGAAGTTGTGGATCGCGGCGGCGCGCGTGCGCGGCAGGCCGAGCTTGCCGATCCGCTCGGCACCGGCGGCGACAACCTCGGATACCGTCGGGAATCGCGTCGTCAGCCCATCGCCACCGTCGTGCGGTGTGCCGAATGCGGCCGCGAACCGGCCGGCGAGCGTCGTCGCGGCGGCGACGCTGACTTGCTGACCGAGCAGCGCGCGGACCGACGCTTCGAACGGATCGATCGCGCCAGGCACCCGCAAGCCGGGCCGCCTCGCCACGAGCGGTGCGAGCAACTTGTCGCGGCCAAATAGCGCAGCGATCGCTGCCGGCTGCGCGTCGAGATCGAACATGCGCCTCACGCGCGCGACGACTGGCATCAGCACTGGCAGCAGCGCCGGCGCGACCGCGAGCTGCAATGCCGACCGCGCGGTCGCGTGGCGCACGCGGATCGTGCCGACGTGACCATCGATGTGAACGATGCGGCGGTACTCGTCGGTAACGGTCTCGACACCCGGAATCGCGCGCCCGCGCAGGAAGCCGAGCACGTGGTGCCAGTCGTACGGCGGGCGATAGTCCAGGCGGAGCGTGCTCGCCTCCGCCATTGGTTTCGTCGCCGCGGCCGCGCGCAGCGACGACGGCGAGCGGCCCATTCGCGTCGAGAACACCGCGTTGAACCGGCGCACGCTGCCAAAGCCGGCCGCGAACGCGATGTCGGTCAGCGGTAGCGCCGTGTCCTGCACGAGCTGCTTCGCGAGTGCGAGCCGGCGGCTCTGCGCGAGCTCGACCGGTGACACGCCGAGCTTCGCCTCGGTCGCGCGGCGCAGGTGACGTGCGCTGACGCCGAGCTCTGCGGCGAGCTCGTCGAGCGAGCGTTCGTTGAGCGCCCCCTCGCCAATCTTCTGCGCGACGCTCGCGACGAGTGTGTCGACCGCGTCGGTCGGTGCACTGCCGGGCGCGAGCTCGGGGCGGCAGCGGAAGCATGCGCGGAACCCGGCGCGCTCGGCGAGCGCCGGGCTGCCGAAGAACTCGCAGCGTGGCCGCGCCGGCGTGCGTGCGGGACAGATCGGCCGGCAGTAGATGCCGGTCGTGCTGACGCCGACGAAGAACACGCCGTCGAACCGCGAGTCGCGGGCGATCAGGGCGGCGTAGCGCGCGTCATCGGTCAGCACGCATTCGAGGTACCACGCCGAGTCGAGCATGACTGGCCGTTTCCGGACCGGGTAGCAAGATCGGTTTCAGCGGTACTCTCGCGGGATGGCACCGGTGATCACGGCTCTCTATGCGGCGCTCAACGCGCTCCTCAACATCGCGCTCGCGTATCGGGTGACGACGCTGCGCCACGCGGCGAAGACGTCCCATGGTGGCGGCGACGATGCGACGTCGCCGCTGAGCATCGGCATCCGCGCGCACGGCAACAACGCCGAGTACGTGCCGCTCGCGATCGTGATGCTGCTGCTCGCGGAGCTGTGTGGTGGCCACACGGCCGTGCTCCACGCGATCGGCGGGACGCTGCTGCTCGCCCGCGTCCTGCACCCGATCGGTCTACCGATGAAGTCGCCGAATCCGGCGCGCTGGCTCGGAGTCGCGCTGACGTTTCTCGTGATCGCCGCGACCTCGGGGTACGTGCTCTACCTGCGCTTCAAGCTCGTCTGATCAGTCGTCGAACAGGTCGATGTACTCGTCGGTCTCGAGCGGGCCGCTGCCCTGCGCGAGAACCGGCGTCTCCTCGATGATCGTTCCGCCCGAGATGAACGTCTTGTTCGCGGGGATCCCCGGCGGCTCGGTGCCAGCCGGGAATCGCCGCGTGGCGACTGCGACCAGCTGGTGCCGGGTCTCACTGTCGAGCGCCTTCCACTCTTCGGCGGTCAACATGAAACCGGCAAACGCGATGTCACCCTTCATATCTCCACATCACAAAACTCCGGGGTAGGCGGCAACTTTTCGTGCTAGCTGAACGCCGAGAACTTTCGCGTGGCTCGAGAGGTGACATATCGGTACATCGATCCACTTACGCAAGTGTGGGTCGGCGCCGCACGCCGGATCGGGCTGCGAGTGATCCGCACGCCGGACGCTTACGCGGCGACGGATGGCCGCGGAACGCTCGCGATCGGCGATGACAAAACGCTCGACGCGGACGACAGCCTCGCGCAGATGATCTTCCACGAGCTTTGCCATTCTCTCGTCGAGGGCGAGCAGTCGTTCACCACGCCGGACTGGGGCATGGACAACACGGGTCCCGACCATGACTGGCGCGAGCACGCGTGTCTGCGCGTCCAGTACGTGCTGACCGGTCGGCACGGTCTGCGCACCGTGTTCGCGCCGACCACGGACTACCGCGCGTTCTGGGATCAGCTGTCGGGCGATGTGCTGGCCGATCGCACCGACCGATCAACCCAGGCAGCGATCGCAGCTCTGCGCAGAGTCACCCACCCGCCGTGGGGTCCCGCGCTGACCGACGCGCTGATCTCGACGTCTCGGATCGCCCAGGAGGCGGCGCGCTACAGCACCGACCCCACGGTGCTGTGGCAAGGCGTCAGCGCGCCGCCCGCCTCGCACCCGACCGGACTGCCCGCCGGCGCGCGCGGCTCGTGTGGGGGCTGTGTGTGGCGTTTCGAGCATCGTGGCCGGCAGCGCTGCCGGCAGGCCGACGCGAAGGTCGATCCGACCTGGCCGGGCTGCGAGCGCTTCGAGGCCGCGACCGACGTCGACTGCCAGACCTGCGGTGCGTGCTGCCGCGAGGCCTACCACGCGGTTGACGTCCAGCCGCGCGACCCGGCGGTGAAGGCGCAGCCCGACTACATCGTGCCGCGCGGCGATCTCTACGAGATTCGCCGTAACGGGGAGCGCTGCGCCGCGCTCGAGGGGGGCCAGCTCGACGGGACGCGCACCACGCAGTACCGCTGCGTGATCTATCCCGATCGCCCGCGCACCTGCCGCGAGTTCACGCTCGGCTCGGAGCACTGCCTGACCGCCCGCCGCCGCGTCGGCCTGTCGCAGTGACCTGCATGCCGGATCGATCGGTCGGCGCGTCTGCGTGTCGCGAGATCTGAGTCCGGATCGTGCACGCTTCGAGAACTACTCGATCGCGCGCAGCAGATCGTCGAGCTCTTGCTCGCGCGGCGCCGGCCGATCGCGGCGATCGAACGTCTCGACGAGCACTCCCTTGCTGTCGTAGACGAAGATCGTCGGAACCTTCGGCGGGCTACCAAACGTCGCGAACAGCGCGTCGTCGGCAGGCACGATCCGCAGCCACGGCGTCTCGTCGGCGAGTGCGCGGATCGCGACCGAGCTGCCACGCTGGTCGTACTCCTCGTGCGCCTTGTAGTTGAGGCCGAGCCAGCGCACGTGCGGATGCTGGCCGCGGATCGCAGCGAACACCGCGATCTCGTCACGGCAGCGATGGCACCACGACGCGAGCAGCATCACGACCGTCGGCGTGCGCGACGCGCCGATCACCACGCGATCGAGATCCACGCTCGCCTCGAGCTGCGCGAGTGGCGTGAGCGCGGCCGGTTGCGCGAGCGCCGCGAGCGGCACGGGTCCCGGCGCCGACGCGCCACATGCGGCCACGACAACACCGACGAACACGAACCGCATCGAGCCAGTATGCTATGTGATCACAAGGCAAAAGGGAGGACGGGCAATGCAGACCATCTACCTCGGGGCAATCGCGTTCGGTGGAACGCTGCTCGTGGCGTCGTTCCTTCTTGGCGGCAAGGACACCGACTACGGTGATGCTGCCCACGGCGACGTCGGTCTCGCATGGGCGCCGTTTGGCTCGATGCGGTTCTGGGTCTTCCTCTTCGCGTTTGGCGGCGGCGCCGGCCTTGCCCTGACCAAGCTCGGAACGGGCACCGCCGTGTCGGCGATCGCGGCGGCCGTGATCGGCTGGCTGTCCGGCGCCATCGCGGTGACCGTGATCGGGAAAATGAGCAAGAACAGCGTGTCGAGCGAGGTGGGCGCCGCGGAGCTCGTCGGCCTGACCGGGACGCTCACGCTGCCCGTGGGGCCCGGAAAACCGGGGAAGGTTCGCGTGGATATCAAAGGCCGCGCCGAGGATTTCGTAGCGAGTCTCGTCGACGAGGGCAGCGATTTACCGACCGGCGCGATCGTCCTGATCGTTGCCGAAGGTGAGCGTGGCTCGTTGCTCGTGAGCAAGCACGACGTGTAGCGTCCCCCCTTGGGGGGAACGCGCGTATGAATCTGAATTTGCCGCCCGGCATCGTCGAGGGTGTGGCTGCTGGTCTGGCCGTACTACTGGTCTTGACCATCGTCTTTCGGTACCTGCTTCGCATCTGCAGGCCAAACGAGATCCTGATCTTCAGTGGTCGCAAGCAGAAGACTGCGGATGGGCGCAGCGTCGGCTACCGCGTCGTGTTCGGCGGACGTGGCGTGCGCGTCCCGATCGTCGAGACGGTCGATCGCATGGACGTGTCGCTGATCAGTGTTCCGATTCAGGTCACCGGCGCGTACTCCGAGGGCGGCATTCCGCTCAATGTTCACGCGATCGCGAACATCAAGATCTCCACCGACCGTCGCTACGTCGGGAACGCCATCGAGCGCTTCCTCGGCCGCGGCCAGACGGAGATCGCAAAGGTCGTCAAAGAAATGCTCGAGGGTCACCTCCGCGAGGTGCTCGCGACGCTGACGCCCGAGGAGCTCAACCAGGACCGGTTGAAGTTCGCGCGCCAGCTCGAAGAGAGCGCGAAGAAGGACCTCGAGAAGCTCGGCCTCGAGCTGGACGTTCTCAAGATCCAGCACATCGCCGACGACCGGAACTACCTCGAGAGCATCGGCCGTGGCCGGATCGCCGAGATCCTGATGGGCGCGGAGGTCGCCGAGTCCGATGCGTCACGCATCGCGGAGCAGGCGGAAGCCGGCGCACGCGCACGCGGCGAGGTCGCGATGACGAACGCGCAAGCAACCGTCCAGCGCAAGCAGAACGAGCTCCGCCAGATCAGGGCCGAGATCGAAGCCGAGGCGAAGGGCGAGGAAGTGCGTGCCGAGGCCGCGGGCCAGCAGGCGCGCGCCGAAGCCGAGCTCGAGCTGCAGAAGGTTCGCGGCATGCTCGAGCAGCTGCGCCTCGAGGCCGAGGTCACGATTCCTGCCGAGGTCGAGGCGCAGGTCCGCGAGCTGTTCGCCGCGGGCTCCGCTGCTCCGATCGCCGCCGACGGCGAGGCGATGGCGAAGTCGCTGTCCGAGGTCGCCGGCGCGTGGAGCGATACCGGTGGCAAGGCGATGGACATGTTCGTCCTCCAGCACCTCGACGCGATCTTCAACGACGTCGCGCAGGCCGCCAGCCGTATCAAGATCGGCGAGGTCAACCTCATCGACGGTGGCGACGGCAAGACGATTCCGGCGTACGCCGCGGCCTACCCGGCCACGATGGTCGCGCTGCTGCAACAGGTCACCGCGACGCTCGGCATCGACATCGCGAAGGTCATTACCGGTTCGAACGGCGCCGTGCCGACGGTGAGGAGCTAGTCATGCAAGAGATCATGTCCAACGTCGTGATGGTCGGCGCGATCGCCGTCCTCGGCGCGCTGCTGCTCGTCGCGCTGATCGTGTCGCGCATCATCTACATCTGCCCGCCGAATGAAGTGCTGATCTTCTCCGGCGGACACCGCAAGGCGACGGCGACGAGCGAGGACGGCACGACCCGCGTGATCGGGTACCGCATCGTCCAGGGCGGTCGCGGCCTGCGCATCCCGCTCATCGAGGTCGTCGACCGCATGGACCTCACGAACATGCCGATCGACCTCAAGGTCCAGGGCGCCTACTCCAAGGGCGGCATCCCGCTCAACGTGCAGGGCGTCGCGAACGTGAAGATCTCGAGCAAGTCGAAGCATCTCGAGAGCGCGATCGAGCGCTTCCTCGGCATGAGCCGCGACCAGATCATGGCGATCGCGCGCGAGACGCTCGAAGGCAACCTGCGCGGCGTGCTGTCGACGCTGACGCCGGAAGAGGTCAACCAGGACCGCGAGAAGTTCGCCGGCGAGCTCGTGCACGAGGCCGACCATGACCTCGCGCGTCTCGGCCTCGAGCTCGACACGCTGAAGATCCAGCACGTCTCCGATGACAAGGGCTACCTCGACTCGATCGGCCGCCGGCAGACCGCCGAGCTGCTCAAGAAGTCGCGCATCGCCGAGGCCGAGAACCATGCGCTGTCGCAGGAGAACTCGGCGTCGAACTTGATGAACCAGGAGATCGCGAAGGTCGACGCCCAGATCGCGACCGCGCACGCTGAAGGTCAGCGCCGCATCGCCGAGGCCCAGACGCGCAAGGGCGCCCTGGTCGCCGAGTCGCGCGGTCAGGTCCAGGCGCTGCTCGCGAAGGCGAGCGCCGAGGTCGACGTCCAGAAGGCGCGCCTCGCCCAGGTTCGGTTCCAGCTCATCGCCGACAAGGTGAAGCCGGCCGAAGCCCGCAAGTTGCAGATGATCGCGCAGGCACGCGGTGGTGCCTCGAAGATCATCGAAGACGGCAAGGCCACGGCCACGGCCATTCGCTCGCTCGGTGCCACGTGGGCACAGGCCGGCGACAACGCGCGACAGATCTTCGTCGCTCAGAAGCTACAGAGCCTGATCGGCACGATGATGAAGACGGTCGGCGACATGCCGGTCGACAAGCTCACCGTGATCGACAAGGAGCTGGCGAACGGCAACAACCTCGCCGTCAAGGCAGCCGTCACGTCCGAGCAGATCAAGCAGATCCTCGGCGTCGACCTCGCGCAGATCGCGAATCGCCTCGGTCAGCCGGCGCTCACGCCGAAGACCGAGCGCTAGCGCGCTTGCGCAGGAACAGCGCGTAGACGATCGCGCCCGCCGCCGTCGAGCCGAGCCCGAGCAGGCTCGGCTTCGGCGTGGTGACGATCGTGTTCACGAGCAACAGGGCCGACAGCGCCATGAACACGATCGGCACGACGGGGAAGCCCGGTACGCGATACGACCGCTCGCGGTCCGGCTCGCGCTTGCGCAGCAGCAGCACGGTGCCCGCGTTGAGCGCATAGAACAGCCACGACGCGAACACGACCGCGTCGGTGAGCTGGTCGAAGCGGCCGCTCAGCGCGAAGACGCAGGCGAGCGCGCCCTGCACGAGGACCGACACGATCGGCACGTGCGAGCCGCCGAGCTCGCCGAGCTGCTTCGGTGCGAGCCCATCGCGGGCGACCGCGAACGGCACGCGCGCACCGGTGAGCATGCTGCCATGCATCGCGGACAGCGCCGAGATGCCCATCGCCGCCGCGAGCAGCGCCTGAGCGGGACCGCCGAGGAATGTCGACGCCGTGCGCTGCGCGATCGACTCCGAGCTCGGCGCGGCGATCACGTCGAACGGCAGCGCGACGAAGTAGCCGACATTGACGAGCGCGTAGATCGCGAACACGCCCAGTGTCCCGAACACGAGCGCGCGCGGGAGGTTCTTCTGCGGCTCGCGCACTTCGCCCGCCGCCATCGGCAGGTTGTTCCAGCCGTCGTAGGCCCACAGCGCCGCGAGCACCATCATGCCGAACGCTGACCAGCCCGGGAATCCACCACGGCTCTGGGTGACGCGCCCGAAATCGCCGCCCGACGCGAACAGCAGCGCACCGACGGCGAGGCCGAGGATCATCACGACCTTCATCGCGGTGAGCACCGTCGACAGCCAGCCACCAGCGCGCACGTGAAGACAGTTGATCGCGGTGAAGATCACGACGAGCGCGATCGCGAGCACCTTGCTGTCCGGATCCGTGGGCAGCACACCGCCGAGAAACGTCGTCGCTCCGACCGCGTACGCTGCGATCGAGCCCGGCGTCGCGATCCAGAACCGGTTCCACCCGTAGAGAAAGCCCATGCCCGGGCCGTAGCCCTGGCGCAGGAACACGTACTCGCCGCCCGCGTGCGGGAACATCGCGCCGAGCTCGGCATAGGTCAGCGCACCGAACAGCGACAGCGCGCCGGCACACGCCCACGCCGCGAGCACCCACGCGGCCGAGCCACCGGTGGCCGCCATCGTCGCCGACTTCAGGAAGATGCCGGTACCGATGATCGTGCCGACGACGAGCGACGCCGCCTGCCACGGACCGAGCGCGCGATGGAGATCGCGGCTGGTTACTTGAGGGTCTCGACCCACGCCTTCACGCGATCACCGAGCACCGGCAACGTGACGGCACCAGCGCCGAGCACGACATCATGAAACTGCGGCAGGTTGAACTTCGCACCGAGTGCGGCTTCGGCCTCCGCGCGCAGGCGCAGGATCTCGATCTGGCCGACCTTGTACGCGAGCGCCTGGCCGGGCCAACCGATGTACCGATCGACCTCGTTCGAGATGTTGATCGTCGTGAGCGCGGTGTGCTCGCGCATGTAGGCCTCGGCCTGCGCGCGCGTCCAGCCGAGCGCGTGCACGCCGGTATCGACGACGAGCCGCGACGCACGCCATGCGTCGTAGCTGAGCTTGCCGAGCCGATCGAGGTCGGCCGTGTACAGACCCATCTCCTCGGCGAGCCGCTCGGTGTACAGCGCCCAGCCTTCGACGAAGGCGGTCGAGCCATCGAGCTTGCGGAACGCGGGCAGCGCACCGAGCTCCTGCGCGATCGCGATCTGCAGATGGTGACCGGGGATCGACTCGTGCCACGTGAGCGCCTCGAGCTCGAAGCGCGGGCGGGTCTCGGGCTTGTACGTGTTGACGAAGTACTCGCCCGGCTTGCTGCCGTCGTAGTGCGGCTGACGGTAGTACGCGATCGTGGAGTACGGCGCCTCGTACTCGGGAATCTCGCGCATCACGCAGTCGGCCTGGGGCAGGAGCGCGAAGTAGCGCCCCATCGCGGCCTTCGCGCGATCGAGCGACTTCTGCGCGGCGGCCATCAGCTCCTCGCGCGACGTGAAGTACAGCGCCTTGTCATCGCGCAGGCGCGTGAGCGTGGCGGCGAGGGTGTCGGTACCGAGCACCTTGCGACCGAGCTCGAGGATCTCACTGTCGGTGCGCGCGATCTCGGACTGGCCGAGCTCGTGGAGCGCTTGCGCTGTCATCGGCAGCCCGACGTGATGGAGGATCGACGCGCGGTAGCACACGTCACCGTCGGGGAGCCCGATGAGCCCTTCCTTGGTGGTGCGCGCCCGCGCCATCAGCGTGTCGCGCAAGAAGTCGCGATAGCGCACGACGGCCGGCACGATCTGCTGCAACACGATCTCGCGCAGCTGCGCGTTGAGCCCGTCGCGCACGCCTTCGGGCCACGGATCGGGATCCGCGCTCGCCCACTTCGGCGTCGCCATCGCCCACGCCTCGGCGGGCTTGTCGAGCTCGGCATCGAGCTGGGTGATCGCGCGCCGCAGCTTCTCCGCCGACGACACGCGACCTGCGGCGAGACCGAGCGTGAGATTGGCGATGGTGTCGTCGATCTGCTTCGCACCCTGGCGCATGCGCGCGACCAGGTTCTGTGCGTCCTCGGGCGTCTTCACGCCGTGCTGCTCGACGAGGTAGCTGAGCTCGCCGAACACGCTGCCACCGCCGGCGTCGACGACCCACTCGTGCATGCGGCAGATCTCGAGGCCCTGCTCTGCCTCGAGCTGGCCGCGCAGCAGCTTGAAGGTGACCGCGTCGATCGCGTTGAGCGGTGCCGGGTCGAGGGTGCGCAGCCGATCGACCAGCAGATCGCGCTCGACGTTGCGCGCCTGGATCGAGGCCGCGTCGCGGGGCGCGAGCTGGTCGTCGTAACGATGATCGCCGAGCGTGGTCGCCCACGTCGGGGCCGCCTTCATCATCAGCTCCCAGTGGTCGGCGACGACGTCGCGCAGCGTGGCGTTCTGGATCCCCGCCACGGCATCGGCCTGCAGCGGAGACGGCTTGGCGGCACCCTTCATCGTGTCCTTTGTGGGTTTGGCCGAGCACGCGGCAGCCACCAGGAGGACAGCTGCCCACGCAACGCTCGCCATGCCGCGTTTGTACTACGCTTCGCCGCGTGCAGGCCCATCTCTTCGACGGCACCTACGAGCTGTTCCGGTCGTGGTTCGGTGCGCCGCCCGCGGAGCACGAGGGCCGCGAGGTGGGGGCGACGCGCGGCTTCTTGCGCTCGCTCGCGATGCAGCTGCGCTCTGGCAAGGTCACGCATGGCGGGGTGGCATTCGACCACGTGATCGAGTCGTTCCGTAACGACCTGTTCGCGGGCTACAAGAGCGGCGAAGGGCTCGAGCCGAAGCTGGTCGCGCAGTTCCCGCTCGCCGAGCGCGCAGCCGCGGCGCTCGGGCTCACGGTGTGGGCGATGATCGAGTTCGAGGCCGACGATGCACTCGGTACCGCCGCTCATCACCTCGCGAAGGATTCACGCCTCGAGCAGATCCGGATCGTGTCGCCCGACAAGGACATGTGCCAGTGCGTGATCGGCACGCGCGTGGTGACCTGGGATCGCTGGAAGGACGTCGTGATCGACGAGCCGGGCGTGATCGCGAAGCACGGCGTGTCGCCGGCATCGATCCCCGACTGGCTCGGTCTCGTCGGCGACGATGCCGATGGCATCCCGGGGCTGCCCGGCTGGGGCAAGACGTCGGCGGCCAAGGTCCTCACCGTGTACAAGCACATCGAGGCGATCCCCGATGACCATGCTGCGTGGCAGGTGCCCGGCGTGCGCAGCACGGATCGCCTCGCCGCTGCACTGCGCGCGCAGAAGGCCGACGCGCTGCTCTACAAGAAGCTGGCGACGTTGCGGCTCGACTGCCCGATCGTGTGTGACCTCGACGCACTCGCGTGGCGCGGCATCGATCAGCCGGCGCTCAACGAGCTGTGCGCCGAGATCGGGCTCGCACCCGACACGATCAGGGTTTGACGACCCGGGTGACTTTCGCCGATCCGGAGAAGTGAACGCCGGCGACGACACCCTTGAGACACCTCTCGAGCGCCGCGCTGATCGAGGCCTTGCTCGCGAGCTTCACGGTCGCCTTGCCGCTGACCACGTCGACGGTGAGCGTGACGTCATCCTTCGCGCCGGCAGTGACCATACAGGCGTGCAGCGCGGTCGCCTTCGCCGCGAGGAGCGAGCTCGCACTCGGAGCTGCACTGTCGGCCGCGCTCATCGATCCACCGCCCGGCGCCGGGGCGGCGGCGGCTGCGGCGCCACCTGTGGCAGGCGGAGCGAGCGGTGCCGACTCCGCCGACTTCGCCGACTTCGCCTTGATCCCGCCGCGCGTGCGCCGCGGTGCGGGCGCCTCGTCGTCCGACGACATCATGTCGGCCGGAGGCGGCGCTGTCGCTGCCTTCGGCGCGCTCGCCTTGCGAGTCGGACGCGGCGGTGCGCTACCGCCACCCTTCGATGACATGTCCGGCTCCGGCAGGTCGGCCGGTGGGACGGCCGCCGCGCGTTCGGCTCGATCGGCTTTCGCCTCCTCCGCGGGTGCCGCTTCCTCGACGTCCGCCGACGCTGCAACCGTGCCCGCCGCGCTGCGCTCGGCCGGTCGGCCGGCGGCCGCGGTGGCCTCGTCGATCTCCTGCGCGGTCTCCTTCTTGGCGTTCCACGCGATCGATTCGCTGACCTTGCTCTGCTTGTTCGGGCCGAGCTCCCAGCGCGCCGAGTTGTGCGCGAGCTCGATCACCACGTTGCCATCGGCGGCGGTGATCACGACGTCATCGGAGAGCACGGCGTCGCCGACGGCGAGCGGGCGCACCGAGTCGCCGTGCCTCACCGTGACGGTTCCCTTCGCCTCGAGCACCTTGCCGGCCGCCGCGCCGGGCACGACCTTCGCCGAGGTCTCGGTCGAGGACTTACTGCATGCCGAAGCCGAGACCGCCACCAGGCCGAAGAGCACCGCTCGCAACATGCGCGTCATTCTGCCACGCGAAAGCACGCAATGCCGGGTAGAACTCTGCCGTGCGGTTTCTGTTCCTCCTGCTGCTCGCGTGCGGTGCCTCCCACACCGGTGACACCGCAAAATCCCGCAAGCTTGGGGCCATCGCAGGGCTGGTTCGCGACACCAAGACGAGCGAGATCATCGCGCTCGCCGAGGTCGAGGTCGGAGGTCGCACGACGAAGTCCAATCCCTACGGCATGTACGAGATCGATGGCCTCGCGCCCGGCATCTATACGATCCATGCGCTGTTCGCCGGGCAGCCGATCACGGTCAATGGCGTCGAGGTGTCACCGGGGATGGCGACGTACGTCGACCTGTCGTTCACGCTCGGCGAGCCCTCTGCGATCGTGATCGACTGGGGCGAGCCGCGCGAAGGCGAGATCAAGCACTTCACGGTGAAGGTCCCGCGCATCGAGGGAACCGTCGGCGACGCGAGCACGCGCGAGCGCGTCCCCGGTGCCGTGGTCACCGCCGCGCGCGGTCCCGATGACGAGACGCTGCAGACGGTGACCGACGACCACGGCCGGTACCGGTTCGACAATGTCGACCTCGGCACCTACGCGATCAGCGCGTACTACTCGATCGGTGGCCGCGCTCAGATCGAGGTCCGGCGCTCCGATGTCACGGTGAAGGCCGGCGAGGGAGTATTCGTCCCGCTCTGGATCGAGCTGTCGAAGCAGTAGCTGGTAATTAGAACCAGAACCGGAAGCCGACCGAGAAGTCGACGCCGAGGTGAAGGTTGCGGTCCCGGTGGCCCCGATAGAAGTCGAACGTCGGTACCAGCTGGATGAAGATATCGAGCGGGATGTTGTTGAAGTCGAACGCGATGCCGATCGGCACGCGCACACCGAACGCAGAGGCATTGTAGGCGCAGTCCTCGCGGAACCGGTTGCAGCCGTAGTCGAAGTCCCAGAACCGGCCACCGATGCCGACGTAAAACGGCAGCTCGAACGGCTCTGCCGAGGTGAGCGTGAACGGGTGCCACAGGTAATCCGCGTACAGGTGGATGCCGTCGCCGGCGTAGTAGTGGCCGTAGATGTAGCCAAGGCCGAAATCGATCGCCGTATCGGGCGACAGGAACAGCTTGCCGTTCAGACCGGACGGCTCACCGAGCTCGAGACCGATTCCGAACTTCTTGTTCGCTTCGAACTTCTTCTGCCCGCTGCCGAACGACTTCGGCCGTGGTCGAGCGTCGGCGGTGCTGGATGCCGCAAGCGCAACGATCATGGAGAGCGCAAGCAATCTCGTGATCTTCATAGGCGACAAGGGTAATGCGTGTTCGCGCGACGACGCTCCGTCGTGTCACAATATTGCTGTGCAACGTTTCCACACGTTGTCCTTCGTCTTGACGATGGGCATGGCTTGTGGCTCGGGGCCGGTGTCGGATAACCGCACTGGTGTCGTGACGATGGGTGTGTCGCCGGCGCCCAGCGTTGCGGCCGACGCGGCGATCGTCGCGCCACCGATGCCGCCGCCGCCACCACCGGCCGAGCCACCGAAGCTCGAGTGTGTCGATGGTGCGGTCGCGCGCGCGGCGAAGCATCCCGAGCCAACGTGGTTCTGCACGCGCGCCGATGGTGTGAAGCACGGCGCGTTCTTCACGCTGTTTCCCGATCAGACGATCGCGATCGGCGGCAGCTACAAGGACGGCAAGCTCGACGGCGCGTGGAAGCGTAGCTATCCGGGCGGCGCGCTCGCCGAGGAAGGCACGTACGTGGCCGGCATGCGCGATGGGACGTGGCGCCAGCACGCCGCCGATGGCTCGCTGCTCGGCGAGTACACGCTCAAGGGCGGCACCGGCAAGGCGACGCTCTGGTACGACGACGGCCCGCTCTACAGCGAGACCGTGATGCGCAAGGGTATGCCGCACGGCGCGCTCACGGTTCGCAACCGCGATGGCTCGGTGGCGATCAGCGCGAAGGTGTTCGGCGGCAGGTTCGATGGCAAGCACGTGGTCGGCGCGAAGAATTCACTGCGTATCGAGGAGACGTTCTCGCGTGGCGTGCGTCAGGGGCCGCGACAGATCTGGCAGTTCTGGGCGCTGTTGATCGACGAGACCTACGACAACCGCGGCAAGCTCGACGGCGGCTTCACGATCTGGCGCGACAAGAAAGTGCCGCGCGTGCAGGGCACCTACGATCACGGCAAGCGCGTCGGCACGTGGGTGTGGTCCGACCGGCTCAACCATCGCGAGCGCGAGGGCGACTACGTGGCCGGCAAGAAGTCTGGAACGTGGAACGAGTACCTCGAGACCAAGCTCATCTTCACGGGCAGCTACACCGACGGTAAGCCCGACGGCGAGTTCATCTACTACGACAGGAGTGGCGCCGAGCTCGGCCGCTTCAGGATCACGGGCGGCAACGGCACGATGGTCACGTTCCACAACAATCGAAAGCCGGCGACCAAGACGCGCGTCAGCGGCGGCCTGATGAACGGCAAGTACGAGGAGCTCACGACGCGAGGCAAACCGCTCGTCGAAGGCGGCTACGCGAGCGACCGCAAGCACGGCCTGTGGCGCGAGTGGAACGACGCCGGTGTGTTGCTGTCGGAGATCCGCTGGAAGCGCGGCAAGCTCGACGGCGTGCTCAAGAAGTACGTCGACGGAAAGCTCTCGCTCGAGGCGAGCTACAAGGACGGCAAGGCCGAGGGCGCGTACACCGAGTACCGCGATGGCAAGCCCTCGCTGACCGGGCAGTTCGCGGCGGACCGGCGCATCGGGACCTGGACGATGACGGCTGCCGACGGGTCGGTCGCACTGACGGCCACCTACAAGGATGGCGTACTCGACGGGCCGTGGCGCGAGGTCGTCGCAGGGACCGTCGTCGAGGGAACGCTGGTCGCCGGGCGCCGAAGTGGCACCTGGACACCGTGATTCCAGGCACCTTGGGTACCAAGACGCGGCTCGTTGCGGACTGTTAACTGGTCTGGGAACTTTGTTATTCCCGAGCGTTGCATCGGTCACTTGAGTGCAACCCTTCGCGTTGTCGCGCGTTCATAGAGTGGAGAGAGACCGCCGTGAACCGAGACCTCAAGACCCAGACCGCCCTGATCGCACTCGCGCGGACGCGCCGCATGCAGCGCGCGCTTGCGCATGCGTACATCCATCGCGACGCGCCGCTGCCGACGCTTCGCGTGTCGCTCGGCTATATGACGTCGACCGCCTGCACCACCGACGAGGTCACCGGACTCGGCCATCAGATGTCCCTGCTCGGGATCTCCCGCGCCGAGGGCGTGGCCTATGTGGTCGAGGAGCTCGGCGCCAACGACGCGCCGATCATCTACCGCCTGTGGCTGCGTGGTCCGCGCACGGGCCACCTCGTCCCGATTCACGCCTGGTACGAGCAGTGTGATGATCCCGCGGAGATCCGCGCGCGGATCGCCTCGATCGCCACCACGCTCGAGCCCGCCGGGAAGACGACGACCGAGGCGTGGATGCTGTCGACTCGCATCGTCCAGCGCCGCGCGCTCCGCGTCGCCACCAGCGAAGCGCCGATCCGCAAGTTCGCGCTCCAGCTCCGCGTCGAGCCGGTCAGCGGCCATGGTGCCAGCGGCCACAACACGGTGACCGCGTTCCTGCGGCCGGGCGCGACGCTCGCCGAGGTGTTCTCGGTCCCCGGCGAGGACTGTGCGATTGCTCGCGTGACCTATACCGGCATCCCCAATGGCCTTGGTTTGTCCAAGGACACGATGATCCTGCTGACCGAGTAGACCGCGCAGCCCTGGCCTATCAGGGTGTCAGGCGGAGACATCGATCCGATCTTCCCGCTTGGGCGTAGAGCAGTAACCTGTGCCCAGTCGTGCGTAGGCCCTCCATGCGTTGTCTTCCTGTCCTCGCGGTCTCGCTGCTCGCTGCCTGCTCGGGCGACGACGGGCATGGTGGCGACGATCCGGTCGACTGCACGAAGGTCTCCGGCGCCGACGAGTTCGTGGTCGGGCTCGCCAAGGATGGAAGCAACGGGAAGTTCGACTTCGCGATGATGTCGGCCGATCCGGCGCCGCCCCGGCGTGACGACAACACCTGGATCGTCGCGATCAACGACATGAACGGTGCGCCGCTCGAGGGTGCGACGCTCACTGTGACGCCATTCATGCCCGCGCACGGTCACGGCACGCCGATCAAGGTCGAGGTCGTGCCGGCCGGTGCGCCCGGTCAGTACACGATGTCGCCGGTGAATCTGTGGATGCCCGGTGTGTGGGAGACCACGATCCGCGCGACGTCGATGGCTGGCACCGACACCGACTCCGCGATCTACACGTTCTGTATCAACTGACCTTTAACCTCAACGCCCTTCGGCGTTGCTGCGCACCCCGGCGAGGGTTTGCTGATCAGAACGGATTGCAGCCGGTGTTGTCGGCGAGGCCCGTGCCCGCCGTCGAGCGTAGCCACGTGCTCTTCGCACCCGCACTGTCGAGCGTCTTGAGCTGACCGCGGATCGCGGGATCGAGATCGCCTGATGCGATCAGCTCGTCGAGCACCTCGTACGGTAGCGCGCGCATGCGCAGGCGCGACTCGATGCGAACGACCTGGTTGATCGGCGATCCGACGAGATAGCGCACGGTCGCCGAGTGATCGAAACCCGGCGCGTTCTGATCGAGCGTGGTCTGCGCCTTGAGCAGCTTGCTGTCGACGCGCGCCACCTCCCAGAAGAAGTGCGCAGGCGTGTTGTCGGCCTTGTACGTGCGATCCCAGAACCCGCTGCAGGACGTGTTGCCGGGCATGGTGCAGTTCACGTAGGGGTCGTTGATGTCCTCGGGATCCATCCCGTCGGGCACCACGCCGCTCTGGAACACGACGTTGTTTGACGCGTCGTAGGCGATGGTCTCGATCCACGCGCGGCGATCTTGCGCGGCGCCGCTCGGGAACATGTGACCGACGCTGAACGTGTCGATGCGAACGGTGATCTCCGGGCCCTCGACGCAGATGCCGCCGTAGGGCTCGCGCGAACCGAGCGGGCGTAGCCCGACGATCTTGAGCGCGGAGTCGAGATCACGCTGGATCAACGCGGCCTGTGCCTCCATCTCGGGGAACGGCGTGAGCGCCTGATCGATCCCCGGGAACGAGTGCTCGTGGAAGCCGTACTCGCGATTGCCGACATCGAGGCCGGGCGCGTCGGCGATCGGCTCGGTCGACGGGAACATGTGGCAGCCGCTGCACGTGAGCGGCAGGAAGGTCTGCGGGTCGTTGAGCGCGAAGATCGTATCTTTCCACTCGGCGAACGTGCGCTCGATGTGGACGCCGCCCGGCGTGACCACGTCGTGGCACGAGCCGCACATGCGCGAGTTGTTCGTCTTGCTCGCCATGGTCTCGTCGTACGCCGAGTGGTGCGCCGCGCTCTCGGTCGGATTCTTCAGCCCGCCGCGCATCGTCTGATCCATCGCGAGCACGAGGCCGTTGTTGTGGTCGGCGGTGATGTCCTCGACGTTGTGGCAGAAGTAACAGGTGATGCCCTTGGCAGCGGGCGACAGCGTGGCGGGATCGTAGTTCGCGCCGGTTGCCTCGCCGAGCTCGAGCGCCATCGGTGCGTGACACTTGACGCAGAAGTCGCCGAGCTCGCCGTTGGTCTCGCGCTGACCGCGCTTGTTCATCGCGACGAACACCGGGTCCTCGGCCGCGTACGCGTGCATCGAGCCCGACCACTGCTGGTAGTGCTTGGGGTGGCACTCCGCGCACGTCGACGGATCCTGCAGTCGCTCGACCGAGAACTTCGGTTCGTCGCAGGCGGCGACGGCGAGGAGGACGAGCACCCATCTCATGGCAGTGCTCCCTGTACCACCCATTGGATCAGGGCGCAGCGCTGCGGTCCTGTCAGCGCATCTCCGGGGGGCATCTGGTAGTCCTCACCTGGGGAGTCGATGCGCACGATCAGCTCGCTGCACGCGGGGTCGCCCGGCACCACGCGCTTCTTGGTCGGATCGAGCAGCTCCTCATAGGCGATCTCGAGTGTTTCGAAGGACAGGTCGCCCGCACGGTTACGCGCTGAATGACAATTCGACTTCGTCCCCCCGCAACCGTCTTTGAGCTGGTTGTTGTAGACGTTCTCGAACGTCGGCACGTAGCCCGGCGCACACGAGGTGTCGACGGTTGGCTTGCACTCGGGCGGTGGATCACTCGGGCACCCCGCGAGCATGCAGACGAGCAACAAACGCCGCATGGCCGGGACTGTAGCCTAGGTCCCCGGGTGGCGCCGCGTGACTAAGCCCACGGCTGATCGCCGAGCGGACCGACGGCCTGAACCAGGCGGCGGTAGCGGTCGTAGGCCTCGTCGAGCGAGCCCGCGGGCAGGACCGGCGGCGCATGCGGCGGAGCCTGAGCGGCGGCCGCCCGCACATCGGGATAGTGACCGAGCGCGACCAGCGCCAGCATCGAGGCGCCGATCGGGCACGTGTCGGTATGGGCCGGCGTGCGATGCGGCAGGCCGAGTGCGTCGGCGCGGATCTGCAGCCACAGCGCGCTGCGCCCTCCGCCACCGAGCACGATCACCTCGCGAGCCGGCAAGCCGAGCGCGACGAGGCGCTGCACGACATCACGGCCGGCGAACGCGATGCCTTCGAGCAGTGCACGCGCGATGTGCGACCGATCGTGCGCGGCGGTGAGGCCGTGCAGCGTGCCGCGCGCATGACCGCGCCACTGCGGCGTCATCGCGCCGGCGAGCGCGGGGATGAACGTCACGCCGCCGGCACCGGGCGGCGCGGTGGCCGCGAGCGCGTCGAGGTCAGCATCGGTGGCGCAGCCGAGGAGCTTGCAGCCCCAGCGCAGCGCGCCACCTGCCATCCAGCCGGGGTTCTCGACGAAGAACGCGCCGGTGGGATACGCGTGCGTCTCGACCATCGCCTCGGGAAGTGCGTGCCACGGATCGCTGCTCGCGCGCGCTGCCTGCACGTCGAACACCGGCATGTCGGCGACCGTACCGACGACCTCGGCGGTTCCGAGCGCGCACGCGATCGGGCCGGGTGCTGCGATGCCCGCGCCGAGCGGCGTGGCGAAGTCGTCGCCGGTGCCGACCGCGACCGGGATACCGGCGGGCAAGCCGAGCAGCGCGGCGCCATCGGCGGTCAATGTCCCCGCGATCGCGTGTGCCGGCTGCAGCGTCGGTAGCTCGCGCGGATCGATCGAGAACGCACCGAGCAGCTCGGCCGACCACCTGCCGCCGATCAGATCGTAGAGCATCGTGGTCGATGCATGCGACGGATCGACGACGGCGGCCGCACACAGCCGCTCGACGAGATAGCTGACCGGCTGGTGATAGCGTGCCGCGCGCACGCCCTGCCCGCGCAGCCACGCGATCTTCGGCGCCATGTGGCTCGCGTCGGCGATCTGGCCGGTGACCTCGAACACGCGCGCTGCCGGTGCGCGGAGCTGCTCGCCGATCGCGCGGCGGTCTTGCCAGATCAGCGCCTGGCTGACCGGCGCACCGTGCGTGTCGACGCCGACGCAGCCGTCGAGCTGGCCGGAGACCGCGATGGCCGCGACGTCGCGCCCCTCGATGCCGGCCGCCACCAGCGCGCCCTGCACCGCCGGTGCGAGTGCCGCTTCCCACACGCGCGGGTCCTGCTCGGCCCAGCCGGACTGCGGGTAGCTCGTCGCGTACGCGACCGCGTGGCTGCCGAGAACATCGAGCCGCTCGTTGCAGACGACCGCCTTGAGACTCTGCGTGCCGAGATCGATGCCGACGACGACCACGTAGAGATGCTAACAAGGATTGGTGAATTACTTCGGGCACGCGGCAGTCGCGAGCTGGCATTCGTCCGAGCCGGCCACCGTGCTCGGGGCGATGCTCCCGGACTTCGCGACCATGTCGCGCACGCGGCTCGCCGAGCCCACGCACGCGGGTATCGCTGCCGGCATCGATCTGCACCATCGTACCGACCGGGCGTTCCACCACCTGCCGCCGGTTCTGGCGCTCATGCGCGAGCTCGACGCGCTGCTCGAGACCGGTGGCTGCGCGCGTGGCCCGCGTCGTGCGGTCGCTCATATCGGAGTCGAGCTACTACTCGACGGTGTGCTCGTCGCCGAGCCGGCCTATCGCGAGGCCTATACCGCCGCGCTCGCACACGATCCGAGCGACGTGCGGTTCCGCGACGAAGGCGATGCCGAGCGCTTCGCCGCGCTGCACACGCGGCTGCACAGCTACGGCGTGCCCGACGATCTGCAAAAGCCCGATTCGATCGTGCATCGCATGCACCGCATGCTCGCCCATCGGCCGCTGCTCGCGCCGAACGCCGCCGACCTCGCCGCGATCCGTACCGCGCTCGCGGCACATCAGCCGCGCGTCGAGATCGCCGCGGCCACGGTGGTGCGCGCGATGCGCGCCGCGCTATCGACCTAAGCGACCTCTCTGCGCGCGGACATACTGGTCCGTCTGGGGCGTCGACCCGAATGCGCCGCTCCTCGAGCCCGATGTAAAACCGGAGCGCGAGCATATGCCGAGCGCCGCGTCTCGCGCGCGCATCCCCCGCCGTCCCGCGCCGTGCGTCCCGAACCGTAATGTCCTCGTCGCGTGAGCGCGCCATGCCGCACCCGCCCATCGACGACCGCTCCGAGAGAACACGACCGATGGGCGAGAGCCAGGCCGCGGTACCGAGCTACCACGTCTCACTTTCTGCTCGCACGAACGCGCGCGAGCAAGTCGCGCGCTGCCGAGAGTGACAGCGTTTTGCAGAAGCGATCCTCCCGGGTGTTTTTCAATAGTTCGAGGTCGCGAGGCGTTCGTACAGAACGCGATCGCCGGTGATGCGCGATCGTTTGCAATGACGAGGCGAAAGTTGAGGCAATGTTCTTGACAGCCTGAACGACGTCGCAGCGTTCGTGATCGCGATGGCGCTTCTGATCGATCACCAGACGTGCTCATCGCGCATATGAGCGCCGCGATCGACGCCGGGGTCATTCTCGATGAGGAATTTGCATTTCGTGCAGCCAAGCGCGAATCAGGCGCTCGTAAAACTGCGTGATAGAAGTGACTGCGCGCGTCGGCGATGCGCAGAACGGAGCTGCCATGGGGCGGGCGATGCCGCGTGAAGCGCCGACCAGCATGGAGCGGCGCACTGTGAGGCGCCATGGGACCAGACGGCCACCGCGGCGAGGACGATGGCCACGCAGGCGCTCGTACAGCTCGGCTATCTCGGCGGGTCGCCACCAGCGCTGTGAACGCAACCTGCGCCCACGTGGGCACCGGCGATCTGGCGACGCCGATCAAGAGACGCGCTGCGACGAACCGGCTCGTAGCCGAGACGACGAGGCCTGCGTCCACGTGAGCGGTCGCGATCTGGTTCTGCCGCCTTCCAGCGCAGATGATCGGATCCGCTCCGCAGATCGCGCGACACCAACGCTCGCCTACGCCTCGCTACCTCGAACCTTTGAAAAACACCCGGGGAGGATCGCTTCCGCCGACCGCTGTCACTCTCGGCAAGCGCGCGACTTGTTCGCGCGCGTTCGTGCGACCAGAGAGTGAGACGCGGTAGCTCGGCAACTCCGCTGGCTCTCGCCGATCGGTAGTGCTCTCTCGGAGCGTTCGGGCGACGACCAGCATCTGGAGCGGTGCACTGTGAGGCGCCATGGGACCTCGATTCGTCGCGCCGATGTCGAACCCACGGCGAGGCCACGCAGGCGTGCACTCGCGGAGCGGTCGGGCGATGCGCTCGGGCCGACCAGCATTGGCGATACCGGACCGGGCTCACGCGCCTCACTTCTTCGCGCTGATATCGATCCACTCGACGAGGTGCTTCGACATTGCCGTGCCCGTCGCATTGACGACCACCGCGACGTTGTTCATCTCGGCCGGCGAGAATGCGGTCACGATCGTCACCTGATCCGCGCCAGCCTGGATCTCGTTCTCGACCTTGACGCCTCCGATGTCGACCGTGAGCTTGGCGCCCTTGGTCGACAGCGTGACGTCGGTGCCGCCGATCTTCGCGCTCCACTTGTCGCCGGTCTTCTTCCACTCGGTGCACGGCGTCATCTCCCTGCCGAAGAGGAACGCGTTCATCTTCGCGACCGGCATCATGATCTCCTTCTTCGCCTCGGCCGCATCGAGCTGCTCGGTATCGACGCTGAGCTTCGGATCCTCGGCGGTGCCGACCCCGACCAGCTCGAGCGTCTTGGTGGCCGCGTCGCGCGACGTGGTGACGAGGTACGCACCGGCGCCACCGTTGACGAAGCCGAGGCACTTCACCGGGGTCTCGAGATCATCGGTGACCGGGGCGCCCGTTGCGGGCGCTGCAGGCGCCGCGGGCGCTACGGTCGGTGCAACGGCCACGGGATCTGCGGCCTTCGGCGAAGGCTGCTCGTTCGGAGCCGCCTCCTTTCCCTTGCAACCAAAAGCAACGACGAGCGCGAACGCGAGTGTGATCTTCATGGCTGCGGTACTACCGCAGCTCGATCCGGTACGCGTGATGAATTCGCTGGTCGCGAAAGTCTGGTGGCACAGTTGCGTGCGTCTCATCGCTCGTCGATGCGCGGGGTGAAGACCAGTCGAGCTTGAATCTGCGCAAGTTGGTCGAGAACCAGACCAACTTGTCCGTCACGGCAGCGACATCGTCGAGTAATGCGGCGTGATCGCGCTGAACGTCCCACACGTAATCCATGCGCTTGGAGTTCGAGAACGTCGGCGGATCGACGATGCACAGATCCCAGCGCCGACCCTGACGGCGCGCCTCGGCGAGGAACTCCTTGACGTCGCCGTGCACGATCTCACCCGACAGTCCGTTGAGCGCCAGGTTCTCGCGCGCCCACTCGAGGTACGTCTTCGACAGATCGACGCTCGTGGTCTCCATGCCCGCCGCGGCGCCGTACACGCTGAACGCGCCCGTGTAGCAGAAGAGGTTCAGCATCGACTTCGCCGTCTCCTTGCCGGCGCGGCCGCGCGTGATCCGGTGATCGAGGAACAGCCCGGTGTCGATGTAGTCGCTGAGGTTGACGCGGAACTTGTGCCCGCCCTCGTGCACGGTGCGCCACGCGCCGCGCTCCTCGAGGCGCTCGTACTGCTGACCCTCGCCGCGATGCGTGAGCCGTGCGCGGTGCTTCGCGAACACTTCGGATGCGCTGAGGGCGGTCTTCGCGGCAGCGGCAAGCTCGTCGAGCCAGGCCGTGTCCTCTTGCTCGTGGCGGTAGTCGTTGAGCACGAGCGCGCCGTCGTAGAGGTCGAGCGTGACCGGCACCTCGGGGATGTCGCGATCGTAGACACGCCAGCACGTGACGTTCTCGCGCTTGGCCCACTTGCCGAGGTGCTTCGCGTTCTTCTTGACGCGATTGGCGAACATCTCGGCGATCGCGCTCATGACTAGACGCCGGCCACGCCGCGCTGACTCTTGACCTTGTACTCGAGCGTGACCGCGCGGCGCGCATGCGGGGGTAGCTCGACGGTCCACGACACCATGCCCTTGTCGTCGAGCTGGCGCGCGGTGACGTGCTGGACATCGTCGTCGAGCTTGTAGGCCTCGGGGCCGGCGGTGTGGATCTCGACCTGCTCGATCTCGGACACCGGCACGCGCTCGGTGACCGTGACCTCGCGGCGCTGCGTGCCGAGGTTCGACAGGCGGACCGCGACACGGATCGTCTGCACGTTCCAGCCGCCGAGCAGGCCCGCGTCGTCGCGCTCGCGCGTCTCGTCGCGATGCGCGCGCACGTCGGACTCGGGACCGAAGCCGAGCTCGAGCTTCTCGCCCGCAGCGACGAAGCCAATCTCGGCGCGGCCGACATAGCCCGACGCCATGATCAGATCGACCGGGCCGGCGAGCAGCGGTGTCGCGCCCATGTTCGTCGCCTTCGCGCGCACGTGGACCCAGCTCGACTTCATCGGGATCGCGATCAGCGACACCTCGGCCGGTGCGGTGAACCCACCAACGCCGATCCGGTGGGGCGTGCCGTCGGCGCGCACGGTGACCTTGCCGGCGGTGAGCCGCAGGCCGAGGCCGCCGTCGTCGATGCCGGGTACCTGGAGTGGACCGGCCGTGCCACCGAGTCCGGTGTCCTGCTGCTCCTGCTCGCGCGTTTCGACGACGACGGTGTCGGGTTTGCGGCGCGTGACGAGCACGTCGTCGTGAAGCTCGGGTGGCTCGACGCCGAGCGACGGACGCTCGAGCGAGCACGTCAGCTCGATGTCACGCCAGTCCTCGCCGGTCGCCTGCCAGATGCACGCGGTGGTCTCCCACGTGAGCGTGCTGGTGTCGCGTGCAAGTTGCGCGCGGTGATACGGGCGCCACGCGGCACCGGGCACCACATACGTCGCGGTCACCGTCGCATCGCCCGCAGCCTCGGCAACGAGATCGATGATCAGCCGCGCGGCTTGCTCGCCTGCTTCGCGCTCGGCCCGCGCGATCTGTCCCGACAGCCGACCGTGCTGGTGGCTGAGGTCAGCGGCTTCGCGATCCGCGGCGAGCTTGCGCTTGCGTGCGGCCGCTTCCTGCGCGTCGAGCTCGGCGAGCTGCGCGACGACACCAGTCGCGGTGATGCCACGTGCGGCGCTGGTCGCGAGGTCGGTGTACGTCGCGGCGACGAGCTGCGCGAGCGCATTGCTCTCGGCCTCGGCAGTCTGCGCCTGCGCGAGTGCGACCTCGCGCGCCGCGGTGATCCGCGTGAGCTCCGCACGGAGCGTGGCGATGTCGTGCGTCTTCGCGTTCGGATCTCTGGCGTCGCGCCACGGTGCGACGTAGCGCTCGCAGCGTGCGTCGAGGACGCGGGCGCCGCTGCACGTGATGGTCAGCGTCTTGTCGGCGAGCACTGGCGATACGCGCTCGATGATCACGCGCTGCTGGCCAGTGCCGAGCGTGAGGCTGCCACGGCGGGTGACCGACGCGCGGTCTTCGAGCACGGTGACTGCGACGACGGGTGCTGCGAGCTCGCTCACGGCTCCCTCCGGTTTCCGCCGACCAGCTCGTTCTTGCCGGCGATCTCGACCTCGTAGCCCGCGCGCAGCTGCTTCTTGGCGCGCGGTGCCACCTCGACGCGCCAGCGATACGTGCCGCGCAGGCGGGCATGCTGTGGTGTGTCGGCGTCGGGTGTCCAGCGCTCCCACGCCGGGTCGATCTTCGCGA
Organism: Haliangiales bacterium; assembly: GCA_038322185.1. GTDB lineage: Bacteria > Myxococcota_A > Polyangia > Haliangiales > Haliangiaceae > JABFXX01. Next base: position 90,332 of record JBBQFU010000002.1, read on the forward strand.
GCTTCACCTTGATGTCGTCGTCGCCTTCACGCGTGACCGGCACGCGCTCGCGGACCTCGAGATCGATCGCGCGGGGCGACAGGTTCTCGACGTCGACGGTGATCGTGTGAAACAGCTTGAGCGCGCCGCGCAGCATGCCGGCGACCTCCTCGTGAAACTCCGCGTTGCGCGCGATCTTGATCAGCGGATCGACGCCGAGCCCGACATCGACGCTGCCGCCGGGCGGCGTGGAGTCGACCTCGCTCGTCAGCAGGAACTGGCCGCGGTCGTAGACGTCGATCGGACCAGGCAACAGCGGTCCGTCGAACGGGTTCGTGATCGTGGCGACGCGGAACACGTCGTCCTGCTCGCGGGGCACTGCCACGTGATGGATCTTGGCAGTGCCGGCGCGCGCGGTCAGTGCGAGCGATTGCCACGCGCCGTCGGACTTCACGTCGACGGTGCCGTCGCTCGCGAACGCGTAGTCATACGTGTGGACCCAGCTCGCGTGATGTCCGGGCGGCAATGGCAGGCGCAGGATCACCGCGATCGCCTCGGCAACGCGGTGGCTCGCCCCGGTGTCGTCGGGCGGCGGAGCCGGGACGAGCAGTCCGCGCTGCGCAGACTCGGGTCCCTGCATGCGGAGGTTGCCGTAGTCGAGGCGGGGCGTTGGCGTCGACGGTGCTGGCTCGGGACGCATGTTTGCAGCGGCGCTGCCCTCGGGCGCGCTCCGCCTCTTCGAGACCGCCTGCTGGGCGAGCATGAACGGTGCGGCGGCTGCGCCGGCGATCCCGCCGGCAATCGCCCCCGCGAGCCCGCCACCTTTGCCGCCGCGCGCCATCGACTTCGCGGCGACTGGCATCGCGCTCGGTGGGTAAGGCATGTCCGCGGACTGCTCTTCGTATGCATCCTTCGAGCGCGACGAGTCTTCATCCCACACCTCACCGCTCGGTGGCGCGCCGAGCGCGACGTCAGCCGGCCCGACGGGATAGCCCGAGCCGACCACCATGCCGCTCCGCGTGCTCCCTTGATCGGGAAAGCGAAGCTTGTAGTCGGCATACAGCGTCTCGGCGCCCGCGGGCGGTGCGCGAAAGCCGCGCTTCGCGGGCTCGGCCTGACGGCGCCCGATCTTCTGCGGATGTAGCTCGGGGAGCACCGCGAACTGATCCGGCTCGGCGGTCGACAACTGCAGCGCGACACCGGTCCAGTCCTCGCCGCTGTTCTGCGCGACGACCGCACGGAGCTCGAACCGTGCACCCTCGCCCTCGAGGCGCGCGACGTAGTTCGGTGCCCAGCGCGCGGCGGCGACCTGATACTCGATGTGAATCGTCACATCCCCGGCGCCCTCCTGCGCGGTGAGGTCGAGCTCGACGTGCTTGCGCTGCTCGTGTGCCTTCGCTGCGCGAGAGGTTCCCGAGCGATGGTCGCGCTCGCTCGCGACGTCGAGTGCCCGCTGCGCTTCCTCGAGCTCGTGCTTTGCAGCCGCCTGCTGCTGCCGGAGCGCGAGCTGGCGCTCGGCGCGGAACGACACGAGTGCGCGACGTGCGGCGAGCACTGCGCCCCAGGCGGCGGGCGCTTCCTCGCTCGGGTCCTCGACCATGACCTTGGCGTGGACGAGGCGGTCGAGAGACAGCTCGAGGCGCTGAACCTCGGACTTCGCGATCTCCTGTCGGACGCGGGCGGCGCGGAGGTCGGGCGTCTCCTCGGATGCCCCGCCGCCGGCCGGCGTGGTCAGGCCGGCGCGAATGGCCGTCGCGATCGCGCCCCCGGTGACCGCAGCTCGGACGGTGTCGTCGATCACGGCGAGTGGCAAGTCGACGATTCGCACGCGGTTCGGCAGCGGAGCCTTCACCGTCGCCACGCGCCGTATCCGTGCGCCGCTTGCGAAGACCGTCACCTGCTCGATCCGCGACTGGACCGCATCCACCTCAGGCATGGTTCGCAGCGTCGGCCTCGCCGCCACGGACTGTCAAGGCACCCCGGCCGTATGCTTGAACCAGCAACCACGATGGTTTACCGTTCTCTTCATCTAGGGCCGTCATTCCCCAGAGAGGAAACTCGCATGCTTCGCAAGGCTTCACTTGGTTTGATGTTGGCACTGGCTGCCTGTGGCAGCGCTCGCGTTATCAATCGCACCCAGGCGGGTGGCGTGATCGAGCTGCAGGGTGATCGCGGCAAGGCAATGGAGCAGGCGAACCAGGAGATGGCTTCGCACTGCGGCCCGAACAACTACACGATCGTGCAAGAGGGTGAAGAGGCCATCGGCACGGACACGTACACCCGTGAGGACACGAACGCAGCGTCGCAGACCTCGCGCAGCGGTCGCCGCCAGGATGCGGCGTCGACCACTCAGGGTCAGCAGAGCACGCGTACGGCCACGGCCTGGCGTGTTCACTACCAGTGCAACGGCGCTGGTGGACCGCAGCCGATGCCGGCAGCGGCTCCGGGTCCCGGCGCTCCGCCGCCTCCGCCCCCGGGCGGCGGCTACTAAGCGGTAGCTGATCGTACGAAGAGGGCGCCTACTCGGCGCCCTTTTCAGTTTCGGCGCTATCAGACGAGCAGCTTGTTGTCTTCGAGCGACGCGTCCGCGATCTGATCGACGCCGTTCATCGCGAACCGGCGCGCGGCCGCAGACAGGCGCGGACCGTGACCGTTGTCGAGACACCACTGCGCGTGGGCGCAGAGCAGCGCGAGCTCGAGCGACCGGCCGAGTGTCATCGCGAAGCGGCGCGCACCGCTCTCGAGACGCTCGGGGTTCGGCATCGCCTCCATGACCCACGCGGTCGCGTGCTTGAGTGCGGCCCGCGCGGCCTCGGCGGGCTTGGCGAGGCCCGCGTCCGTCGCAGACGCGCAGCACTGCTCGATCTCGGCGGTGAGCGCCTCGAGCGCCCCGCCCTTGCCGAGCGCGCGCAGCGTGTCGAGCGAGAGCACGTTGGTCGTGCCCTCCCAGATCGGCAGCACCTGCGCATCGGCGAGGATGCGCGGCAGGCCGGTGTCCTCGACGTAGCCCGCACCGCCACAGGACTCGATCGCCTCGGAGGTCACGGCGACCGCCTGCTTGCCGGTGGTGAGCTTCGCGATCGGAACCAGCGCGCGTGCGAGGCGCTCGGCGGCCTCGTCGGGCGTGTGCTCGAGGATGCCGATCAGCTGCGCGCTGCGAAACGCGAGACAGAAGGCACCGGCGTACTCGGCCTCGAGCATCGCGAGGGTGTCGGCGTGCAGCGGCTTGTCGATGAGCAGGGCACCGAAGGCTCTGCGCCGGCGCGCGAAGTCACGGGCCAGCGCGAGGCCACGACGCATGGCGGAGACAGCGCTGATGGCGTTCCACGTGCGCGTGATCGACAGCATCGGCGTGATCTGACGGACACCATCGCTCGGCGCGCCGACGAGCGTCGCCGGTGTGCCGTCGAGCGTGAGCTCGGCAGTCGGGACTTTGCGCGTGCCGAGCTTGTCCTTGAGCCGGTTGACCTGGATGTTGCGCAGCATGCCGTTGGCATCGCGCAGCTCGACGAAGAACAGCGCGAGACCGCGGCTGCCTTCACCGTTGCCCTCGGGGCGCGCGAGGGTGAGCGCCATGTTCGAGGTGGTCGCCGACGTGAACCACTTGGTGCCGTAGAGGCGCCAGCCGTCGCCATCTTTCTTGGCGATCGTCTCGCTCTGCGAGACATCGGAGCCACCGGTGCGCTCGGTCATCCACTGACCGCTCGTCCACATCTTCGCCGGGTCACGCGAGATGAGCAGCGGCGCCACGCGCTCGAGCAGCTCCTGGTTCCCGCTCGCGAGCAGCGTGCGCGCGGCACCGTCGGTCATCGCGAGCGGGCAGCCGTAGACATCGAGCGATGGGCCGAGCACGTGGACGATCGCGAACTGGTGCGTGCGCGC
>JBBQFU010000003.1:0-93068 GCA_038322185.1 Haliangiales bacterium
ATACGCTTGCTGTCCGCGACGACCTCGTCGATCGAAAGCTCGGTAGGCGTCGCTGTCCATGACAGTCCCGCGTAGAGATGAGTGTACCCACCAGCGTCGGGCAACGTGTCGATGCCCGCGCGGCTGCCGTAGAGGTCGCCGTCTATCCAGAACTCGGCGAGCCCGGCGACGTTGTCGATCAACAGGTGAGTCTCGATGCAGACCCAGCGGTCGCGGGGGAACTGACTGGAGATACCGCCGACTCGGATCCCGGCGGCCGCAACGTTGAACACGACCGAGTTATCCGTGCCGATCATGATTCCGGCCTGCGCACGGAAGCGATCGGAGGCGGTGGCGTTGAGCGGAATTGTATCCTGTGTCGCCGAGCTCGCTGGCAAGAACACGTACGCACGCATGAAGAGGTCGCCGCTGACGAGCGTTGGAAACGCTGCACGAAACACCGCGGTCGAGCTCGACATGAGCGTCGTGGCGCTACGGACGGCGCCGGCACCTCGGTAGCCCGTCGTGACGCGCTCGATAATCTCGGCGGGCTCGGATGCGTCCTCGCCATCCCATGCGGCAAGCGCAAGTGACTCCATGCCATCGCAGAAGTAGGTCGCGGTGATCTCGTCGCAGACCGTGTCGTCTAGAGCGGCGCTGCCACCGCCCCCTGCATCCGGGCTGCTGCTGACGTCGACCGGCAAGAAGTCGAGCCGGCCGCACGACACGAGCACGAGGATGAGTGCTCGCTTCAGCGCTGACATCAGCTCCCATCATACGGGTAAGTCCGATGAAATGTCCTGCTGCGTGCAGGGTCAGGGCTGGCGCTCGTCCCACTCCTCGCGGAGCAGGCCGAACAGCGTCACGTCACACAGCTTCTTGCCCTTGCGCACATGGCGGCGGCGAATGCCCTCGCTCAACATCCCGACCTTCTCGAGCACGCGGCACGAGACGTCGTTGCCCTCGAGCACCTGCGCGTAGATTCGCGACAGCCCGAGCTCGCGAAAGCCAAAATCGACGAGCGCGTTCGCGGCCTCGGTCGCGTAGCCCTTGCCCCACGCGTCGGCGCCGAGCCAGTAGCCGAGCTCCGCGCGCTCATCGCGTGCGACACGCTTGAGACTCACGGTGCCGAGCAGCTGCTGCGGCTCGGCGCGAGCGGTGATGGCGAGCGTGATGCCGCGTGACTGCGGCCACCATGCGATGCGCGCCATGATCCAGCGCGACGCCAGTGACACGGGATACGGACTCGGTACCGCGATCAGGTAGCGCGCGACGCGGCGATCACCGGCGCGCTCGGCGACCGCAGCTGCATCGTCGAGATCGAGCGCGCGCAGGACCAGCCGCTCGGTGTCGAGCTGCGGTGCGCGCCGATCGGAGAACGCGATCACCGATTGGTGACGTCCGAACCGCAACCCCCGAGAATTGCAGCAAGCAGAGCGAGTCTCTTCATGTCGCCAGGATAACCAAAACCGGGGCTGGTGGCCTATGTTCAAAACGTGCCCAGGGGAGGTGGCCGTGCCTACTATTGCATCGCGGTCGCACTCGCGGCCTGGCTTGCCGTGCACGACGTAGAGACCCATCGCCTGGAGAACGGGCTCACGCTTCATATCGCCGCCGGCCATGCCGCGCCGGTGCTGGCGGTGCAGGCGTGGGTGGGGGTCGGCTCGGCGGACGAAGGTCACACGCAGGCCGGCGTCGCGCACGTGGTCGAGCACATGCTGTTCAAGGGCTCGCGCGGCTACGGCGTCGGCGAGCTGACGCGCGCGATCGAGAGTAGCGGCGGCGAGATCAACGCATGGACCTCGTTCGACCACACCGTCTATCACGCGGTGCTCGGGCGCGATCACGTCGACGGCGCGATCGATGCGCTCGGTGATGCGCTCACCACACCGCGCGTGGATCCGGCCGAGCTCGAGCGCGAGCGGTCGGTGATCCTCGAGGAGATCCGTCAGGGCCGCGACGACCCGATGCGCTCGGTCGCGCAGAGCTTGTTCGCGACCGCGTATGTCGAGCATCCGTATCGCCGCCCGGTGATCGGAACGCCCGAGAGCGTGAAGCGTCTCGGCGAGCGAGATCTCGTCGAGTTCTTTCGCAGCTACTACGTTGCCGACAACGTGACGCTCGTCGTCGCCGGCGATGTCGATCCGGATCGCGTGCGGCGCAGCGTCGAGCGCCGGTTCCGCGCGATGCCGTCGGGCCGCCCGACGCGCCGGGTTGCCGTCGAGCCCGCGCAGACCGCACCCCGCGCAGTTGCGGTAGTGCGCGATGTCAGCGAGGCGTATCTCGCCGTTGGCTTTCACGTGCCCGCGGCGCGCCACCCCGATGTCGCCGCCCTCGATGTCGCCGCGATTTTGCTCGGCGAGAGCGAGTCCGCGCGCCTGTCGCGCCGGCTTCGCGATCGCGATCAGGTGGTGACCGGCGCCTACGCGCAGGTCCACGCATTGCGCGATCCTGGCTTGTTCGTGCTGTCGGCGACCACGCGCGGGCGCGACGCGCAGAAGAGCGTGGGTGCGCTGGCCGACGAGGCGCTCGGGCTGGTCGACGATCTGACGCAAGAGGAGCTCGACAAGGCGCGCATCGCCGCCGAGGCCGGGCTCGTGCGCCAGCTGGAGACCGCACAAGGGCGCGCCCGCATGCTCGGCTGGAACGCGAGCCTCACCGGTGATCCGCGCTTCGCGCACGTCTATCTCGATCGCATCCGCGCCGTGCGCCGTCACGATGTCGCCGCCGCGGTGCACCGCTACTTCCGGCCGGAGAATGCGACCGTCGCTGCGATCCTGCCGGCAAAGTCGACGAAGGATGCAACGCGCGTCGCGTTCGCGCGCACCGCCGAGAAGAAGGTTCGCAGCTCGCTGCGCGTCGCCACCGCACCGACCGCGCCCGTCGAGAAGCGCGTCGTGTTGCCGAGCGGCATGACGCTGCTCGTGCGCCGGGATCCGTCGGTGCCGATCGTCGCGATGCGCGCGGTGTGGCGCGGTGGCCAGCGCGTCGAGGGGGCCGCGAGTGCGGGTGCGTCGACGCTGCTCGCTCGCATGATCACGCGCGGCTGCGGCTCGCTCGACGCGGCGGCGGTTGCCGATCGCGCGGATCGCCTTGGCGGCTCGCTCGGTGGCGTCGCGGGGCGCAACAGCTTCGGGCTCGCGGCCGAGTGGCTCGCGAAGTCGTGGCACGACGGCTTTGACCTCGTCGCCGACTGCATCCTCGACCCCGCGCTCGCCCTCGACGAGCTCGAACGCGAGCAGCGCATGCTGCTCGACGACCAGATCGCACAAGGCGACAACCCGACCCAAGTCGCGTTCCGCGTGTTCTCCGAAGCGCTGTACGGCACGCATCCGTATTCGCGCGACGTGCTCGGAACCGCGAAGTCGGTCGGCTCGCTCGATCGCAGCTCGCTCGCCGCGTTCTATCGCGACACCTATCCGGTCGCGAACCTCACGCTCGCGATCGTCGGCGACATCGATGTCTCCGATGTGGTCGCGCGGGTCACCCAGCGTTTCGGAAAGCACGCAAAGGCCAAGGGCGCGCCGGCGATCCCTGCGATGCCGAGCTTCGATGGTCGCACCGCCGCGGAGCGCGAGGTGTATCGCTATCTCGATCGCGCGCAGTCGCACCTCGTGATCGGCTTTCCGGGCGCCACCGTCGACGCCAAGGATCGCTTCGCGCTCGAGGTTCTCATCGCGGTCCTCGGCGGTCAGAGCGGCCGGCTGTTCGCCGAGCTGCGCGACAAGCTGGCGCTCGTCTATCGCGTGTCGGCTCACTCGGTCGAAGGCGTCGACCCCGGCTTCGTCGCGATCTACCTGTCGTGCTCCGCTGACAAGCTCGATGCCGCGATCCGCGCCGTTCGCGGGGAGCTCACCAAGGTCCGCGACGACGGCATCACGGCCGAGGAGCTCTCGCGCGCACGCAGCTATCTCATCGGCAGCCATCAGATCGTGATGCAGCGTCGCTCGGCCGTCGCCAACGCGATGGCCTATCACGAAGCGTACGGGCTGGGCTGGCAGTCCTATGCTGCGTACGATGACGCCATCCATGCGGTGACGAGCGACGAGGTCGCCGCCGCGGCGAAGAGCTACCTGCGCGAAGACCGCTCGATCATCGTGACCGTGCGTCCACCGGTCGCCACGCCCGCTGCCGAGAAGAAGTCGCGCATCGCACCCCCGAGTGGGCCGATCAAGGCGCCGCCGAAGCGTCGCCCCAAGCGCCGGTCGCGCCGGAACGCATGAGCCGCGGCCGTCGCAAAGCACCCGCTCGTCGCGGTGCCGCGCCTGTACCCACGCTGTCGTCGACGGGCCGCGGCGATCTCGAGGCGAGCCTCGTGCTCATCTTCCCACTGCTGCTCGTCTACGCGATCGGCGTGCTGTTCGTCGGCCGCGTCAACGGTGCCGACGTGATCACGCGCCTGCTCTACGGCAGCCTCGGCCGCGTGCCGTATCTCCTCGTCTACGCGGCGACGGCCGCGCTGTATCTGTTGTGGGTTCGTCGCAACGGCCGTGCCGCCACGCTGCGTCTCGACGTGGTCGCGCCCGTCGTGCTCGAGGCGGCGATCTACGCGTTCACGCTGGGGGCCGCGATCACGATCATGCTCGATCGGCTACTCGGCCTGAACCTCGGCACCGCCTCGATCGTGGGCGCGCTCGGCGCGGGCGTTCACGAGGAGCTCGTGTTCCGGCTCGGGCTGTTCGCCGGGCTCGCAGGCCTGTTGCGCGGGACCGGCAAGCTCGGTGTGGTCGCTGCGCTGATCGTGTCGTCGGTGCTGTTCGCTGCGGCGCATCACGTCGGTCCGTATGGCGAGGCCTTCACCACGCACGCTTTCGCATTCCGCACGTGCGCCGGTGCCGCGTTCGCCGCGATCTTCTGGTTCCGCTCGCTCGCGCACGCCGTGTACGCCCACGTTCTCTACGACCTCGTGGTCGCGGCGAGCTAGGATCGGACTCGCTTCTGACGCGATGAGCGTGATCTGTTAGCCCATGCCCATCGCGCCGGTCTCCAGGTCCATCCGACCGACGTAGAGCTCGAACTTCACGCGCTTGATCTGATCCGCATTGGCGGTGCTCTGCAGGACCGACGTGTGGAGCAGGCCGATCTCGTAGAGGTTGATGCGGAAGATGACGTCCTTGCGGTCCGGCGACAGGAACTCGAGCGAGCCCGACTTCTGTGCGGCCGGGTCATCCTGACCGGTCTGCACGTACTTCTTGTACCAATCGAGCAGACCCTTCGCGTACTCGAGCGAGATGGTGCCGCTGATGTTCGGGAACTCGATCTTGGTCGGGACGATCTCGGGCTGACGGAACTTGCCCGTGTACATCTTCTTCACGTTCTGCTTGATCGTGAAGGAGTCGACCTTGTTCACGTACTTCATCTCATCGATGCCATCGATGTTGAGACGGAAGCCCGAGCACAGCCAGAGCTTCTGCTTCTGGCTCAGTGTGGACCTCAGCTTGCCGCCGCCGCCGGGGCTGAGCGTGGTCGCGTACGGCTGACACTTCACCTTGATGTACGCGGCTTCTTTCGAGCCGCCATCCAGGGTCGGGAACGTGGTCTCGGTGATCAACGCACCGGAGAACTCGTGCGTGAGCGTCGCCTCCATGTTGAAGTTCGCGTGGACGATCTGCCCGTCGTGTCGCGTCGGGTCCTTGTTCCACGAGTTCTTGATCCAGGTCAGCACCTGGTTCGCACCCGAAAGGCCAAACTCAAACGAGAATGGGTCAACTTCCCAGACCGAGGCGTGCTTGATCGCCTTGTTCTCTGGGCCGATGCGCTCATCGATCAGCGCGTGTTTTCCAAAGCCGCCGTCGAGCGACTTCAGATACGCGGTCGTGGGCTTGCCATCGATCTGCAACTCGAAGTGACCGGAGGTGTACGACTTCTTGGTCTGCGTGCTCATAGGGGGACGCTCAGCCTCAGCTTAACGCGTTTCTTTCTACGATTACTGCGGTCTGGATCCCCCCGTGCCCACATCAGTCCACAGCGAACTGCGATGAATCCGACGTAATTACGAGCGATTGGATCCGGCACGCTGCTTGTACAATAATCAGGTAATGCGGGTGCCTGCCCTGATCCTTGTTGTCGCCCTCGGCTTGTTCCTGGGCGTGGGCGTCGCCGCGGCCGAAAAGGTCAAGTCAAACCAGGCGACCAAGCTGTACAGCCGACCGGGTGAGCAAGCCAAGGTCTTGCTCGCCGTCAAGAGCGGCCAGTCGATGCAGCTGCTCTCGAAAGACGGACGCTGGCTGAAAGTTCGCGTCAAGGGACGCACCGGCTACGTGCCGCGCAGCAAGGTCGACATGGCGGATGACGGCGCCATCGCGCGCAACACGCGCCGCCGTCCGTTCGTGGAAGGTCGCGGCAAGAAGCGCGGCTTTGGTGGCGATGGTGCGCCCGATGATCGCGTCGGCGCCGATGCGATGGGTGATGGCGGCGGTGGCGACGAAGAGGAAGAAGAAGAAGAGGACGAGCCGCCGCCCAAGAAGAAGGTCGTGGCGAAGGCACCGGCCAAAGACGAGGAAGACGAAGAAGAAGAGGAGGCGCCGCCTCCCAAGAAGAAGGTCGCGGCCGTCTCCAAGCCGCCGGCCAAGGATGAAGAGGAAGACGAAGAGGACGAAGAGGAGAGGTCGAAGGACGACGAGGGCGACGAAGAGGAGCCGATCACGGACGAGAAAGAGGAAGTCGACGCTCGCCCGCGCGCTCGCGTGAGCAAGAAGGTCGCGGTCTACGACGAGCCCGATGAGGAATCGGACAGCCCGTTCTCCGTGCGTCCGACCGACACGCTGTTTCCCGGCAAGACCGAGGGCGCGTGGACGTTCGTCGAGAATGCCGATGGCGACGGCGGCTGGATCCAGACCGATCTGCTCGAGATGGGCGAGAGCGGCGGCACCAGCGGCAAGCGCGTGATCGACGTGCGCGCACGCGCCGGCATCATGATCATCCAGCAGGGTATGCGGACCGCGGGCAGCAACCTCGTCGACGTGCCGGACAACTACAACATCGGAACGTCGTCGGTCACGATCGCGCTCGGCGGCGGCATCATGATCCCGAAGGGCAAGTACCTCTTCGGTGGCGAGATGACGTACGAGTACTCCAAGACGCTCGGCGGCGGCGTGTTCTACGACAAGGACAAGGGCGGACCCGAGCCCGGCGTGAACATCGGCATCGTCGTGCACAACGTCAATGTGCGCGGCATGGCTGGCATCGACCTCAAGAAGAAGAGCGGCATGGCGCTGTTCGGTCGCCTCGGCTATCGCTACCAGGGTTTCCTCGTCAACGACGTCGCGAACATGGCGGCAAATCCAGCCCAGCTGCCGTCGGAGGTCGTCAAGGGCCCCACGCTCGGCGCCGCGTTCGCGATCCCGAAGCTCACGACCAAGATCGGGCTGCGCTTCTCGCTCGACACGATGCTGTTTGGCGCGAGCATCACGCAGACCCGGGGACTCGAGGACGGCGCGTCACCGAGCGTCACCGCGATCGTGCTCGGCACCGGGCTCGTGTACCGGATGAAGGCGTTCGACCTGCAGGCCGCGTACGACCTCAACTACATGGGCGTTGACTTCGGCGCGCCGCTGGCCTCCTCGACGCGCGTGCACATGGGCACCAACGTCAAGCGCACGGACATCTTCCATCAGATCACGTTCGGCGTCGCCAAGGGCTTCTAACCCAGGCTAAGGGGGCGTCGGGCTCGACCGCGCGCGCTACTTGAACGGCAGCAGCACGGTGAACTCCGTGAACACGTCGGGCTGCGAGTCAACGGTGATCAGGCCGTCGTGCAGCTCGATCAGGCCGCGTGCGATCGACAGGCCGAGGCCTGCGGAGTCGGGACCCGTGCTCGTGTGGTGCTTGGCCGGCTTGGGATGCATGAACGGATCGAAGATCCGCTGGCGATCTTCTTCCGGGATGCCGACGCCGTTGTCGCGCACGCGCAGGCGCGCCCACCCGCCGGCGTAGCGTTCGCGGGGTGCCTCGTCGACACTGATCGTGATCGCGCCGGCCTCGGGCGTGTAGCGGATCGCGTTCTGCAGCAAGTTCACCGTGATCTGCACCAGCTTGTCGCGGTCGGCGGGGATCGGCGGGATGTGCTCGATGTGCGTGTCGACGTTCTGGTTGCGCGCGCGTGCGAGCGGCAGCAGCTCGGCCGCGACATCACGAACGACCTCGCCAAGATCGACCGGCTCGCGGCGCAGGACGATCGCGCCGGCCTCGATGCGCGAGACATCGAGCATGTCGTCGACGAGGCGCTTGAGCCGGTGAGCGTTGCGGCGGACCGAGTTGACGGGGCGCTCGAGCAGCGGCGGCAGCTCGCCGAAGCGCCCCTCGGTGAACAGGTCGAGGTAACCGACGATGCTGGTCAGCGGCGTGCGCAGCTCGTGCGCTGCGATCGCGATGAACTCGGCCTTGTCGCGGCTCTGCTTCTCGAGCTCGACGTTCTTCGAGCGCAGCTGGGTCTCTGATTCGGCGAGTGCGCGCGTTCGCTGCTTGACGATCTGGTCGAGGTTCGCGCGCAGGGCACGGAACTCGGCGCGGGCCGCCTCGACCTCGCGCGTACGCTCCTCGAGCACGTGACCGAGCCGGACCGCGGCATCGAACAGCTCGGCCTGCACGGGCGGCGTGGTGTTGCCGCGCTCGAGGCGCGCGATGAGGACGTCGATCGTGCGCTGCGCCGCCGCGAGCTCCAGCTCGAGCTCTGCGATGCGATCGTGGTGTTTCGCGTCGTCAGCGCTCATCGCGGCGTTCCGATAGCCAGACCCGTCAGCGTGTGATTCACGAGCAGCATACCTGTTTGTTCACCGTAGCTCTGAAAGCCGATCGTTGGATACGCGGCGTACGCGGCGGCGAGCGGCTGCTCGATCCCACGCGACGCAGCCTCCCAGTGACGGCCGATGCACGAGAACGCGAGGAGCGCGCTGATCTCGCCGCCGATGCGATCGCGGACATTGGCGAGGTCTTGCTGCGTCTTCTTGATCAGATCGCCGGGCCGCATGAGGCGCAGCACGTGACCGCTGGCCACGCCGCACGCGACCTGGATGCGCGTGCCTTCGATGCGGGTCATCGAGCGCAAGTACGGCACACCGTCGACGAAGCGGGCGAACGAGTACTCGCTTGGCTTGGTCTCGTCGAGCGTGCCGCCGAGCTGCGAGACCAGATCGCGGAGGCGCGCGGCCGCGGGACGCCCGTCGAGCTCGTCGATCGTGCGGCCGGTCGCGGCGGTGACGACGGTCTTCACGTCCGTCGCGATCATGTGCTGCGAGGTGACCGCCTCGAACGGCAGCGCGGTCTCGAGCAGCACCACGATGCCGGCGTCGGCGAGTGATTCGCCGTGCGCGCAGACATACGCGCGGCGAGGCGAGCCAAGCTCGGTCGCGGCGCAGCCTCCGACCATCCTGATCTGTGGCGCGGTCGCGGCCGAGGCGATGCAGAACGCCTCCTCGGTTCCGCTGGTGCCGTCGACCAGCGTGATCGCGACATGACGCGCCGGATCGAGTGCGTCGGCGGTGGTGCCCAGCGCGGCCGCCGCTTGATGAACGGCATCGCGGCTACGCGCGAGCGCGGACTTCGGTAGCTCGGTCGCCACCCCGATGCCGACGCGCAACCAGTCGCCGTAGAACCCGATCGCGGCAGCACTCGGATGCAGGCCCGCTCCGATCACGCCGATCGTCGTGCAGCCCACGACCGGCGCGGGCAACTTTTCTTGCAACGTTCTTACAAGAACTGCTGGATCGATTCGCCAGTCGGCAAACACGACCACGAGCCGAAGCCCGTCTCCGACGAGCCGATCGAGTAAATCGCGGGCGACGGACGCCGCGTCGAGCCCCTCCGCCGTCACCGTCCTCGCAATGCCGCCACTCATCCCGACCCGACCATACCCAATACATCGCCCGAACGAAGTTGAAATGTTGCCCCCATTTCTCGCATGTCGTTTCCATAAGGGGATGGAGAAGACGTGTGTCGCGTGCGGGCAGATGTTCAGCCCGGCGTTCGTGTTTCAGATTGCGGTGACTTCGGGAGGGCGGAAGCACTTCTGTTCGCTCGAGTGCCGCAAGGAGGGTCTGGGCGAGGAGGGCTTTCGTGCCAAGCGCGCGCGCCGCATCGCGGTCTTGAATCAAAAGGGTGGAACCGGGAAAACTACGACTGCAGTGAACCTCGCGGCCGGACTGGCCGAGCGCGAGCAGCAGGTGTTGCTGGTCGATACCGACGCGCAGGGCAACGTGGGCGTGTCGCTGGGCGTCGCCGGGGAGAGGTCGCTCTATCACGTGCTGGTCGACGGGGCCGAGCCCGCCGAGGTCGCGGTGCCGGTGCGTAGCCACCTCGATGTCATCACGTCCGACTCCACGCTCGCCGCCGCCGAGATCTGGCTGGCGCGGCAGAACACCGACCAGCGTTCGCGCATGCTCACCAAGCGGCTCAACATGCTGGCCGTCTCGCGCAAGTACGATCACGTCATCATCGACTGTGGTCCGTCACTGAACCTCCTCAACCAGAACGCGCTGTCGTATGTCGACGAGGTCATCATCCCGGTGACCTGCGATTACCTGGCGCTCGTCGGTGTGAAGCAGGTGCTCAAGACGATCAAGGACGTCGAGCGGCACCTCGGTCACGCGGTGCGCATCTCGGCCGTGCTGCCAACCTTCTACGACGGCCGCACGCGCCTCGCACGCGAGGTGCTCGAGACATTGCAGGGTCACTTCAAGACGAAGTGCCTCGAGCCGATCCGCCACAACACGCGCCTCGCCGAGGCGCCGAGTCACAAGAAAACCATTTTCGAGTACGCGCCGACCTCACACGGCGCGGCTGATTACAACCGAGTCGTCGACTGGATGCTGTCGACGACTGCTCAGGTCGAGACGACGATTCACAGCGAACCACAGGTGGCCGTATGAAAGAAGACAAGCTCATGGCGCACAATCCTCTCAGTGACGCCGATGCAATTCTGACCGAGGAGTACTACGGGCGCGGGCGTGATGCCGCGAGCACCAGCACGCTCGATGCACGCAAGCCGCGCGCGGCGAACGGCATGGGCAAGCAGCAGGTGCGGCCGACCCACTACAAGGTCATCTGCATCTCGATGTACACGCAGGACCTCGAGGACCTCGACGCCAAGGTCGCCGAGCTCAAGAAGCGTGGCTGGACCAAGGCAAACAAGTCGCAGCTGATCCGTCTCGCGCTGAGCCAGATCGATATCGACAAGCTGACGACGCCGCGCCAGTAGAGGCCGGGGGCCCCGATACGCTGGCGATCGAGAGCCAGGACCGCGCGACTGACTGCGCTACGCTTGTAGGGGGGATCGTAAACGTGCACGGTGCGCACGCTGTAGGGCTGGGGATCGGAAACGTGCACGTGGCACGGACGGCGCGCACGGTGTAGGGCTGGGGATCGGAAACGTGCACGTGGCACGTGCACGTGCACGTGCACGTGGCACGTGGACGGTGCGCACGTGGACGGTGCGCACGTGGACGGTGGACGGTGCGCACGCTGTAGGGCTGGGGATCGCAAACGTGGACGGCGCGCCGAAACGAAAAAAGCGCCGGCCCTGGAGCCGACGCCTTCGTTTCCACCGCGGGGGTAGCTACTTCTTCTTCTTCTTGGGCGCCGGCTTGGCGGGCTTTTTGGCCGGCTTGGCTGCGGGCTTCTTGGCTGCCGGCTTGGCGGGCTTCTTGGCGGGCTTGGCGGGCTTGGCGGGCTTGGCGGCCGGCTTCTTGGCGACCGCTGCCTTCGCCTTAGGAGGCGGGGCCTTACCCTTCGCGGGCGCCTTCGCAGGCGCTGCCTTTGCCGCTGCCTTGCCGGCGGGGGCGACCTTGCCAGCGGCCTTGCCCACGAGGGCGGCCACCTTGCCAGCAGGTCCGGCCTTGCCAGCCGGCGCAGCCGCAGCCGCAGCCGCAGGCGCGGGCTTGCCGGGCTTGGTCTTGATGGCCTTCGCGTCGGCCTTCATCTTCTTGTTCCGCTCATCCGCCGAGCGGTTCGACTCTTCCATCCGCATCTGCGCAGCCGTGCGAGCGCGGGCGACCGCAGCTTCGACCTCGGCCTTGCTGCGTGCCGGCACCGGAGCAGCGTTCTCCGGCTTCTTGGCGCGCTTCTTCTTCTTCGCCTCGCGAGGCATCGGCACCTCGGCGATCTCCGGCATGCGAGCCGCGAGGTCGCCACGATTGTGCACCAGGATGCGTGCACCGCCGTCGCGGAAGATGACCTCGACCTTGTTGTCGGGCAGCTGCTCGACGACAAAGCCGATATCGAACACCGGGTGATGGACGACATCGCCGTCCTCATAGGTGTCGCGAATCGAGTAGGGCCGGCAGTTCCCGAGATCGCCGTCGGTGGCTCGCGCCATCGCCTCGTCCCAGGTCATGCGCTTGGCCGCACCCTTCTTACCGCTGCCGTCGCCGTCACCCTCTGTGCCGTCGCCGCGCGGTTTGCGATACGCGTGAACCTCGCCACACACCACGCACTGCACGCGACGGATTTCGTCCTCGTACATGTAGATGATCGTGTGGGTCGTGTCCGCCTTGCAGCGGGGCGACGGGCAGTAAGCCTCGATCTCGCCACCGACTTCTTCGGCGCCTTCTTCGAAGATGGAATCCATCTCTGCCAGCCCTCTTCCGGTACGCGTACGACCGCTAACTATTCTGAATTACGGCCAATCCCACTGACGGGAGTGCCGCGATCGACTATTTGCCGTCTAACACGAATACCAGCGGTCCGACAACCTCCCGTACACACAAGCGAACTGGGAAGTGGCAGGATTTCGTCCCGTGCGTCGCCTCCTGCTCGTGAACGCCTTGATCTTCGCGGTCTTGGCGGCGGCCGTGACGCTCGCTTATTACGGCTATAGCTACGCGACCGAGGTCTCCTACCGGGAGGCGGAGCTGGCTTCGCTGCGAGAGCTCGCCGCGGACAAAGTGTTCAGTGTCGAGTCGTCCATCCTTCGCGATGACGACAAGATGTTTCGAGCCCTGGATCGCCATCTGAGCGGGACTGCAGCGCCGCTCCAGATCGAGGAGCTGGTCAACAACCTGGGGATTCACCTGGTCAGCGTGTTCGTGCTCGACGACAAGCAGACGCTGGTTCCGGGTGGCTACGTCTCGCAACGCCGCGACAAGGAGGGCAACAAGGAGGGCACCGAGTTCCGCGACTGGTTCATGAAGGAAGTGCTGCCCCAGCTTCGCCTCCACCAGCTCCCGCTCCGCGAACGCGCGCACCTCCACGGCACGTGGGAAGGCAAGGACTACCTGTGGTCGATGATCAAGCGGTCGTGGGGAGACAAGGTCCACTACATCGTGATCGAGGAGGACCTCGCGCACCTCGTCGGCGTCATCTTCCCGCAGTTCTTCCCGTTCGATAATGGGCACGCCAAGCGTCTGTTCGAGGTCGTCGACCAGCGCGGGGAGCTGGTCTACACGCCGGTGACGTTCTCATTCGGCAGTGATGCGTCGAGCGTCGACGTGTCGTTCGTCGACTCGGTCGATGGCTGGAGCGTGCGCGTCACCGAGGTGCCTGACAAGGAGGCGCAGAAGCAGGTCGAGCGCAAGCGCCTCATCGACTCGCTGTTCATCGGCGGCGCGATCACGGTGATCCTCACCGGCCTCGTGTTCCTCGCGCTCGCGATTCGCCGCGAGCGCCGCGCCAACGAGCTCAAGAGCGAGTTCATCTCCAACGTCTCGCACGAGCTCAAGACGCCACTGTCGATCATCTCGATGTTCGGCGAGATGCTCGCGAACGGCCGCACCAAGGGCCCCGAGCAGGCGACCGAGTACGCCGATATCATCTGGCGCGAGAGCGTGCGGCTCGGGCGCCTGATCGACAACGTGCTCGACTTCGCGAAGATCGAGCGCGGCAAGGGGGTCTACGAGTTTTCCGAGGCCGATGTCGGCGAGGTCGTCGAGCGCGCGGTCGATCTCGTCGGGCGTCGGCTCACGACCGCCGAGATGGCGATCACCGTCGACATCGAGCCCGAGCTGCCACTCGTGAAGCTCGACGGCAACGCCTTCACGCTCGCGGTGATGAATCTGATCGACAACGCCATCAAGTACGCGGCGGGCGGCAAGAAGATCGAGCTGACGCTTGCGAAGAAGACCATCGACGAGAAGGAGCGGCTCGTGCTGAGCGTCCGCGACTTTGGGCCCGGCATCGAGCCTGCGGAACAAGACCAGATCTTCGAGCGTTTCTATCGAGCCCGTGCCGTGCGCCTCAAACCGATCCGCGGCTCCGGCATCGGCCTGGCGCTCGTGCAACACATCGCCCGCGCCCACCATGGCGACGTCACGGTAACGAGCGAAGTGGGCAAGGGCTCGACCTTCGAGCTGTGGCTGCCGATTCCAGACCAGAAGTGATATGACTCATCCCGTGTCAGACGAGCCGTCCACGAAGAAGCGAATCCTCGTGATCGAGGACGAGCCGGACATCGTGCGCGGCATTCGCGACGCGCTCGAGTTCGAAGGCTTCGAGGTGCAGGCGCGCGGCACCGGTGCCGAGGGTCTCGCCGCCGCCATGGACTGGGCACCCGATGCGGTGCTGCTCGACTTGATGCTCCCCGACGACAACGGCTACCGCGTGTGCGAGACGCTGCGCCAGCGCGACGAGACGGTGCCGATCATCATCCTCACCGCGAAGGCGCAGGAGACCGACAAGATTCGCGGTCTCGATGCCGGTGCCGACGATTACGTGACCAAGCCGTTCTCGGTCGCCGAGCTGATCGCGCGCATCAACGCGATCTTCCGCCGCCAGGCGCGGATGTCATCGCACCCCGACGAGACGTTCACGATCGGCCAGTGGACGATCAACGCTCGCAAGCACACGATGAGCAAGGGCCGCACCAGCAAGCGGCTCACATTCTACGAGCTCGAAGTTCTCAAGCTGCTGCGCGAGCGCTCCGAGGAGACCGTGTCGCGCGACGAGCTGCTCGAGAAGGTCTGGGGCGTGCAGAGCTCGCCGACCTCGCGCACCGTCGACAACTTCATCGTCAAGCTGCGTCGCAAGCTCGAAGAAGATCAGAAGAGCCCGCGGCACATCCTCACGGTCTACGGCCTCGGCTACAAGCTCGTCCCGTAGCGCTACGCGTGCACGGCCCATCGTCGTGACACAATCCACGCATGGCTCATCGCGAAGAGGCTCTGTGGACGATCCGCATCGAGGCAGGCGCCGAGTTCGATGAGGCCTATGACGGCGAGCTCGACGGCTTTGCATGGCGGGACCGGCAGTTTCGCGAGCTGCAGAGCAAGGCGGTCGCCGCGGTGCTGCGGGCGCTCGCGGGGACGCCCGGTTGGCGTGTGCGGACCGGGAACCGCGGGATGGCCGCGACCGACGAGGTGCTCGTGCACGTCGAGCTCGATGTCGATTCAGAAGCACACTCGCCGAAGTGACCACCCAGATCGTCCCGACGATGTCACAGCGCGGACGGCCGCAGGTTCGCGGCATGCGTGATGAGGATCGCGGCACGTGCGCGCGTGGCCGTGACGTTGCTCGCGGGCGGCGGCGTACCGCCGAGCGCAGTGATCGCCGTCGCCAGATCGGTCTCGCGGACCGGATCGACGAGCGTGACAGACCCGCCCGGGAATGCGCGCATCAGGAGCGCGCGGGCATCGGCGGCGAGGATCGGGCCGTCGGGACAGAAGCGCGCCGGCACCGCCGCGCAGCCGGACGTGATGCCCGCATCGCGCAGCGCCTGGATCTCGAGGAACGCCGGGTGATCGTAGGGCACGTCCCAGAAGTGCGGGGTGAACACGCCGTCGAGCCCGTGATCGGCGAGCGGCGCGGCGGCGACCGCAGGTGCAAGGTCGGCCGGCGTGCTCGCCCAGTCGGCGGCGTGGAAGTAGATGATGCCGGCGACACGCGCGTCAGCCTCGGCGGTCGCGAACAGCGACGTGAGCCACGCGGCACGGTCCGGCGCAGCGCGCGCACCGGTCTGCAGCACCACGAAGCGATCGCGGCGCCACACGGCGGGGTAGGCGAGGGCATCGAACAGCGCGGACATCGGCGCGATCACGCTCGCGTTGACGGTCGCACCGTCGGGGCGGTACGCGCTCATGCCGAGCACATCGACGTACGCGTGGCCGGGATAATACGTCGCGGCCGAGTTGCAGCTCGCGCTCGAGGTCGCGTTGGGACCGTACGCCCAGCGCACGCGGCGGCGATCGATCGCGAGTGCGTCGAGCGCGGCGGTGATGCGCGTGTGCGCGGCGCGGTAGAGCGCGATGTATTGCGTCGTCGACAGGCAGCCCCAGTCGGTCCAGTCGCCATTCATCTCGGCGCCGAACGTCACGAGCACGCGACCGCGCGGTTCGGCAGCGAGTGCACCGGCGATCGCGTTGCCCATCGCGGTGAGATCGTGTGCGAGTGGATCTTGCGCCGGCGCTGCGTACTGCGGCGCGGTGTAGCCACTCGGCTCGATGTTGAGGTGTGCGACCTGACCGCGCGCGAAGATCTTCGCGAGGTCGGGTGCCGTGCGCGCGATGCCCAGCGCGCTCAGCGAGTGATAGGTCTGCACGACGGCCAGCCGGCGATTGGCCGCGGTCTCGAGCGCGGTGAGCGCCGGATCGGCCGCAACCGCGGGTGCGAACATGCCGGTGAACAGGCTCGGCGCGCAGTCTTCGTCGGCGAGCGTGTCGCCATCGTCGTCGAGACTGTTGCCACACCGTTCGCCCCACGGCGCGATCGTCGCGGCATCGGTTGCCGCGGTGGCCGCATCGATCACCGGATCGGTGATCGCGTCGGGCGAGAGCGGTGAGGTGGCCGAGCTACACGCAGCGAGAAACAGCACCGAGGTGACGCGCATGGCGCGCACTCTAGGGGCGAACCGAGATTCGTCCTCGCGTTGTTTGCGGGATCAGCGCGTGGGCTTGCGCTTCGCCGAACCGGAATTCGGCTTCGCCGGCTTCTTCGGCGCGGGCTTCTTCACCGCAGGCTTCTTGGCCGCGGCCAGCTTCGCTGCCGGCTTCTTGGCCGCGAGCTTCTTCGCCGGCGCGGCCTTCACGGGCGCGGGCTTCGCGGCAACCGGCGCGGGCTTGGCCACCGGTGCGGGTGCAGCCTTCGCGGCCGCTGCGACCTTCGCGGCGCGTCCAGCATTGGCGGGGACCTTCGGCGGCGGGGGCTTCGCGGCCTCTGCCTTGGCGTCCTTTGCGGCTTGATAGCTGCGCACGAACTTCTCGGCGCTGACGCGTCCGAGTGCCTCGGCCACCACATCGACGGCGAGCTTGTCGAGCGATGCGAAGCGCACGCACGACTTGCCCATATCGAGGCGCTTGCCCGACTTCTTGTACGCGGATTCGAACCAGGCCTTCTCCTCGGGGTCGCCATAGACGCCCATGAGGTAGACGGCCATGTGGTTCTTCTGCGAACCGAGGCTCGCGATCGCAAGCGGCTGCTTGTTGTAGACCTGCTCCGCGGGGAGCACGGACTCCGGCACGGTCCACGTGATCATCCCGTACTGGAGGCGCTCCTCGAAGCCATTGGCGAGCTTGGCATTGATCGCTTCACGCACCGTCGCGATCGCCGCGCGCCGGTCGGGCGGCAGGCTCGCGAGGTAGGCGTCGATCGTCAGCGGCTGGGAGGGGGGCGTCTCGGTCTCTGTTTCACTCATCATCGAGGTGTCCTGTCAGCTTGAGCTTGTTCTTGGCCGACTTCGCGAGCTTGCTGCGCGGTCGTTCGTCAATGATTCCTTGCAGCAGCTCGGCGCCGAGCTCCTCGTTCGAGCCGTCGCCGGACTCGATGAGGCGGAAGCCGAGCGCGTAGAGCTGCTCGTCGGAGACATCCTCGTTCTTGGCGAGGTTCTTCGCGACCGGGTAGCCCTTGGCGGACAGCCGTGCGAACTGCGCGAAGATCGGATCGTCGGCGTGCGCCGCGCGGAGGATGCCTTCGCCGGCCGCCTCGAGCGACAGCTGCGCGAGGAAGAACCGCTGGTCATCGTCGATCGCTGTGTCGATGTCGGCGCGCGAGCGCACCAGCGACTTGAGCGAGCCGAATGCCTCGACGATCTTGCCGGCCTTGCGCAGGCGCTTCGCACGATCGAACAGCAGCTCGACGTGCTCGGACGGCGCGACATCGGCGACGAGCTCGGCAAGCACACGCTCGATCACCATCTGATCGGCGCTCGCCTTGCCCTTGAGGCTCTTCTCCATCATGTCGCGGACGCGCTCGACGAGCGCTTCGATCGCCTGCTTCGAGACGTGACCTCGGTGCGCGCGGATCACGCCGGCGTAGCGGCGAGCGACCTGCTCGTCCATCGTATCGAGCAGCGCCTTGGTGACGGGCAGCACCGACTCGGGCGCCTTCGACAGGCCGCGAGCAGCCGCGTCGCGCGCGGTGGGCTCGTCGCCACCGAGCGCCTCGACGAGCGCCTTGACCGCCGATGCACCGCCGCCCGCTGGCAGGCGCTCCATCGCGAGCTTCTGCGCCTGCACGTTCTTCGACTTCGCGAGAGCGCTGAACTTCTTCTGCAGCGATTCGGGAATTCGTGCACCGCGCAGCGTGTCGACCGACGACTGAGCGACCGCGTAGTCGTCACCGTCGGCGTATTCGATCAGCGTCTCGACCACCTTCTCGGTGCCCTTGGCCTCGCTCTGCGCGACGATGCGGCGCAGGCCGGCGATCGCGGCGAGCCGGATCGGACGCGGCTCGTCGGCATCGGCGTACTTGAGCAGCAGCGACTGCGTCGACGGGCGCGCGAGGTAGCCAATCAGGCGGAGCAGCGCGCCGAGCTGGGCAACACCCTGCGCGACGTCGGGATCACGAAGCGGATCGGCTGCGACCACCGCGTGGCCGTTGCCGTTCGTGTGACCGTTGGCGTTGTTCGGCTTCGCGCTCGCCTTCGCCTTCGCCTTCGGCTTACCGCCCTTCTTCTTGGCCTCTGCGGCCGCGGTCTTCTGCACGTCGGCGGCGGTCTTCTGCGCCTTCGCCCAGTCCTTGTGCAGCTCCTTGGCCGCCTCGCTCGCGCGACCGATCGCGCTCTTCTCGACCTGGTTCGCGAGACGCTCGTTACCGGTGTCGAGCTCGGCGCGGATGAGCTGCAGCGCTTGCTCGCCGAACTCGTTGTCCGACAGCTGATCGAGCACCGCGTCGATCGCGGGCTGGGTGCCGCGGCGAATCAGCAGCTGCGCCATCACGCGGCGCGCGCCGACGGAGCCAGCACGCACTTCCTTGCGCAGCGTGCTCTCGGCCTCGGCACCTTGCTGCGCGAGCAGCGTGGCCGCGCGCTCCGCGAGCGCTTCGTCATCGCCGCGGAGGAGCGGCACGAGCTTGGCTGCGATGCCACTCGCGCCGAGGTCGGCGAGACCCTCGAGTGCGATGCGGCGAACATTGACCTCGTGATCCTCGAGTCGGCCGGTCAGCGCGGTCAGCACGCTCTTGTCGCCCTTACCCACTGCAGCCAGCACGGTGGCCGCAGCTGCACGCAACTCGACCCGCTCGGACTCGAGCAGATCGATGATTGCACCGCCTAGATTCTTACCCATGATCGACGAGGCCTCCGAAAGTGGAGGCAAACATAGGCGATCAGGCGTTGTAAAGGCCGGCAGCCCAGAGCCCCAGGCCCACGACGATGACGATCCCGGCAATTCCGGCGACCCGGCGTACCAGCCCCCCGCTGGGCCCGATTCCGCGCCTGACCAGCGCTATCGCCCCGCCGATCCAGAGAACTATCCCGAGGCTGGCCAGGACGATGGCCCCGAGCGAGGGGCGGGTGGGGCGGCCGAGGCGCTCGCGGTGCCATGCCGGGTCGGCGGTTCCGGCCTGCGGCACCCCCGCGGAAATCCTCGCGATCGCCACATTCGCGGCTGCCAGCTCGTCGGCGTGGGGCTGCCACATCGACCGGGTCGCAAGCGCGGCGCTCCGGATCGCCCGCCACGCGGCGAGCTGGACCGCGACCTGCTTCGGATCGGGGGGCGGCGTCCCTTCGTGGGGCGATTCGGCGAGCGCGCGGAGCTTGGCGTAGGCATCCCCGACGTGCGGCGCGAGCGGCAGGTACCAGCGTGCCGCCGTCTCGTACGACCGGATCGCCTCGGCTGGCCGGCCGCGCAGCTGCCACGCGTCGCCATCGCCGAGTGCGCGCCGGCCCTCCACGACCACGCGAATCGCCAGCGCGCCAAGCGCGGCGGTGACGAACGCGAGAATGACAATGGCTCGCTTCACGAGAAGTCGCGGCGGTGGAACAGGATGCACGCGAATGCGAGCAGGCCGACGATCCAGCCAAGTCCGTGCAGCGACGACAGCGCGACGTAGCCCCACGAAACGTAGTCAGCGTGCACGCTCACGTGCGCGTCGTCGATCACGCGGCCCGACGGCGAGAACAGGTGAATGTCGGGGACGATCTCGAGCGCGACGCGCGAGGTCCAACGGATCCAGCCCGAGGCCGTGCCCGCGGCGGTCTCGATGTCCGGCGTGAGCCGGCCGATCACCCACATCGCGAGCGCGAAGATGCCCGACAGGAACGGGCTCGAGAACGACGAGAAGAAGATCGCGATCGCCGCGACCGTGAGCACCTCGAACCACGCGAGGACGATCGCGCGCAGGATCGCGTCGTTCACACCGACGCCCTGCCACGTGAGCATGCCGATCATCGCGAGGCCAAACAGCGCAACGAGGACGCTCAGCACGAGCGCCATGCCGGTGTACTTACCGACGACGAACTCCCAGCGCTCGATCGGCTTGGACACGATCGCGTGGATCGTGCGGCGCTGCACCTCGGTGTAGAGCAGGAACACGCCGAGGAAGATCGCGGTCAGCGAGCCGAACAGTGAGATGCCGGCGAGCCCGATGTCGCGTGCGATGCGGGTCTCCTCGCGGACGGACATCTCGCCGAGCACGATCGCGAACAGGTTCGCACCGAGCACGAGGACGAGGATGCCGTACAGCACGCGGATACGCGCCGCCTCGCGGAACGTGTTGAGCGCGATCGCCCAGATCCGACCGAGCGAGTCGCTCACGGGCGCGCCTCCTCAGCCGGCTTGTCGGCCTTGGTGTCGGCGCTCGCGATCTCGCGCAGGAACAGATCCTCGAGCGTCTCGTGGCGCGGCGCGACCGAGACAACCTTGGCGCTGCGCTCGCGTGCACGAGCGAGCCACGCGTCGACATCGGCATCCGAGGGCAACGTCAGCGACAGCTCGTCGCCGATGCGGTGGACGCGTGAGCTGCCGTCGGTGAGATCACCAGGGTCGGTGCCGGCGGCAAGCCGGATCGTGACATCGACGCCCATCATGGTGCGTTTGAGGAGCTCAGCGGGCGCGCCCTGCGATTGCAGCGTGCCCCGCGCGATGATCGCGATCCGGTCGGCGATCGCCTCGACGTCGGTGAGGATGTGCGACGAGAAGAACACCGTCTTGCCCTGGTCGCGCAGCTCGATGATGAGGTCGCGCACTTCCTTGCGGCCGATCGGATCGAGGCCCGACATCGGCTCGTCGAGGACCACGAGCTCGGGATCGTTCATCAGCGCCTGCGCGAGGCCGGCACGCTGGAGCATGCCTTTGCTGAACGACTTGAGGCTCTGCGCGCGTGCGCGGCTGAGACCGACCTTCTCGATCAGCTCGTCGGCGCGCTTGCGACGTACGTCGGACGCCAGGCCGAACAACCGGCCCGCGAGGTCGAGCAGCTCGGCGACATTTAGGTAGTCGTAGAAGTACGGCGTCTCCGGCAGGAAGCCGACCTTGAACCGCGCGGCGCGGCTCGGGATCGCGTGACCGAGGATCTTCGCGGTGCCGGACGTGGGCTTGATGAGGCCCATGAGCGTCCGGATCGTCGTGGTCTTGCCGGATCCGTTGGGCCCGACGAAGCCGAAGACGTGCCCGCGCTCGACGGTGAACGTCACGCCGCGCAGCGCCTCGACCTTCTTGCGGCGAAGCGGGGTGCGGAAGACCTTGCGGAGGTCGCGGACGTCGATCGCGGGATCCAAGCCCGCGAAACATACCGCTATTGCATGGTGTAGATGAAGGTCACTGCGCCGCAGACCGGCACCTTCCGACCGCCGATCTCGTAGGCCTTGTAGTGCCAGCGGCGCAGCCCGGCATCGATCGCGGCGTCGTAGCCGGCATACCCCGAGGACTTGAGGATCGCTGTGCTGGAGACCTGCCCGTCGATCCCGACGCACAGGCGGAACGTCGCGACGACCTTGGACTTGCCGTCGCGCAGGATTGCCGTCTTCACCGGCGCGGGCGGGTGGATCTGCGTCTCGCCCGAGGTCCGCAGGCCCTTGATCACCGTCGGAGGGACGAGCACGGGATCCACCTTCGGCGGGTCCTTCTTCGGAGGCAGCGGGTCACCGTCGCCGCACGGCTCCTCGGTGCACGTGCCGGTACCGATCGGATCGGTGCCGCTCCCCGAGCCCGCACCACTGCCGGTCCCGCCGGTGCCTGCCGCGTTCGCGTCGCCGGGCGAGGACTTGGTCTCGGGATCGATCACGGTCGGCTGGACCACGACCTTGGCCACCGTCCGCACCTTCTTCTTGAACGGCTCGGCGGGCGCGGCGGCCGGGCTCCCCGATGGAGCCGGCGGCGGCGGCGGCGCGACCGCGATGTCGACCTGGCGACGCTCGCCGTCGAGGCGCTCG
Source organism: Haliangiales bacterium (assembly GCA_038322185.1). Lineage (GTDB taxonomy): Bacteria > Myxococcota_A > Polyangia > Haliangiales > Haliangiaceae > JABFXX01. The sequence continues at coordinate 22,490 of JBBQFU010000003.1, forward strand.
AGCTTCCACAGGCCGGCGACGAAGAAACCGGCCACGACGACGAGGTGGAAACCGATGGAGGTCACGATCAGAGGGCTACGCATCCAAGCCGCAACGCGGGACGCGCCGGGCAGGTCTGAATCCTGCGCTCGCACCTCCTGTCCGGCCCGCGATTGTTGGTCGCAGCAGGTGTCGCAGGTACTCTCGCTCGGCGGTGACTGGCGCGCTCGTCGTCTTCTGTCTGACGTATCTGGTGATCGCGAGCCGCCAGCTGCACTTCCTCAAGCTCGATCGCCCGGCGGGCGCGGTCGTCGGTGCGGTCGCGATGGTGATCGTCGGCGGGCTGCCGATGGAGCTCGCGCTCCGCGCGATCGATCTCCACGTGCTGCTGCTGCTGTTCGGCGTGCTCGTGATCGCGGCATATCTGCAAGAGGCGCAGTTCTTCCGGCTCGCCGCGTACCTCGTGCTCACGCGTGCGCGGTCCGCACGCTCGCTGCTGTTCGGCCTGGTGTTCGTGTCAGGCGGGCTGTCCGCGCTGCTGCTCAACGACACCGTGTGCATCGTGCTCACGCCGCTCGTGCTCGCGGTCGTGGTCGAGGCGCGCCTGCCACCGCTGCCGTATCTGCTCGCGCTCGCGACGGCCGCCAATGTCGGTGGCGTCGTCAGCTTCTCGGGCAATCCGCAGAACATGATCGTCGGCGCGGCGGCGCATGGCTCGATCAGCTTCGCGCAGTACCTCGCGCTCACGCTTCCGATCGGCGTCGTCGCGCTCGCGGTCAACGCGGCGCTGCTGGCATGGATGTTCCGCAAGGAGCTGCCGGCCGGGCCGCTCGCCGAGCGCTCGCCACCGCGCCCCGCGATCGACAAGGTCCTCACGATCAAAGGTCTCGCCGCACTCGCGCTGTTCGCGGGCCTCGCGCTCGCCGGTGTCACGCTCGCGGGCGCCGCGATGTGTGCCGCCGCAGTGCTCATGGTCGCTGCTCGCACCGGCGCGCGCGACGTGTTCGCACGCGTCGACTGGACGCTGCTCGCCTTCTTCGGTGGTCTGTTCGTCGTGGTTGCCGGCGTCGCACACGCGGGCGTCTTGCAGCACGTGTTCGATGCGGTGGCGCCCGTCGTCGCACGCGGCGACGTTGGCGGCGACATCGCGTTCATCGTGTTCATCGTACTGGCGTCCAATGTCGTGTCGAACGTGCCGCTCGTGCTCGTTGCGGTCGGCTGGATCCCGTACATGCCAGAGCCGACGTGGGGCTACATCATGCTCGCGGTCGCCTCGACGCTCGCCGGCAATCTCACGCTGTTTGGCTCGGTCGCCAACATCATCGTGATGGAGACGGCCGGCCCGCGTGGCGAGATCAGCTTCTGGCGGTTCCTGCGTTACGGCGCGGTGATCACGATCGCCGATCTCGTGATCGCGTTCGGCATCCTCGCGCTCGAGCGAATGGCCGGGATCCCGGCGTTGCTCGGCCTCTAAGGTTTCGTCAGCGGCGTGCAGTGCGCGGTGAGCTTCTTCAGCTCGCCGAATCGCTTGCGCGCCTCGACCGCCGCGGCGGCGAGCCGGAACGCGTAGCGCGGTTGGACCACGGGTTCGCGCGACGACGACGCCGCTGCCGTCGTGCCGGTGATGCACAGGTGGTCCTTGCTCGAACAGCGCGCGGTGACGACGATCTGCGAATCGGCGCCGCGCTTCTCGGTGGTCATCGACCACGCGACCTTGCGCAGCGGGATGTCGAGCTCGGTGGTTCCGCCCGACACGCGGATGCGCACCGCGCATGCTTTCGCATCGAAGCGGGCGGATACGGTCTCGCCATTCACGCGCGCTCTGACCACGCCGCCGATCGCAGCGAACGGTGATGGCTTGTCCTGCGGAGACATCTCGTTGGCCACCGCGAGCGAGCTGCCGAGCAGGACCGCGAGGAGGGGAACCGTCCGCATCGCTCTAGTGTGGCGCGACCGCGATCGCAAGTCACGGCTTTGCCGGGACGCGCAGCGCCGCCGCAGGCGGTGCGTAGTGGATCGTGTAGCAACGCTCGACCATCTGCCCACCTGCACGACCGGTGACATCGGGCGCTTCTTCGACTTTCTCGACGACCCAGCTCGCAAACCGTGCGCGGACCTCCGCCTCATCGACCGAGAACGGTGGGCCCTCGGCGCTGCCAGCCGGGTAGTCGAGGCTGACGAGCAGCTCGCGCTTCATGTCGGGCGCGAGGATGTTCAGGTGCGCGATGTAGCGATCGCGCAGCTCGGGCGGCAGCGCGACGAGCGCTGCACGATCGAAGACGCCGTCGATGGGGCCGACGAGCCCGGGCGTGGTCGCGAAGAAGTCGCCCGCAATGATCGTGATCGGCCCGGCGGTGTAGATGTTCAGCGCGTCGACGGAGGTCACCGCGGGCGTCGTGCCGTGCTCGGTGAAGAACTGCTTCACCGCATCCTCGACCAGCTCGATGCCGACGACCTCGTGGCCGTGACCGGCGAGGTAGGCGAGGTCCTCGGTCTTGCCGCACAGCGGGACCAGGATGCGCCGGCTGTCGGCGAGCCAGGCATGGTGGCGGGTCAGGAATTGATTCGGCGTGCCCTCGTGAAAGCCGATCTTTCCTTCTTGCCAGCGAGCGAGCCAGAACGCGTGTTCCACGGCTGCAGCGTAGCGCGTGAATGGATGTAATCTCGCGCCGTGAACGTGTTCTCGATCGTAGTGGCGACCGCGCTCCTGGCGAGCTGCGGTGGCGATGATGCGCAGACCCACGACGCCGGCCTCGATGCGATCAAGCGGCTCGCCGTCACCGTCGATGGCCCGACGGCGCTGCAGCAGAACACGCGGTCGGTCAAGGTCGTGATCGTGGCGAACGGCACCACGCGCATGGACACGTTCCCGGTCGGCGGGCTGCCGTCGACGGTGGACGTGCCGTCGCCGATCCAGCTCAGCAACTGGGCGATCACGGTCGATGGCCTCGATATCGGCGGCATGGTGATCGGCCGCGGCATGACCACCGTGCCGGCGGGCACGGCCGACACGATGGTCACGCTCGCGCCGCTCTGACCCGCGGTACGCTCGGCACGTGGACGTCTTCCTCATCCGACACGCGGCCGCGATCGACGAGACGCTCGAGCTGCGCGATCCGATGCGTCACCTGACGGCCGACGGCCGCAGGCAGGCCACGAGCCTCGGCGATCGATTGCGCTGGCATGACTGCAATCCAACCCACGTATGGACGAGCCCGCTCGTGCGCGCGGTGCAGACAGCGGAGCTGGTGATGTCTATCCTCAAGGTCGACATCACGATCGACGTGCTGCCGGCGCTCAGTCCCGGCGAGTCCGAGCGTGCGGTGACAGCAGCGATCAGCAAGCTCAGCGCCGACGCGGCGGTGATGCTGGTCGGGCACGAGCCCGGGCTCAGCGCGATCGGTACGCTGCTCATCGATGACTACTTCCCGGGCCTGGCCAAGGCCGAAGCGGCACGCATCGTCGACCGTGCCGTGCGCTGGCGCTGTGCATGGAATGCCGACCATCCAGTGCGTCAGTAGCCGGCGAACCGAGTGGCCACTAGAGCCGGGCACGGATCCCTGTGAAGTCCACCAGTTAGGCGTGGCATCGGCGTTGCTCATTCGAAGTCACGATGAGAATCAGCGCTGCTCTCGCCATGTGTCTCGCGGTCACCGGTTGCGTCGCCGACGAGGCCGAGGAGTTCGAGTTCGGGCAGAGCACCCCCGAGCCGATGTCGGGCAAGAGCGACGAGCCGACCGCATGTGGCGAAGCGTCGTGTCCGCCCTCGCTGTGCGGCTACGACGCCAGCGTCGCCGGCGAGCAAGCCGTGCGCAGCTGCGCCACCGAAGACGGTCGCCCGACCTCGTTCATCACGGCAAACGTGAGCGGTGGCGGTTCGTTCGATAGCCGCACCAACCCGTACCAGCCGGTGTTCTCGCTCGACAATGTGCTCGTCTACGGCTGCGAGCTCTGGGACTACTCGGACGGCGCGTACGACGGCCTCGAGGTCGAGTACAAGGAGCTCATTCACGCGAGCTTCACGGTCAACGCGAACGATCCGACCCGCACGCTGAAGAGCTTCGGCTTCTACATCGATCACTTCGCCGGTCCTGGCTCGTACCGCGCGTCGGCGCACTACCAGGCAACCAGCGAAGCCACGCGCGCCTACGACCGCGATGCCTGCTCGGTCGACGTCACCGTCGATGCGGCGGGCACGGTCGGCGGCACGTTCTCCTGCTCGATCGGTGTGTCAGGCTCGTTTGGCTGCGCGAAGAACGCAATGAATCCGATCTTCAGCAAGTGGGCCGCCGCGCCGCGCTGACTCGCGGTAACAACGGGTGTGCCCGTCGGAACTGATGTCGCAACAGCCGCGAGAATCCTGCATGCCGGCGGGCTCGTCGCATTTCCGACCGAGACCGTCTATGGCCTCGGCGCCGATGCGTCGCGCGACGACGCCGCAGACAAGATCTTCGCGGTCAAGCGCCGGCCGCGCGCGCATCCGCTGATCGTTCACCTCGCCGCGGGTACGAGCCTCGATGGCTGGGCCCGCGAGATTCCCGACGCTGCACGCAAGCTCGCCGAGGCAGCGTGGCCCGGACCCCTCACGATCATCCTCAAGCGCGGGCCGAACGTCTCCCTCGCCACCACTGGCGGTGCAGACACGGTCGGGCTGCGTGTGCCGGCGCATCCGATGGCGCAGGCGTTGCTCGCCGCGTTCGGCGGTGGCATCGCGGCCCCGAGCGCGAACCGGTTCGGTGCGGTGAGCCCGACGCGGGCCGAGCATGTGGTGGCCGATCTCGGCGAGGACGTCGAGTACGTGCTCGACGGTGGTGCATGTGATGTCGGCGTCGAGTCCACGATCGTGGACTTCTCGCGGGCGCGCCCCGTGCTGCTGCGGCCCGGCGGGATGCCGCGCGAGGCGATCGAGGCGATCGTCGGTCCGCTCGATGCGGCCGATGCCGAGGCACCCGCCGCACCGGGGACGCTCGCGAGCCACTACGCACCGGCCGCCGAGGTGATCGCCGTCGAGCCCGGCGAGGTCGTCGCCACGATCCAGCGCGTGCGCGAGGTGATCGCGCAGATGCCGACCGAGATGCCGGCGCCCGTCGAGGAGAACAAGGGCAAGATCGCGGTCCTCGCGCCGGCGGGCGCGTTTGCGGCGTGGGGCGATCTGGGCGCCGATGTCGTCGGATACCGCCTCGCCGACGACGTCGCTGGCATGGCGCGTGGGCTCTACGCCGCGCTGAGAGATCTCGACGCGGCCGGCGTCGATGTGGTGATCGCCGCGTTGCCTCCCGCCGCAGGGCTGGGCGAAGCTGTCGGCGACCGGCTGCGCAGAGCAGCGGGGCCACGCGACAAGACGACAGGCAAGCGATGAGCACTCCCAAGGTCGGCATCATCATGGGCTCGCACAGTGACTGGGCGACCATGAAGCTCGCAGCTGACATGCTCGACGAGCTCGGCGTGCCGTACGAGAAGGACATCGTGTCGGCGCACCGCACGCCCGACAAGCTGTTCGCGTATGCCGAGAGCGCGGCCGAACGCGGCCTGCTCGTGATCATCGCGGGCGCCGGTGGCGCGGCGCACCTGCCGGGGATGACCGCCGCCAAGACGCGGCTGCCGGTGCTCGGCGTGCCCGTGCAGAGCAAGGCGCTCAGCGGGATGGATTCGTTGCTCTCGATCGTCCAGATGCCGAAGGGCATCCCGGTCGGCACGCTGGCGATCGGCGAGGCCGGCGCGGCGAATGCGGGGATCCTCGCCGCGAGCATCGTCGCGCTCCAGGATCCGGCGGTCGCTGCAAAGCTCGACGCGTTTCGTGCCGCGCAGACCCAGCGAGTGCTCGGAGAGACGCTGACGTGACCCGGGTGCTGTACCCCGGCGCGACACTGGGCGTGCTCGGCGGCGGACAGCTCGGCCGCATGATGGCGCTCGAAGCGCGTCGCATGGGCTACCGGATCGTGGTGCTCGATCCGAGCCCGCGGTGCCCGACGGCGCAGGTCTGCGACGGTGTGGTGGTCGGCGCGCTCGACGATCTCGAGAGCGCGAAGCACCTGGCGAAGCAGGTCGACGTCATCACGCTCGATACCGAGCACGTGCCGGCGGATCTGCTCGCCGAGCTCGAGACGATCGTGCCGGTGCGGCCGGGTGCCAGCGTGCTGCGCACGATCAACGACCGCCAGACCCAGAAGCTGTTCCTCGACAAGCTCGGGCTGCCGCAGGCCGCGTGGGCACCGGCGACCACGCCCGAGGAGCTGACCACCGCGCTCGCGAAGGTCGGGCGCCCGGCGATCCTCAAGGTCCGGCGTGCCGGCTACGACGGCAAGGGCCAGGTGCGCATCGAGGCGACAGGCGATCCCGCCGCCGAGCAGGCCCGGCTGCGCGGTGAACCGGCGGTCGCCGAGGAGCTGGTGAAGTTCGCGCGCGAGATCAGCGTGATCCTCGCGCGGGGCGTGACCGGCGAGCTCGCGATCTATCCGATCGCCGAGAACGTGCACCGCAAGCACGTGCTGCACACCACGCGTGCACCGGCGCCGATGACCGAGCCGCTGCGCAAGCGAGCCGAGGACATCGCGGTGACCGTCGCCGAGGCCCTCGGCCACATCGGGGTGATGGCCGTCGAGATGTTCGAGCTCCCCGACGGCAGGCTGCTCGTCAACGAGATCGCGCCGCGCACCCACAACAGCGGTCACTACACCTGGGGCGCTTGCGTGACCGGGCAGTTCGAACAGCACGTGCGGGCCGTCTGCGGGCTACCGCTCGGCGACCCGCGCGCGATGACCGGCGCGGTCATGGTCAACCTGATCGGCGACCTGTGGACGGCTGGCTCGCCCGCGTGGCGCGCCGTCCTGGACCGCCCGGAGGCACGCCTGCACCTCTACGGCAAGGACCTCCCGGCCCCCGGGCGCAAGATGGGCCACGTCTTATTGCTCGATGACGACACCGATCGAGCACTCGCATCAGCGGACCAGTTGATCGCGACACTGACGCCGAAGTGATAATTTCGGCATAGGGCATGGCCACCCTGGTCTATACCGATTCCGACGGAATCGATCGGTCCGTTTCGATCGGCGCCGAACCGGTCACGGTGGGCCGCAGCGCGGAGTGCATGATCCGCAGCGAGGACGGCCGCATGTCCCGCATGCACGCGCGGTTCTTCTGGGACCAGACCGGCTCGCTGTGGATCGAGGATCTGGGCAGCGCGAACGGCATCTACGTCGGGCCCGCGAAAGTCCATCGCTCGCAGGTTCAGGTTCCGGTCGGCGAGCTGATCCTGATCGGCAACCTGATGATCCGCCTGCTCCCCGCAAGCGGGACGCTGCCGCCGCCGATGGGCCTGCACGGCATCCTGTCGACCTGGCTCGACATCGAGCGCAAGGCGCGGTCTGCCGCCGAGGAGGAGCGCAACGCCTACGGCGTGCGCATGGGCGAGCTCCACGACGAGATTCGCATCATGAAGGAGGCGCAGAACCTCCTCCAGGAGGAAGAGAAGACGCTGCGCGGCGAGCTCGACGAGCTCCGGCGCAAGAGCCACGTCGACCTCGAGGCCGCGCGCATCGAGATCGCAAAGGCCAAAGAGGCGAAGGTTGTCGCGTCGACATCGGCAGGGCTCAACGCCGCGGAGAAGCTCGCCGAGGCCGACATGGTGATCAACGGCCTGCAGAACGAGCTCGCCGCGGCGCGCGCGCAGGCGAGCAGCAGTGCCGCGGAGCCCAAGGCCAAGCTCCTCGAGGAGCAGCTGGCGGCGGTCACGCAGCGCGCCGAGAAGGCCGAGAAGGAGCTCGGCGCGGCGCAGATCCGCGCGCAGGGCGCCGAGCGGAACCTGCAGGCCACGAACCTCCAGGCGACGAAGGCCGACACCAAGGCGGTCGAGGCGCAGCGCAAGGTCGACGAGGCTGCCGCCGCGCACGCAAAGCTCGCGGCCGAGCTCGCCGCGGCGAACGAGAAGGTCGCGCAGCTCGAGGCACGGCTCGGGCAGGGCGCGGCGCCGGTGCAGGCGGCCGAGGCACGCGCGACCAAGCTCGCGACCGAGCTCGCCGAGATGACGCAGCAGTTCGAGACCGCGCGCGCACGCGTGGTCGAGCTCGACGCGCAGGTCGCGGCCGCGAAAGAGGCGGCGAGTGCGGCCGCGGCGCGCGCCGACGAGGCGAGCAAGCAGCTCGAGGAAGCGCTCAGCAAGGCCAATGCGGGCTGGGTCGCCGCCGAGGCGAAGGCCAAGCAGGAGGTCGCTGCGGTCGCGAACGATCTCGCCGCGGCACGCGCGCGGGTGACCGAGCTCGAGATGCGGGTGTCGTCGATGGGCGGTGCCGAGGCGGAGATGGCGGCCGCGCGCAAGGAGCGCGAAGAGGCACGCGACAAGGTCACCGCTGCCGAGAAGCGGATCGCCGAGTTCACCGCGCGCGCCGAGGATGCGCTGCAGCGCGCCAGTGCTGCTGACACGATGGCCAAGGCGATGGCCAAGGATGTCGCCGAGGCGCTTCGCCGCGCCGCCGACGTCGAGCTCAAGGCGCGCTCGGTGGCGCGCGAGCTCGACGGGGCGCACAAGCGTGCCGAGGCCGCGGAGAAGCGCGATGGCGAGCGCGGAGCAGCGACGCGCGAGGCCGAGAAGCGCGCGACCGACGCCGAGGCCAAGCTGGTCGAAGTCCAGACCGAGCTGGGCGTGAAGCTCGAGCGGGTGCAGAAGGAGCTCACCGAGAAGCTCGCGCTCGCCGAGAAGGATCTGCTCGCGAAGGCCGAGCACGCCGTGAAGGAGCTGTCGGCGAAGGTCGAGCAGACCATGCGCGAGCTTGCTGCGGAGCGCTCCACCGCGATGACACTTGTCGATCGCAAGACGCAGCTCGAGCGCGAGCTCAACGAGGCGCGCACGCAGCTCGCCGGCTTGCAGCATCGCGCCGATCTTGCCGAGGGCAAGGTCGTCGAGTACGAGGTCGCCGTCGAGCAACTCGAGGAGCGCATCCAGGATCTCGAGGCGGGCGTCGCGGTCGAGCAGACCGCTGCGTCGTCGTCGATCGAAGAGGCGCGCGAGAAGATCAAGAAGCTCGAGGAGCAGCTCGTCGAATCGAAGGCAGCGGGCAAGACCGCGACCAAGACCGCCGCGGGGCTCGAGCGCCGGCTCGATGCGCTCGAGACCGAGCTGAGCACCGTCAAGGCCGCGCGCAGCGCCGCCGAGACCGAGCTGTCGGTGGCACGCGCCCGGGTGGCCGAGCTCGAGCGGTCGGTCGACGAGTACACCTCGACGTCGTCGGCGGATCGCTCGCTGATCGAGAGCGTCGAGGCGCGCATGAAGGAAGCGGAGGCCAAGCTCCTCGAGCTCGCGCCGCTGAAGGACCGTGCCGAGGCGGCCGAGATGTCGATCGCACGCGCGAATGCGGTGCAGCTGCAGCTCGACGATTCGCTGCAGAAGCTGTCGTGGATGGAGCGCGACCTCGCGCGGGCGAAGGCGAATCCCGAGGCGGCGGCCGAGCTGGCCAAGCAGGTGGCGGCCGCCGAAGCGCGTGCGCTCGACGCCGCGCACAAGTTCGATGCGCAGCTCGCGCTCACGCGCGACTACGAGCTCCAGGTTCGCGATGCCGATGCTCGCGTGAGCGAGCTCGAGTCGCAGGCACGCGCCGCCGAGACACGCTCGGCAGAGCTATCGGGGCAGCTGCTCGACGCGCAAGCGCGAGTGCAGCAGCTCGAGACGCACTCGCGCGACGTCGAGACGCGGGCCAAGGAGATCGAGTCGCGCGCCAAGGACATCGAGTCGCGCGCCAAGGACGCCGCCGAGCGCATCGTCGATGCCGAGCGTCGCGCGCGCGACAACGAGACCAAGCTCGTCGATGCGCTTCGTCGTGCGCAGGACGCCGAGGAGCGGATCGACGACTCGGGTACCGCCGAGCGCAACGACCTCGCGGGCATCGCGCAGCTTCAGCAAGACCTCGCCGACGCCGAGGCTCGCATCGCCGAGCTCGAGGGCGAGCTCGAGAAGGCCGACAACGTGCGGCAGTTCGCGGCCAACACCGAGCGCGAGATCGCGGGCCTCGAGCGCGAGCTGCGCGACCAGAAGGCCAAGGTTACCCAGATCACGCTCGAGCGTGACCGGCTCGAGTCCCAGCTGCGCGACCTCCGCGACGACAGCGAGACCACCAGCCGTGCTGCCGCGCCGGCGGGCCGTGGCGAGTCCGAGGGCGGCGCCGATCTCACGCGCTACACGGCGCTGGTCGCGCGTGCCGCCGAGCTCGAGCAGAAGCTGATCAAGCTCGAGAAGGAAGACGAGCGCCTGCGCCGGACGCTCAACGAGACCGAGCAGAAGCTCGCCGCGCAGAACCGCGCGAACGAGGACGAGCCCACGAACACCGGCGGCCATCTACCGTTCGCGTTCGGCGAGAACCTCAGCATCATCGACGAGTCGATCAAGGCGCTCCGCAAGAACATGCGCGATGCGAGCGACGAGACCGCGATGATGGACCAGACCGATGCGGTCGCGGCGATCTCGACCGCCGTCAGTCAGGCGGCCGAGCATGTCGAGCGCGCGCGTGACGCGATCAAAGTGCTCAACAAGCTGATCGCCACGTAGCGATCACGACAGGTTCACGTCGGCTTGCTCGTATGGTCTCGCAAGAACTTGAGGCTCTCCGGCACGCGCTGCCGCCAGAACGAGAACGAGTGATTGCCCGGGCCCGTGAAGTACGTGTGCTCGATGTTCTTCTCGAGCAGCAGGTCGTGGAGATACGCCGCCTGGTTGTGAAACAGGAACTCGTCCTCGGTGCCGCAGTCGATGTAGAGCGCGAGCGTGCCGGGCGCGAGGTCTGCGACGAGCGCCGACGGATCGAACTTGCGCCAGTGCGCGACGTCCTCGCCGAGCAGGCCGATCATCCACTTCTTGATCTCGACGTACGGTCCGCCCCACGTGCGCACGTCGGTGAGGAGCTCGACCTTGCCGGCCTTGTACGGGACCGGGCCGCCATACAGCAGCGACACCAGGCCCGAGTGGCTGGCGGCCGCGCTGAACAGATCGGTGTGCCGCATCGATAGCTGCAGCGCGCCGAAGCCGCCCATCGACAGGCCCGCGATCGCACGGCCCTCGCGTGTGGCGATGGTGCGGTAGGTGGCATCGACGTGAGCGATCAGATCCTTCGTCACGTAGGTGTCGTAGTCGCGCTTGCGCACGCACGTGGTGCGCTTGGTCTCGTGGCCCGGCATGAACAGGCCGACGCCGTCCTGGAGGCACTTGTCGTAGTCGACCGCGCCGATGCCGTTGACGTAGAACGCGTCGTCACCGTCGAGCATGATCAAGATCGCCTGCAGGCCGAGCTCGTCCGCCGCCTTGTCGATCTTGCCGCCCTCGACCCAGTTGTCCTCGTTCCCGCCGAGTCCGTGCAGGTAATAGAACACCGGGTAGCGCTTGCCCGAGCTCTCGTAGCCCGCGGGCAGATACACCAGGTAGCGCTTGTCGACGCCGAGGGAGGCCGACTTCAAGGTGGCCTCCTTCACGATGCCGCTCGCGCCGGCCGGCGGAGTGACGACAGCGGTGGCCGGGACCTTCGGCGTCGGGGCGGGTGCGGGCGCGCTGCCATTCGAGCAGGCGACGAGCGCGACGAGTGTGGCGACGAGCGCTCTCATGGTCAGCGGATCTCCGGGAGGATCGCGAGCGTCTGCACCGGCGTGGTACGGAAGCTGTCGACGAGCGCCAGCATGCGCATCGCGGTATCGGCGACGCCCGGATCGATCGCGCGTAGCTCGGCGAGCAGTGTGGAGACGCCGGCCGGTGCATGGACCGCGCCCCAGCCGGCGAGCACGTCACGCAGCGTCGGCGACGGCGGGTAGACCTCGAGCTCGCTCAGGTTGTCGAGCTTGGCGAGCTTGCGCGCCTCGGCGATCGCGGCATCGAGGCCACCAATCTCGTCGACGAGCCCGAGCTCCTTGGCCTTCGTGCCCGTCCACACGCGACCCTGCGCGAGCGGCTGCACCTTGTCCGGCGAGAGCTTGCGGCCCTGCGCGACGCGGCTGACGAACGTCTTGTACACGGCCTCCATGTGGTTCTGCATGAGCGCCTTCTCGTCGGGCTTCCACGGATCGAGGCTCGACATCAGCGTCGCGTGCTTGCCGCGTCCCATCGGGAACGTGTTCACGCCGAGCTTCGCGAGCGCGGGACCCGGCGCGACGCGACCGCCAACGACACCGATCGAACCAGTGAGCGTGTCGGCGTGGGCGAAGATCTTCGTGGCGCCGGCGGCGATGTAGTAACCGCCGCTCGCGGCAACATCGGACATCGACACCACCACGGGCTTCGCGGCGCGCAGCTCCTCGAGCGCCGTCCAGATCAGCTCGGACGCCTGCGCGCTGCCGCCACCGGAATCGATTCGCAGCACGACGGCCTTCACGCTGGCGTCTGCGGTGAGCGCGCGAATCGCGGCGACGAGCGTATGCGACGCGATCTCCTGGCGGGCGCCGATCACGCCGTCGCCGTCCCCATCGGAGATATTACCGAGCGCGTAGACAACGGCGACGTGATCGCCGGTCGGACGCTCGGGCGGCATCGCGCCCATGAACCGCGCGAGCTTCATCATCGCGGCGAGCTGGTTGTTGTCGTCCGGCTCGATCTCGATCTTGGTCCACGGCGCCTTCACGCCGTCGCGGAATGCTTCCCACGTCACCACATCGTCGACGAGACGCGCGGCCTTCGCCTGCTCGGCGGGGAACAGCGCGGTGTCGATGAGACCCTTGACCGCGGCGGGATCGATCTTGCGCGCGGTCGCGATGGTCTCGACCATCGTGTCGTAGCGGCGATCGAGGATAGCTCCGAGCGTCTCGAGCATCTCAGGCGACGGTGCATCGCGCGTGAGCGGCTCGGCGGCGCCCTTGTACGAGCCCACGTGGATGAAGTCGGCGGTGACCGCGAACTTGTCGAGCAGCGGCTTCACGTGGATCGGCATCGCGGACGGGCCGGTGATCGCGAGTGCGCCGAGCGGCGCGAGGCCGATCAGATCGCATGCGGTGAGCACGAGGTAGGTGGCGTTGCCGGCCGACTCGAGGTGGCAGCGCAGCTGCTTGCCGGTCGCGCGGAACTCGTTCATCGCGGCGCGCAGCTCGACGACGTCGGGCAAGCTGATGTCGAGCTCCTCGACACGCAGCAAGAGGCCGGTCAGCGTGGTCTGCTTCGCGAGCTCGCGCAGGCGACGGGCGAGGTTGCGCAGCTCGGTGCCGCTGTCGCCCCGGAACGAGAACGCCTCGCGCTCGACGATCTCGCCGGCGACGCCGAGCACCGCCCAGTGCGGCTTGGTCTCGTCGAAGTCCTTCGAGGTCTTAGGGGACTCGTAGGGACCCGGCGTGTCGATCGCGGTGCGGACCTTCTCGAGCATCTGCTGCCAGTCGACGCCGCCGAGGGAGCCGCCACTGGTGTCGTCGGCGCTGCCCGTGGTCGCGTTGGCGCCCCACGGATCGGCCGTGGCGGGGGCCTTGTCGAGCTTAGAGTCGTTGCTCTTGCAGCCGACGATGAGGAGGACGCCGGCGCAGATGACAGCACGCATGCCGCAGTCTTATCACCGACGGTGGTCGCGTGGATCGCCTGCATCCAGATCGTAGACGTGCACGTGCACGTGACACGTGACACGTGCACGTGCACGTGCACGACGACTAATTCGCAGAGCCGGCTTCGGGCGCGGGCGTCGGAGCCGGCGTGGGCGTCGGTTCCGGCGGCGTCGGCGTGGTCTCCTCGGGCGGCTTCTTCGGCTCGGGCGTCCCGCCACCGGCGTCTGCACCGAGGATCTCGAGCTGCTTCTTCGCCTTCGGCGAGCCCGGGTAGTGCTCGAGGTACTTCCGCCACGCCTCGATCGCCGCTTCCTTGTTGCCCTGACGCTGATAGGTCTCGGCGACACCACCGAGCGCGGGCTCGTACCTCGACGACACGCCGAGCGCGGCACGGAACTTCGAGAACGCGCTCGAGAACTGCTTCGCGTCGAGGTGGCAGTAGCCCATGCCGGTCAGCGCCTCGACGCCACTGGGCTTCTGCTCGAGCGCCTTGGCAAACAGCTCCATCGCCTTGCCGCAGTTGGACTCGGCGAGCTTGTTCGCCTTTGCGAGGAGTGCGTCGTAGTTGTCGCCACCGCCGCCGCCACCACCGGTGTTGGTGTTGGTGTTGGTCGGGTTGGTGTTGGTGGGGGTTGCGGCGCTGCCCTCCTCGGGCGGCAGCGGATCGACGCTCGACACCGAGGTCTCGAGCTTCTTGTACATCGCGACCGCGACCTCGTGATCGGGCTGCGTGGCGAGCACCTGCTCGACGAACCCCTTGGCATCCGCCGGCTTGTTCTGTGCGTGAGCGATCTGCGCGAGCGTGATCTTCACGCGCATGTCGTCGGGCGCGTCGACACCGGTGAGGGCCTTCGCCGCATCGGGCAGCTTGCCATCACGCAACGCGAGCTGCGCCTCGGCGAGCGCAGCCGAGGCAGCCAGCTCCTTGTCGCCGGCCGCCTTGCTACGCGCGGTATCGACATAGCGCTTCACCGCCGGCGTGGCCTTGGCCTGCAGGCGGAGCACGTCGGCCATCGCGAGGTTCGCGCTCGCGCTGTCCTGCTGACCATTGAACGCGCGCTGCGCGAGCGGGGCGGTATCGACGACGAGCTGCTTGGCAGACTTGCGGAGCTTGTCGGCCTCCGCCTTGTCGACGTACATCGCGCGGTCCTGCATCGACTGCGCGATCGCGGTGGCGAGCCGCGCGCGAATCGCGAGCGACGGCGGATCGTCCTTGCCGGCGAGACCGTCGAGCGCGCTCTGCATGCGGCTGTTCACGCCGGCGAGCAGCTCGGCACGCGCACCCTCGAGCGGACTCGCTGGGGGCTCGACGCCACCGTCGAACGGCGTGACCACGACGGCCATCGCATCCGCGGTCGCGATACCGGCATCGCCGGTCACCGTGGCGACCTGATCCTTCTTCGCGAACACGAGCATGTAGACCGCGCCCGCGGCCGCACCGATCACGAGCAGCGACACCAGCGCGATCCACATACCGGCGCGAGAGCCACGGCGCTGCGGATAGAGATCCTCGTCGTCGTCGTCCTGCGCGCGAACCTGGCCGCTCTTGAACGCGGCGTCGTCGCTCGGCTGCAGCCGCACGCGGCCGCCATACGCTTTCTCGTCGGGGCTCGCCGACAGCTTGCCGCCGCGCGGGCCCTGCGGCATCGCCGCCATCGAATCGCTCGCCTTGACCCCTTGCTGGGCCCACGCGGCGGTCTGGCGGCCGGCATCGGCGGGCGGCGTGATCCGCGGCGTCTGGGTCTTGGGCTGCGGTGGCTCGGTGCTGCGCTCGTGGATCGACGCCGCGGCGGCAGCGCGAACCGGTGCACTCGGCGCGAGCTCGGTCTGCGCGATCGGACTCGGCGCGCTCGGGCGCGGCGGTGGCGCAGCCGGCGGCACGCGGAAGTTGCCGGTGCTGCGGCGCTCGAGATCGTCGTCGGCGCCATGCGCCGCACCCGGCGGGGGCGTCGGCGGGGCGGTGGGTGCCCGGCGGGGCGGCCCTGCCGGGACCGTGCCGAGCCCGAGCATCGTGCCGGCCATCGCGGGCTTGGCCTTGCCGGTGTTCTTGACCGAGCGCGAGGAGCGCGCCTCGTCGGCGATCACGAAGTATTGCGACAGCTCGGAGATATCCCCGAGCCGCTTCCAGGTCTTGCCCGAGCGTGAGATCAGGGACTCGCGGCTGACGACGCCGGCGACGATCCACTGCTGGAGCGTCGCGAGCTCCTTGCAGCTCTTGGTCTCGCCGTTCTCGAGGCGAACGATCCACTGGCGCTCGCCCGTGCCGCCCATCACCGGACCCGACGGACTGTCGATCGTCTCCGACGGAGCGGCGGGCACCGAGTCCGCGCGCGGCTGCTTCGATGGGGCGCGTGCGCGATCAGGTGCGGGCGGCGTCGGGGCAACCGCCGTGACGGTCCCCGCCGACGGTGTAGCCGAGCTCGCGACACCGACGTTGGTGTTCGCGCGCTTGCGAATCTTGAACATGTGCCCGCAGTTCGTGCACTTGACCGTGACTCCCCCTGGCTTGAGCCGACTCTCGTCGAGCTCGTACTCGGTTTGGCACTTTTCGCAGCGGACGTCCATGAGATCCGGGGGGTTGGCCGGTACGCTACCATGACGCATGACTCGGAGCCACGAACGGAGCGCGGAGCGTGTTCGCGTTGACGCCTTCGTCAAAGTCCACGGCGAGGGCGGCCAGGAGCTCGTGTTCCGGACCCGCGATCTCTCGGCGCAGGGCCTGTTCCTCTACACCAAGGTCGCCCGGGCCTATCCGTTCAAGGTCGGCTCCACGCTCGAGATCGACCTCTACGACCACGACAGTCAGGTGACGTGCAAATGCGTCGTCGCGCGCGTTGTCGAGCCGGGCACCAGCGAGAGCGCTGCATATCCCACGGGGTTTGGCCTGCGGATCGTCGAGTGCAGCGACGAAGCGCGGCGTGCGCTCGACGCGATGCTGGAGCGCATTCGCGCCGAGGGCGACGTCTACTAACGAAGCTTACAGCTCGCGATCGCTGACGACGCGGCCGCTCTGTTCGACGCATCGCAGGCGGGTCATGCCGGCTGCCTTGAGCTCGGGCGCCGCGGCGTCGAGCAGCGGCGCCATGGCCGGATCGCCACACGAGCCCGACCGCACTTCGACGCGATTGCCGTTGACCGTGACGTTGGACCACAGCCGCTGGCGTTTGAGATCTTGCTGGAGGTTTCCCGCGACGACCGCGGGATCGGGGCCCGTCGGTTGCGGCGGCCGCGGCGTGTCCTGGAACGGAACGGTGGTGTCCGTCGGAGTGGTCGGCAGCGGCTCCTCCACGACCGGAGCGACGACCGGGGGAGGCGCCGCCGCGTCCTCACCACCGCGCGTCGCGAAATACGCGATGAGGCCGAGGATCGCGAGACCCGCGGCGATCGCACCGATCATCGGCCCGCGACTCCGCTCCTCGACGGACGTACCGCCCGAGACCACCGTCGGCAATCGCCGCGGCAGCGGCTTGCGGCACTTGGGGCACCGGGCATAGCCGGGCATCACCGCTACGCCACACGCCGGACAGACCGCTCCACTCATCGAACAAAGTTTACCTGGCTATCGACGGCGTCGCCAAAAAGGCGTCAGCAGCGTCAGCCCGACCAACATCGATAAGAGCAGCGAACCGCGCGGATCGCTCCGGGTGTCGCAGCAACCCGGGTCCTCACCGGCAGGCTCGCAGGTGCCCGGGTCCTTTGCCTGCGGGTAGATGCCGCAGATCGCCGCGATGTCGTCGGCCTCGATGGTGATCTTCTTGACCTCGCCGCAGGTCTGATAGTTGAACATCGTCGTCTCCTGGACGGCGGGCGATGCCGCGCTGCAGGAGGGAACCGGCGCGCCCTGGTCGTCGGTGCGCTCGGGGTCGCCAGGCGCCAGACACGTGTGCTCGACGCCGAGCAGGTGACCCAGCTCGTGGGTCAGCGTGTTCTGCAGCTCGCTCAGGCAGGTCTGCGTCCCGAGCGTCTGGCCGTTGACCGAGATCGAGAAGTTCACCGCGTTGAGCTCGATGTCCGCGTCAACGATCTCGCCATCGCGCGAGCTGCCCGGATCGTCGACATAGGTGGCGGTGGTGATGCCCGCGGCGCTGTCGGGGTGACAGCGCGCTGGATCATCCTTGCTCGCCGGACGGCACCACGACGTGTCGCGGAACTTGATGACGTTGACGTTGTCGCGGCCGACCTCGACCGCGCGCCGGCCCTCGTTGACCATGTTCATGTACGAGCAGCTGGCGGTGTTGGTGTTCCACTGCTCGATCGCGCTGGCGATGATCGCGAACTCGGTCTCGCCGGCGACATCGTTGGTGCCCTCTTCGTCCGGCGTGATGAGTACGCAGCCGGATGACCAGTAGAGATAGTTGCCGTCCGCGGTCAGGCCGGTGCGCACGTAGCCCGGTGGCAGCGAGAGAACCTTGACGCCGTCGACGACGACGTGCCTGCGCTGCGAGAGATCGAAGGCCTCGCGCGCAGCGATGGTGGCGCGCATGCCACGCACGAGCGGCTCGGGGCCGGGGATCTGGCGCATCCCGATCCCATCGACCGTGCCGCCGACCTGGCTGACGACCACGTCGCCAGCGTCGGTCCGGATCGTGGCGTCGGTGACGATGCGGCTGCCATCGGCCGTCCATCGGCTGGAGACACTCGTGACCTCGCCGGTCACCGTCATCTCGGACGCCTGTGCTGTCCCAGCCAGCGCGACGACGAGCACCGGGATGCGCATGTTTCTCGACCCTATCACGGCATGTTACAAGGGCCCACCCATGAAGCCGGTCCGTGTGCGCATTGCCCCATCGCCGACGGGAGATCCGCATGTCGGCACCGCGTACATCGCGTTGTTCAACTACGTCTTCGCGCGCAAAGAGGGCGGCAAGTTCGTCCTGCGTATCGAGGACACCGATCAAACGCGATCGCGGTCCGACTCCGAGCAGATGATCTACGACGCCCTGCGCTGGGTCGGTCTAACGTGGGACGAAGGTCCGGATGTCGGCGGTCCATACGCACCGTATCGCCAGAGCGAGCGCGGTCACCACTATGCGAATGCCGCCGGCCAGTTGCTCGAGGCGGGCAAGGCATATCGCTGCTTCTGCACCGAGGATCGTCTCGCCAAGCTGCGCGTCACGCAGCAGGCCGAGAAGGCGACGCTCGGCTACGACCGTCATTGCCGCGATCTCGATCCCGCCGACAGTACGAACCGCGCCGCGAAGGGCGAGTCCCACGTCGTCCGCCTCAAGGTGCCGCTGTCGGGCCCGATCGATTTCGAGGACAAGCTGCGCGGCAAGGTCTCGCGCGACGCCAAGGAGATCGACGATCAGGTCCTCCTCAAGTCGGACGGCATGCCGACCTATCACCTCGCGAACGTCGTCGACGATCACCTGATGCAGATCACGCACGTCATTCGCGCTGAGGAGTGGATCAGCTCGACGCAGAAGCACGTGCTGCTCTACCAGGCGTTCGGCTGGGAGATGCCGGAGTTCATCCACATGCCGCTGCTCCGCAACAGCGACAAGAGCAAGATCAGCAAGCGCAAGCACCCGGTCTCGATCAACTACTACCGAGACGTCGGCATCCTGCCGCAGGCGCTGCTCAACTTCCTCGGCCTCATGGGCTGGTCGTTCGGTGGTGACCGCGAGAAGTTCACGCTCGCCGAGATGGTCGAGGTCTTCTCGTGGGACCGCATGTCCCTCGGCGGTCCGGTGTTCGATCTCGACAAGCTGAAGTGGCTCAACGAGAAGTACATCCACGAGCTGTCGTACGAGGAGCTCGCTGACGCGCTGATCTCGTGGCGCCTCAACAAGGACTATCTGCTCAAGGTCCTGCCGCTCGTGCGCGAGCGCATCAAGAAGCTCGACGAGTTCATCCCCGGTACCGAGTTCTTCTTCTCGGGCGACCTCGACTACGCGCCGGTGTTCGCCGAGATGATCGTCCCCGAGGTCGCGCCGATCGATGTATCGAAGGGCCTGCTCGATTACGTCGAGCGCTTCGAGGCCCGCGAGAGCTTCACGAAGGAGATCCTCGAGGAGGTCGCGCGCCAGTGGGCCGAGGCCCTCAACTGGAAGCCGAAGCACGCATTCATGCTGCTGCGCCTCGCGACCACCGGCCGCAAGGCCACGCCGCCCCTGTTCGACACGATGGCGGTGCTCGGCAAAGAGATCACGCGTCGCCGGCTGCGCCGCGCGGCAGAGACGATCAAATCCGGGGGTAAGTGAGCGCACTGCGGCTCGTCATCGTCCTGGTGGGACTGGGACTCGCCGCGTGTGCATTGCTGCTGTCGTGGCCTCTCGATGCGCGGGCTGCCGCCGCCAGCGTCGGATTGTTCAGCGCCGCGTGTGCGCTCGGTCCGCCTGAAGTTCGCGCATTTCTGCGGCGCGAGTGGCCGGCGCTCGCCCGGCTGATCACCTCGATCATCCTGTGCACCGTCATCGTCGTGCTCGCTCGCCGCGCCAGCGATCGCTGGCTGATGCTCGCCGGCACGCTCGGTGCGGCGATCGCCGAGATCACGTTCGTGCTCGTCGACCCGAAGATCCGCAGCTGGCTGAAGTTCCTGTCGGTCGATCAATGGCGCGCGATCGACGCCGAGGCCGAGGCTGAACGTCAGCCCGGTGAGGCCGGCGGGTTCAGCTGGACCGTGCTCGTGGTGCTCGTCGTGTGTGCGGTGTCGCTGACGCTGCAGGAGTACATCGGCGATCGCGGTGAGTTCGAGAAGTGGTTCCCCGGGCGCCGCGGGGACATCTACTACGACCTCAAGGGGTTCGCATGGTGGTCGGGCTGGCGCGTGCTCGGCTACGTGATCATTCCGTGCATCGCGATCGCGTGCCTGCCCGGTGTGCGGATCCGCGACTTCCACGTCACGCTGCGCGGCTTCGTCGGGCACCTGTGGATCTACCTGTTGATGTTCGCGTTGATCTTGCCGGCGGTGATCGAGGCGTCGATGACGTCGACGTTCCGCCACACGTACCCGTTCTACCGGATGGCGAACCGCTCGGCGTTTGACCTGTGGTCGTGGGAGGCGCTCTACGCGGCGCAGTTCGTCTCGCTCGAGTTCTTCTTCCGCGGCTTCCTGCTGGAAGGTCTGCGGCGGACGCTCGGCTCGAACGCGATCTTCGTGATGATCGTGCCGTACTGCATGATCCACTACGGCAAGCCGCTCCCCGAGACGCTCGGCGCGATCGGGGCCGGGGTGATCCTGGGGACACTCGCCATGCGTACCCGGTCGATCTGGGGCGGCGTGCTGATCCACATCGGCGTGGCGATCACGATGGACATGCTCGCGCTCCGGGGTCTGCCGACCCGGCTGCGGTAAGCTCCTCGCAGTGTCCGATCCCGAGGATCCGGAGATCGCCGCGACGCTCGAAGAGGGTGCCGCAGCCGTCGCAGTGACGCGACCGAGCGCGAAGCTCGCGCGTGATGCGGGCCGGGCCCGGACCGAGCCCGCAGCAGGGCGGCGCTACGAGCTCGGCGCCGAGATTGCCCGCGGTGGCATGGGCCGCGTCGTCGAGGCGACGGACACGCTGCTGGGCCGAACCGTCGCGATCAAGGAAGTCCTCGCGGTCGACGACGAGATGATCCGGCGCTTCGATCGCGAGACGCAGATCACCGCGCGTCTCGAGCACCCCTCGATCATCCCGGTCCACGACGCAGGTCGGAACGCGAATGGCGCGCCGTACTACGTGATGCGCAAGGTCACCGGCAAGCCGCTCGACGAGCTGGTGCGGGCGGCCGCCACGCTCAACGATCGCCTCGCGCTGCTGCCTCACGTGCTCGCGGCGGCGAACGCACTTGCCCACGCCCACGAGCGCGGCGTGATCCACCGCGACATGAAGCCGACGAACATCCTCGTCGGCAAGCTCGGCGAGACCGTGGTGATCGATTGGGGCCTCGCGAAAGTCATCGATGAGGCCGATGACCCGGCCGACACGATGACGCCGTTGAAAGACAGTGACAGCGTGCACACGCGCGTGGGCTCTGTGGTCGGCACGCCGGGCTTCATGTCACCCGAGCAGCTGCGCGGTCTGCCCGTCGACGCGCAAGCCGACGTCTACGCGCTCGGCGCCACGCTCTACTACTTGCTCGCGCGCCGCGTACCGCACGATCGCAAGACCGGCGACGAGATGATGGAGGCCGCGCTCGCGGGACCGCCCACGCCGCTGCGCGACCTCGCGCCCGGTGTTCCCGCCGAGCTGGCCACGATCGTCGACCGCGCGCTCGCGCCGGGCACCGATGTTCGTTACCGCGATGCCGCAGGCTTTGCCGAGGACCTCGATCGGTTTCTCAAGGGGCAGCTCGTCGCGTCGCACCGCTACTCGAGGCGCGAGCGGGTCGGGCGCTGGCTCAAGCGTCACAAGATCTCGGTCACGATCGCGTCGATCGCGGTGGTGACGCTCCTTGTCGGTGGCTGGATCTCGATCGCGCGCACGCTGCGCGAGCGTGATCGCGCCGATCGCGCACTCGTGGTGAGCGAGGAGCAGAACGAGGAGCTCCAGCTGTCGCGCGCCCTCACGCTCGTGCCGACGCATCCGACCGGCGCCGTGGCGCTCGCGCGTCCGCTCGCGACCAAGCACTGGCTCACCACGCGCGCGCTGGCGATGGCAGCACGCGCACGCGGTGTGGCGTACGGACTCGCCGCATCGCAGTTCACACGCTCGCTCGAGATGGCCAACGACGGCATCCGCGTGCTGTCCGCCGGTAACGACGGCGTGATCCGTATCCACGACCTGCGCGCTCGCACGACGCACGTGATCGCGAAGCTCAACAGCGACGCGTCCGCGATGTGGGGCGAGAGCGAGACCAGCATCGTGGCGTGGACGGAGAACAAGATCACCGTGATCCCGGTCGCCGGTGGTACGCAGCGCTCGGTGTCGCTCGCCACCGAGCCCAAGCAGGTGCGCGGTCGCGGCAGCCACATCGTGTGGTGCGACAAGGCAGGCGCCGTGTGGTCGATGTCGCTCGCGACGCTCGAGCCGACGAAGATCGAGACCAACGGCGACAAGGTCGATCACCTCGCGGCATATGGCGACTCGTTCGCGCTCGCAGGCGCGAAGAAGCTGTGGCTGCTCACCAAGGACGTGCTCGCCGAGGTGATGGACGGACACGCCCGCGAGCTCGCGTGGTCGCCGACCGGGCAGCTCGCGGCGGTGCTCGACGACTTCAAGACGCTCCACATCGCCGAGATCGATCTCGCCGGCAAGGTCGTGGCGACCACCGAGTATCCCGACGCGTACGCCGTCGGCTGGCAGAGCGGCATCCTGTGGGTCGGCTCCAAGCGCGGGCTCGGGACCCGCGTGGCACTCGCAAGTCCCGGCTCTGCCGGGGCGCGCAGTGCCGCCGAAGGCGGCGCGGAGGTGATCGACGTTCAGGTGCGTGGCGGCGTGCACCAGCTGCTCGCGGGGCCGGGCGAAGCGTTGATCGCACGAACGCGCACGAGTGCGTTCACGCTGTTCGACACCAAGGTCATCGCCGAGATCCCACCGACCTACGCGATCCACGATCTCGCGACCGGGCCGACCAGCAACTTTGTCGCCGCGGGCTCGGACTACGTCGTGCTGGTGTGGAACCTCGACGCCTTCCGGCCGCAGGAGGTCTCACTCCCGGCGGAGGTCAAGATGACCTACACCGAGGCGGAGCAGATGATCGCGATCCACGACGAGGCCCGCGCGACGTGGATCGATCTGCCGACGCTCGGGCTGACGCCCATCGATCTACCCGCCGCCGTCGACGCGGTGGTATTCGCGCCCGACGGTAGCTCCGCGCTCGCGATCACGCGTGGCCGCAGCGCGGTGCTGTTTCGCCGCGGCGTGCAGGGCTCGCGGATGATCGCGACCGGCGTGACCGCCGCAGCCTTCACATCGTCGACGCAGATCGTGATCGGTAGCGAGACCGGGCAGGTGCGCATGATCGATCTCACCGGTGCGCCGCTGCGCGATCTCATCGCCGGATCGACGCGGGTCCAGGCGGTCGAGGTCGCGGGCGACTGGATCGCGGCGCACTTCAAGGATGGTCAGCTCGCGCGTGTGCGTGGCGATGGGAGCGCGGGCGCGAAGCTCCCCGCCGATGGCAAGCTGCACTGGTTCGAGCTGTTCGCGACCGGCGACTTCGCCTACACCGACTTCACCGACCTCCGCGTCTGGCACCCCGATGGCTCGTCGACGCGCTATCGAGACCTGCCCACGCCGGTGAGTGCGGTCGAGGCGATCGGTCCCGACAGCTTCATCGTGTACACCGGCGGTGATAGCGCGCACCTCGTCGAGATCGGCACCGCCCACGCGCCGGCGGCGGTCTACCCGCCAGGTACGCGCATGGAGTGGCTGCGGCTCGAGGGCGATCACGGCGTGTATCTGTCACCCGACGGCGCGCTGTTCGAGACCTCACCGCGGACGGGCGTGAGCTGGCGCGTCGGCAATCCGCGGCGCGAGCGATTCATCGGGCCGTTGCTGTCGCGCGATCGAACGCGGATCTACGCGCTCGCGGGTGCCAGCCTGCTCGTGTGGACGCAGACCGTGCCGGCGGATGCGGCACAGACGGCTGCGCTGTACGAGACGCTGACCAACGCGCATCCCGTTGCCAACCCCGATGGCGCGATTCGCCTGTCAGCGCCCACCCTGCGTCTCGGCTGGTGATTCAATCGCAGCCCTTCGGGCTCGCGAACGGATCGCACTTCTTCTTCGGCGGCGCGACGGCACCGCTACCCGCCGGCGGCTGCTTCTTGGGTGGCGGCTGCTTCCTGGGTGGCGGTTGCTTCCTGGGCGGCTGCTTGACGGTCTTCTTCGCGCTCCCGCTACCGACCTCGGGAGCGACCGTCGCACTCGACCCGGGACCCGCATCGACGACGACCGCAGCATCGACGGGCACGTCGCTGCCCATCGCGTCCTCCTCCACCTCGTCCGCATCGGGCGGCAGCTCGGCTGCGGGGCGCGTATCCCCCCCGCCGGAGGTCACGTAGAGCCCACCCGCGATGCCGATACCGAACAGCAGCAGCAGCAGCACGACGCTCTTCCACGCGCCGCCGCTCTTGACCGGAGAGACCGTGGTGGCCGGCGTTTCCGGGATGCGCGGGGAGCTGTCGCGCGTCAGCGGAATGCGCTGCATGCTTTCGCGCGACATCGGCAGCGGCGTCGAGTCACGGGACGCGGGGCCCGACTTGCCCAGCACGCGCTGGATCCGCGCGACCTGGCGGCGTGCGCGTGTCGGGTCACTCGTGAACGGCTCGAGGTCAGCCGCCAGATCGCCCATGTCCTGGTAGCGCTCCTCGAGCGGCTTCGCGAGGCACTTGGTGATGATCGCCTGGAGGTGCGGCGCGTTCGTCATCGGCGCCGGATCCTCGATCGACACCATCACGCACAGCTCGGCGAAGTTGCTCGCCTCGAACGGGAGTCGGCCCTCGACGAGCTCGTAGAGCACCGTGCCGAGCCCCCACACGTCGCTGCGCGGATCGGCGGTTCGCGCCGAGCGCATCTGCTCCGGAGACATGTATGCCGGCGTGCCGAGCATCGAGCTCGTCTGCGTCAGGGACATCTCGAAACCGCTCGCCTTCGAGATGCCGAAGTCGAGGACCTTGAGCAGCTCGCTGTCATCGCGACGCCGCGTGATGAACAGATTCGTTGGCTTGATGTCGCGGTGGATGATGCCGAGTGCGTGTGCTTCGGCGAGCGCATCGCAGGCCTGCAGGATCAGGTCGACCGCGCGCGTCGGCTCGATCGCGCCGTGGTCGACCAGCAGCTTGCCGAGGTCGAGGCCCTCGAGCAGCTCCATGACCATGTACGGCCGGCCGTCTTCGAGCGTGCCGACGTCGCGGATCTTTGCGACGTGCTCGCTCTTGAGCCGCACCGCGTTCTTGGCTTCGCGCAGGAAGCGCTCGACGTGCTCGCCATCGAGATTGACGTCCTCGCGCAGGAACTTGATGGCGACGCGTTCATCGAGCGCCATGTTGTGCGCGGCGATGACGATGCCCATCCCACCAAAGCCGAGGGTGCCCTCGACCCGATACTTGCCGAGCAACACACTGTCCTTGGCAGGTCCTTTACCTGCCTGGACGGACGTCACCCCGGTCACGGTGTCCCGGTCCCGGTTCACTGACGAGGATCGTAGCTCGAAGCGCAGCCCCAATACCGCGGAAGCCGTCTCCGAAAAAAAGGTGGGGTGCAGCGGCTTGTTTCCGCTGCACCCCAAATGAGCACGACCGTCCGACCGAAGGGCATAACTATCCCCTACGAATTTCGTAGGTGGGCTCCACGGTAATCCTTTGGGCTTCCCGACGAGCGGGCGTGCACACCCAGATCAGAGGCAGATCCCTGGATAGAAATATAGGAGACAGTTTCGCCCCGGAACCGAATCGAACCGCCGGTGCTCAAGAACAAAACTACGGTCTACGATCCAATCCGTCAACGGGGAAAAAGACGAAGCGATCACTTTCTCGATTCGTGACGTGTAGGCCTGAACAATTTCGCGAGATGGCCGAGTCGATCAACGTGCAACGAGATCTGTACGCGCTGATCATGACCGACTGCCATCGCAGTTTGGCGGCGCTCGCCTGTGCGATATGGCGCGCCGAGCGCCACGATCACATGCCCGATCTGGCGATCGTTTTCCGTTCGCACCGCCGCATAGCGTCGTGGCGTTGACGGCTGCGAGATCGCCTTGGCGAGCTTCGCTAGCGGTTGACGTCGGTCGGCTCGCCACGATTGGCGCGCCAGTTCGGACCTTCGCCGCCCTGCTTCGCAGTCGACCTGATGCCGCGCGCGAGCATGGTCTGCAGCGACTCGACGGCATCGGCGCGATCCTCGACGGGACGCGCGTGCTCGCCGGTGTCCATGCGAATCGCATCGCACGGGCACGCCTCGACACACAGGCCGCACACGACGCAGCGCAGCTCGTCGATCTCGAACACGGCGGGCTTCTTCTCGATGCCCTTGTGGTCGGTCTCGGCGGGAATGATCGTGATGCAGTGCGCCGGGCACACGGTCGGGCAGCACATGCAGGCCACGCAGCGCACGGCGCCGTCGTCACGCAGCATGAGGCGATGAAGACCACGGAACCGCTCGGGGTACGTGACCTTCTCCTCGGGGTACTGCACGGTCTCGATCTCGTTCTTCCACTTCTCGTCGACCGGCGCGCCGGCCTTCGCGCGCGAGGCAACCTTGCGCAGCGGGAGGAACAAGTTGCGGGCGAAGTGCTTGAGCGTGATGCCGAAGCCCTTCGCGCTCGCGGCGATGAAGGTCGCGTCCTGCGGCTCGGGACGCACGACCTGGATCGTGCGCATGACCTTGCCGTTCTTGCTCGTCGCCTGGGCGAGGACCTTGGGGCCCTCGTGATCGTCGTCGTTGTCGTGATGTGCGGCAGACATAGAGCCTCTTTCAGTTCCACATCATCGCGAGGAGCTTGATCAGCGCCGTCACCATGATGTTTGCGAGCGACAGCGGCAGCAGGATCTTCCAGCCGAGACTCATCAGCTGATCGGCGCGGAAGCGCGGCAGCGTCCAGCGAATCATCAGCTGGAACCAGCACAGCAGGACGACCTTGAGGCCGAACATGGCGAACTGGAGCAACACCACCACGATGTGCGGCAGCGCCAGCAGCGTGCCGCCGGTCGAGAAGTGCTGGTCGCCGACGGTTGCCATGTAGCCGCCGATGCGGAAGCCGTCTGCATCGAGGAACGGCACCTGATAGCCGCCGAAGAACACGGTGGCGATCACGGCCGAGATGAAGACGATCTCGATGAACTCCGCGAGGAAGAACATGCCCCAGCGCATGCCGGAGTACTCGACGAAGTAACCGATGATCTCGGGCTCGCCTTCCGGGATATCAAACGGTGCGCGCTTGGTCTCCGCGATCGCCGCGGTGAAGAACAGCACGAAGCCAACCGGCTGCCACAGCCACAGCCAGTTGAGCGGGTTGGCAGGCGAGTACTCGTTGCTCGCGCCGTGGGCTGCGATCCAGCCCGGCTCGAGCGTTCCGGTGACGAGGAACGCGCCCATGATGGACATGCCCATCGCGACCTCGTACGACATCATCTGCGACGAGCTACGCAGGCCGCCGAGCAGCGCCCACTTGTTGTAGCTTGCCCAGCCGGCAATCGTGCCGCCGTAGTTCGCGAGCGTGAGCACCGCGAAGTAGAAGATCAGGCCCCAGTCGGCCTGGAAGATCTGCATGCGGATCGAGTCGGCGAACATCGGGTTCTGCCGGTCCGTGACGAGCGCCGAGACATCGAGCGTCTTGGTCGCGACGTGCGGGAACACTTCGGGGCCAAACGGGATGATCGCGAACGCGGCGAGCACCGGCGCGAGCGCCAAAATCGGTGCGAGCGCGAACAGCTGCTTGTGGACGTTCGCGGGGACGAAGTCCTCCTTGAAGATCATCTTCAGCGCGTCCGCCACGAAGTGGAGGATGCCCTTGAGCTTGATCGGTCCGATGTTGGCGCGGTTGGGACCGAGGCGGTCCTGCATCATCGCGCTCTGGCGACGCTCGGCCCACGTGAGCAGCGAGGCGAGCGGCATCACGAGCGCGAGGATCAGGAAGATCCACTTGGTCGCAGCGTGGTCGAGGATCGCCCAGCCACTGGGAACCCAGCTCGGCAAGGCAGCAGCAAGAGACGTGATCGACATCTAGCCTCGGCTCCCTGCGAAGCGGAGTTGGAGCGGACGCGCCTCGCGCGCCCACGTGAGGTCCTTCCAGGCAGGAACCGCGGCGGTCATGTCCTTGAACACCTCGCGCGCGTGGCTCCACGGCAGCTTCACGCCGGTCGCGTTGGCGAGCCGGACGATCGCTTCCCAGCCGGCGAGTGCCTGACCCGGCGGTGCGAAGGCGGCGTGCATGCGCTGCACGATGCCCTTCACGTTCGTGGTGGTCGCACCGATCTCGGCCCACGCGGCGGCGGGCAGGGCGACCTTGGCGTGCGGAACCGGACCGCGCTCGTGCGAGGCGATCGAGATCAGCTCGAGCTCCTTGAGCTTCGCGGGATCGAGACCCGGCGCGACATCGCCGAGCATCACGAGCGCGCGCAGCGTGGCGGGCAGGTTCGCGGTGAGCGGCACGACGGTGAGGCCGAGCCCTTCAGCGATCGCCTTGACGCCGTTGCTGTTCGGATTGATGTCAGCGACGCGCAGGCGGCCATCCTCGCGACCCGGCACCGGCGGCTTGCCGGTGACGTACACGGTGGTGACCTTCCACTCCTTGGCCAGCTTCGCGAGCGCGAAGTTGTCCTCGTTGCAGTGAACCGCGGAGAGGACGACGCCGATCTGCGACGGATCCTTGAGGTGAACGCCGAGGCGCTTCGCGGCCGATGCGATCGCGCGATCCCACCCAGCGGGCAGACCGTCGATGAGTGCGCCGGCGAGCCGGGGACTGGCCTCGGCGACGGGCGTGGATCCGAGCCCAGGAGCGGACTCGGGGACAGCCCCGCCACGCAGGTCGTGATAGGTGAAGCGACCCTCGTCGCACATCCAGTAGTCGTTGACGTCCGGGTTGTGCCGCGGCACGAGGCGCCACGCGCGACCGTGCTTGTGATGGATCTCGACGTTGCACCCCGTCGCGCAGCCGTTGCACACGCTCGGGGTGGCCTCGAGCTCCCACGCGCGCATCGTGAAGCGGAAGTCCTTCGCGGTCAGCGCGCCGACCGGGCAGACATCGACGGTGTTGAGCGAGTACGGGTTGTCGAGCTGCTCGCCCGGCGCGGTGGTCAGGACCTCGTGGTCACCACGGTGCGCGAAGTCGAGCTGGTGCTGGCCACTCGTGTGATCGCATGCGCGGATGCAGCGCGAGCACAGGATGCAGCGCTCCTGATCGAGCACGATGTGCGGGCCGAGATCGACGGCCTTGGCCTTGTGGACCTTCGGCACATCGACGCGCGAGTCCGCGTTGTCGTGGTCGAAGTACAGCTTCTGCAGCGTGCACTCGCCGGCCTTGTCGCAGATCGGACAATCGATCGGGTGGTTGAGCAGCGTGAACTCGAGCTGCTGCTTGCGCGCGAGCGTCGACTGCGCGTCGGTCGTGCGAACGACCATGCCCTCGCCGCAGATCTGCTGACAGCTCGGCTGGAGCTTGGGATTCTTCTCGACCGACACCAGGCACTGGCGGCACTGCGCGACGATCGGCAGGCCCGGGTGGTAGCAGAACGCAGCGATGTCGACGCCGAGCGTCTTCGCAGCCTCGAGGACGTTGGTCCCCTTCGGCACGACGACGTCTTGCCCGTCGATGACGAGCGCCACCATGCCTTCCGGCGTGGGTGGCTTGGGCGGTGGAGCGTTGGGATCGGCGACGGGGGGTGTTGGTGTCTGAGTCACGTTACTTGTCGCACTCCCCGCCGATCATGTTGATCATGCCGAAGATCGGCACGATGTCAGCGATGAGGTGGTTATGGATCAGCTGGCTCGCCGTGCTCAGGTGCACGAACGACGGCGAACGAACGTAGGCCTTGTACGGGCGGCCGGTGCCGTCGGCGACGACGAAGAAGCCGAGCTCGCCGTTGCCACCTTCAACGAACGAGTAGGCCTCGCCGGGCGGCACGCGGATGCCGTCCATGATGTGCTTGAAGTGGCGAATCATCGACTCGATCGTGTTGTACGTGTCCTTCTTGGGGGGCAGCGCAACACGGTGATCGTCGAGCATGTGCGGACCATCGGGGATCTGCGCGAGGCACTGCCGCAACATGCGGATGCACTGCTTCAGCTCGACGATGCGAACGAGGTAGCGGTCGTAGCAGTCGCCGGTGGTGCCGAGCGGCACGTCGAACTCGAGCTCGGGATAGATCGAGTACGGATGGTCGCGGCGGACGTCGTAGTCGACACCGCACGCGCGTGCGATCGGCCCGACGCATCCGGTCGCAATCGCGTTCTCGCGCGTCTGCGCTCCCACGCCCGCCATGCGGTCGCGAAAGATCTTGTTGTTGCTCAGCATGTCCTCGACCTCGACCATCACGCCCTCGATCTTCTCGAGGCAGAGTGACAGCTGGTCGTGGAAGCCCGCCGGCAGGTCCTTCGCGACGCCGCCGACGCGCACGTAGCTGTGCGTGAGCCGCGCGCCCGAGACGACCTCGAGCAGCTCGTAGAGCCACTCGCGCGCCTTGAGGAAGTAGAGGAACGCCGTGAACGCGCCGAGCTCCATCGCGCTCGCGCCGATACACGTGAGGTGATCGGTCATGCGCGACATCTCGCTGACGATCGTGCGGATGTACTCGACGCGTTTCGGAATCTGATCGGTGAGCCCCATCATCTTCTCGACGACGTACGCCCAGCCGCAGTTGTTGATCATCGGTGAGACGTAGTTGAGGCGGTCCGTGTACGGGAACACCTGCGTGTACGTCGCGTGCTCGCTCTCCTTCTCGAAGCAGCGATGCAGATAGCCGGGCTGCACGTCGCCAGCGACGATGCGCTCGCCGTCGACGGTGAGCACGATACGCACGGTGCCGTGCATCGCGGGATGCGACGGGCCCATGTTGATCGTCATCAGATCCGGCGGCAGCTCCTGCTCGACATCCGAGTAATCGCTGGGCTCCTTGCGGCCGAGGACGAGCTGCTTGAGGGTCGTGGGTTCGGCGGCCATGACTAGTGCTCCCTCGTGACCTTGATCGGATTCATCGGCAGGTCATCGCGCCGCACGAGCGGCTGACGCTTCTCCTTGGGGTAGTCCTTGCGGAGCGGGTAGCCGACGAACTCCTCGTAGAGGTAGATGCGGCGCAGGTCCGGGTGACCGTCGAAGCGGATGCCGTACATGTCGAACGTCTCGCGCTCCTGCCAGTTGAACGCCGGCCACAGCTCGGCGAGCGACGGCACGCGAGCGTCGTGCTCGGGGACGGCGATCTTGAGACGGAGGCGATGGCGATGCGCGAGCGAGCGCAGCTGGTAGCAGACCTCGAAGCGCGGCTTGTCTTCCGACCATGCCTCGCTCGGCGCGACGCCTTGCGGCTTCCAGTCGAGGCGATCGATCGCGGTGCAGAACACCGGCGAGTCGAACTGCATCGCGGGGTCATCGCGCAGCCACCGGGCAACCTCGACGAGGTTGTCGCGCTTGATCCAGGCGATCTCGTCGCCGTAGAGGGACTCGGTCTTCGCGACTGCCTGCGGAAACTTTGCGGCGAGCGCGTCGAGGACTTTCTTCGACATCGGGGACCTCGTTACTCTTCGTTCGCTGCCGTGATCAGCTGCTCGCGCTTGTGCGCGAGCTGGCTGTGGCCACGGCCGGTCTGGATGCGGTCCATGAGCATGATCAGCGCGTCGAGCACCTGCTCGGGACGCGGCGGGCAGCCTGGGATGTAAACGTCGACGGGGATGACCTGATCGCAGCCGGGCATCGAGTGGTAGTTCTGGTAGAAGCCACCCGTCGACGCGCACACGCCAAAAGCGATGACCCACTTGGGCTCGGCCATCTGGTCGAACACGCGCTTGAGCGCGGGACCCTGCTTCTCGGTGATCGTGCCGACGACCATCAAGAGGTCGCTCTGGCGCGGCGAGAAGCGCGGGAACTCGGCGCCGAAGCGCGCGATGTCGTACTTCGGACCGGCAACGCTCATGAACTCCATGCCGCAGCACGCAGTCACGAACGGGTAAGAGAACAGCGAGAACTTGCGTCCCCAGTTGGTGCCGCGCTCGAGCATGGATTGCTTCGCCCACTTGGCGGCATCCTCGAGACGCGTGGTGGTGAGCTCTACTCCCATCCGATCGCCTTCTTTCTCCAGACGTAGGCGAGCGCCACGACGAGGATTCCGACGAAGATCAGCATCTCGGCGAAACCGAAGAGGCTGACCGCGCCGGTCACCGGGTCGTGCGACAGCTGGTTGAACAGGATCGCCCACGGGTACATGAACGCGGCTTCGATGTCGAAGACCAGGAACAGGATGGCGACCTGGTAAAACTTTACCGAGTACCGTCCGCGCGGGGTGCCGATCGGTTCAGAGCCGCACTCGAACGGCTTGAGCTTTTCGGGGTTGGTGGCCTTGGGGCCGATGAGCACGGCAAGCGCCGTGAACAACCCGCAAAAGCCGAGGGCCAAGAGGATCGCCAGCCCAGCTGGCATGTACGCCTGTAGCTGCAAAGCAGGCGCAGTATATGGCGCGGCACTTTACGGTCAACGCCGGACCGGGCTTTTTACGTGGCCGATCGCCTGGTTACCGGCCTTGAATCGGTCTGCGTTTGGTAGTGTCAAAGGCCTCATGCGCAGGCTGATTGTGAGTGTGGTTCTGCTGGCAGCGACGACGGCACAGGCAGACGACACGCTCGAGCGCGAGGCGATCACCGCCGGCATGACGAAGGTCAAGGCCAAGGTCATGGCGTGCCCCGCCAAGGTTGGCGGTTCGGTTCGGGTTGTGGTTACCGTCGGGCCCGACGGCAAGGTGACCACCGCCACCGCGACTGCGAACGACACGGATCTCGGCGCGTGCGTGGCGGCGGCGGTGAAGGCGGCAGCTTCTCGTTCCCGTACCAGTTTGTCGTGGCCGAGCCGCCGGTGGCGGGCCCGCTCCCATCGCCCGACGCGCCGAGCTATTCGAAGCCCGAGGACCCGGACTCGATCGACCGGGAGAATGTCTCGTACGTCGTGACGACGCTGAGGCCGAAGATCCGCCGGTGCGGCGACAGGGCCAAGATCGGCGGCCGGCTCAAGGTCCGCGTCACGGTGAAGCGCGACGGCCGCGTCGCGAGCGCGACCCACGAGAATGCGGCCGACCTCAAGCTCGGTCAGTGCATCGCCGCGCTGTTCAAGACGGCGCGGTTCAAGAAGAGCAAGAACGGTGGCGTGTTCACCTATCCGTTCAACTTCGATCCGCCGCTTCCTTCCGGCGAGCTCGATCGCGCCACGATCTCGGCCGGCGTCGCCAAGGCGAAGACCGCGATCATGGCATGCGGCGATCGCATCAAGGCCGGCGGCACCGTGAAGGTGAAGGTCGTCGTCGCCGCGGCCGGTCACGTGATGAGCGCGGCCCAGGACGGCGAGCTGACGGAGCTCGGAACCTGTGTTGTCGACGTCATGAAGACCGTGACGTTCGGCTCGACGGCGAGCGGCGGAACGTTCTCGTATCCATTCGTGTTCGCGGCGCCGGTCATTCCCACGACGACCGATGTCGCGCTCGATCGCGGTGCGATCGCGGAAGGGATTGGACGGGTGAAAGTGCAGCTCAGCGCGTGCGCGAAGAGCGGGACGCCGAGGGGCACCGTGAAGGTCAAGGTCACGGTCTCGCCGGCGGGCACAGTGACCTCGATCACCGTCGACGCCACACCCGATCCAGCGCTCGGTGCCTGCGTCGCCACCGTCGTGCAGAGGGCGATGTTCAAGCCGACGCAGCAAGGTGGTAACTTCTCGTACCCGTTCGTTTTCTGAGGGGCAACCCGCCCCCGTTGATGTGAAGTTGTGTTGCAGCTCTATCGGCTTTGCGCTGGGTGCGCTGAACTTGCGGCATGCTGAAAGCAACCTTCGTCGCTGCAGGTCTCCTCGTCGCCACGCCACTCGTCGCGCATGCGCAGCCGCAGGGGGGCCGCATGGCGGCGCCGGTCAACGCGACCTGGCAGCTGCTCGGTGAGCAGAGCGTCCAGGGCCGGCGCGACAAGGACACGATCGTCGTCGGTAAGTACGAGGGCAAGTTCGATCAGATCCAGATCAACGTGCTCGACAGCGACGTCGAGATCAAAGACCTGACCGTGTTCTTTGCGAACGGCGAGAAGTGGTCGCCCGGCATCAAGCACTCGTTCAAGGAGGGTCAGCGCAGCAAGGCGATCGATCTGCCGGGCAACAACCGCACGATCGCGAAGATCGAGCTGACCTATGCGAACACGCCGGGTGGCGGCGCCGCTCGCGTGCAGATCCACGGGCGCGACAAGAATGCGAAGGCGACGATGCCGGCGCCGATGCCTGCCGCGTTCGATCCGAGCGGCTGGCAGCTGCTCGGCCAGCATACGGTCCAGGGGCGCCGCGACAAGGACACGATCGTCGTCGGTAAGTACGAGGGTAAGTTCGATCAGATCCAGATCAACGTGCTCGACAGCGACGTCGAGATCAAAGACCTGACGGTATTCTTCGCCAACGGCGAGAAGTGGTCGCCGAGCCTCAAGCACTCGTTCAAGGAGGGTCAGCGCAGCAAGGCGATCGACCTGCCGGGTAACAACCGCACGATCGCCAGGATCCAGCTGACCTATGCCAACACGCCGGGCGGCGGCGCCGCGCGCGTCCAGGTCTACGGGCGGGACAAGTCGAAACCGTCGACCAAGCCGGCGGTGCCGATGCCGGTCGCGTTCGACTCCACGGGCTGGACGCTGCTCGGCCAGCAGTCGGTCAATGGCAAGAAGGACAAGGACACGATCAAGGTCGGCAAGTACAAGGGCGGCTTCGATCAGATCACGCTCGTCGTGTCCGACTCGGATCTCGAGCTGACGAACCTCACCGTCGTGTTCCCCAAAGGTGCCACGTGGTCTCCGGCGTTGCGCCACACCTTCAAGGAAGGCTCGCGCTCGCACATCATCGATCTGCCGGGCAAGGATCGCATCATCAACAAGATCCAGCTCGCCTACGCGAACACCGCCGGTGGCGGCAACGCGAAGGTCCAGGTCTACGGTCGCGACATGGGGCGCCCGGCGCCGCCGCCGGTGACCGCGCCGAGCTGGGACAACAAGGGCTGGACGCTGCTCGGCAAGAGCACCGTCGACGGCTGGCGCGACAAGGACAAGCTCAAGGTGAACCAAGCCAGGCCGTTCTCCGAGGTGATGTTCGTCGTCGCCGGTAGCGACGTCGAGCTCAGGAACGTCGTGATCACGCTCGGCAACGGCGAGAAGTTCGAGATGCCGACGTCGGTCGTGTTCAAGGAAGGCACGCGCACCTCGCCGATCGACATCCCCGGTCAGATCCGCAAGATCAAGAGCATCGACTTCGCGTACGCGAACCTCCCCGGTGGCGGTCGTGCGGTCGTTGAAGTGTGGGCGCGCGCGAGGACGACACCGAGGTCGGGCGCACCGATGCCGATGGGGCCGATCGCGCCGCGGCGCTGAACGCATGCGGCGCGTTTCGGTACTGACCGCGCTGGGCCTGTTCGCATGCGAGAGCGAGCAGCCACGGGCGGCGGAGATCGACGTGAAGGCACCGACCACGCGGGTTGGCGTGTCGACGAGCGGCACGGTGTCCGAGGTCGAGCCGCCCGAGCCGCTCAGCGTCGCGCAGCTCGTTGCCAAGGGGCAGTACTGGCGGTGGACCACACCGAACGGTCCGATCCACGTGTGGATCCCCGAGGGCTACAAGCCCAAGGGCGCGGCGACGGTGGTCTACGTGCACGGCTTCTACACGAAGGTCGATGCCGCGTGGAAGAACCACCAGCTGCCAGCGCAGTTCGCGGCGTCGGGCGTCAACGCGATGTTCATCGCGTGCGAGGCGCTTGCCAACGGCAGCGAGGCGGTGTCGTGGACGTCGCTGACCGAGCTGCTCAAGACGGTTCGGCAACACATTGGTCAGCGCGTTCCGAAGGGGCGTCTCGTCGCCGTCGCTCACTCGGGCGCGTGGCGGACGCTGGTCGGCTGGCTCAACGAACCCAAGCTCGACACCGTCGTGCTGTTCGACGCGGCGTACGGCGAGATCGCGCAGTATCGCGACTGGGTGCTCGCATCGCCGAAACGCCGGCTGATCGACATCGGCGACGACACCAAGAAGTGGACCGAGGAGCTGCACAAGCAGCTGCCGGATACGCTGATCCTCGAAGGGTTTCCATCGCCCGAGACCAAGATGCCCAGAACGGTCAAACGTGCGCAGATCGTCTATGTGCGCTCGAAGATCGGCCACTTCAAGATCGTTACAGGCGGTCTCGCGCTGCCGCTGACGTTGCGCATGCTGCGCGGCAAGCTGCTGCTCGACGAACCGCTCGCCGATATTCTCGACTCGCCGTGATCCGATCGCGGTCCGGGCTCGTAGGGGCGACGTGACGTCCACGAAGTACGGCCCCAAAGGTTCACTGTCGCCTACCCTCGGCACTCCCTGCGCGATCTGCCGCGCCCCCCTCGAGGTCGGCGACTACACGACCTTCCATCGCGCAGATTCAGCGCGGTTCTGTGATGACAGTCCCGAGGTGCATTGGGACTGCGAGCACACGCCAACGGGGCGCGAGCGCGAGCGCACGCCGACGCAGTAGCGTGAGTGCTGCGTGAGCGGCGTGTGAAGTTCTGTTGCAAATGCTCCGCCGGCCGAGGTCGTCGAGGTTCAGCAGCGCCGTCGCGGCCATGTCTGGGTGAAGGGCTACTGGGAGTACAGGGACGGTTCGTATGACTGGGTTCCCGGTCGTCTCGAGCGCCGTCAGCGCGGCAAGCAATGGCTCGACGGTCGCTGGGACAACACCGGTGGTCGCTGGAACTGGACCGCGGGCATGTGGACCAACGCGCCGGCGGAGCCGACTTCGCCGCCCGCACCGATCGAGGAGAGGCGGCAGTTCCGTCGCGGCCACGTCTGGGTCGCCGGTCACTGGGAGTGGGACAACGGCTCGTTCGAGTGGGTGCCCGGCAAGCTCGAGCGTCGTCAGCGTGGCAAGCGCTTCCGCGAGGGCAAGTGGGACAACACCGGCGGTAAGTGGACCTGGAACGCAGGCACGTGGTTCGACGCGCCCACGCAGCAGGATGCGCCACCACAGCCCGTCGTCGAGGCCGAGCCGGCCGCGCGTCGTGGCTTCATCTGGGTGAAGGGTAACTACGAGTGGCGCGACGGCGACTACGAGTGGGTGCCCGGTCACTGGGAGCG
This sequence comes from Haliangiales bacterium, assembly GCA_038322185.1. Taxonomy (GTDB): domain Bacteria; phylum Myxococcota_A; class Polyangia; order Haliangiales; family Haliangiaceae; genus JABFXX01. The sequence continues at coordinate 59,636 of JBBQFU010000003.1, forward strand.
TCAGCGCGCCGCGAAGACGTGGGTCGAGGGTCGCTGGGTCAACAACGGCGGCACCTGGGTGTGGACCGCCGGTACCTGGCAGTAGTCAGCGAAGGAACGCGTCGATCGCTGCGAGCGTCGGCGCGGGACACTCGTCGAACACCATGTGGCCGCACGCCGCGAGACGCTGAGTCTCGACGCGCGCGCTCGTGAGTGAAGCCGCGATACGCGAGCCCATCACGCCGAACACGGAGCGCTCGGGCACGATGACGAGCGCACGGCCGGTGTAGCGCGCGGCCTGCGCCGTCACGTCGTACGTGGACAGGGTCGGGGTCCGATCGATCATGCGGCACGTCGAGTGGCCGAGCTCGGTCGCGGTCGGCCAGCTCGGATCCGCATACCAGACCGGCGCGACCGCTCGCATGAGCGCCGTGCAATCGGCGGTTGGTTCCGGCAACTCGCGCGCAACGAGGCCTTGCTCCTGCAGCTCGGCGAGCCGCTTCGGGAACGCGGAGAAATCTTCTGCGAGCTGCGCGGCGGTGACGGGGACCGAATCGACGAGCACGAGCGATGCGATGCGATCGCGATGCGAGGCCGCGAATGCGATCGCGTAGAGAGCAGCGAACGAGTGGCCGAGCACGTGTGCACGTGGTGCTTTGATCGCATCGAGCACGGCGGCGAGATCGGCGCTGTAGTCGTCGAATGTCCAGTCGCCGAGCGGCGAGCCAGACGCGCCCGTGCCGCGCGGGTCGACGAGCACGACCGCGTGCGCGGGCGTTGCGAGCGCGACGAGCGCATCGAGGTAGTGCGCTGACAGGCCGGGGCCACCGGGCAACGCGACGAGCGGAATCCCGGTCGCGGGATCGCCGTGCACGGTCGCGTGCAGCGTAAAGCTACCGCGCTGGATCGTGAGCTCGCGCGCGACCGGAAGTGCAGTGGACTGCGCGACGGGCGACGACGGCGGAGGAGGCGAGTGACATGCGACTACTGCGATCAGCGCAGCGGTCCGCAGCATCGCTACAGATTTGCCTGTGCGTTGCGCAGTGCATCTTCGAGCGCGGCGACCATGTCGTCGTTCGTGTCGACGAGGTAGATCGTCTCGGGATTCGGACGGCGGTGTGCGCGGATCTCCTCGACGATCGCGCGAGCGGCCTCGTCGACCGGCACGTTGCCGAGGTCGGTCCCGATCCCCGGGATCGCGATGACCTTGAAGTTGTTGCGATCGGCTGCGATCAGCGCCGCGCGTGCGGCGCGGCGAACATTCTCGGCGCCGATCTGCATGCCCGGCTCTTCCATCGTCGGCACGTGGATCACGCTCTTGCAGGGCAGCTGCCCCGCGGTCGTGACGATCGCGGCACCGACGGCGATCGGCGCGGCGGCCATCGCGGCCTGCTGGATCACGTCACCGCCCTGGCGGCGCAGCGTTCCGCCGATACCGCCACCCATGATACCCAGCGAATTCGCGGGGTTGACGATGGCGTCTACAGGCATCGACCATAGCTCGGACTTGGCGACGTGAATCTGCATTGCAGGCGCGACGCGTACCACGCGCGTGTGACGGGCTTCAACCTCCGCATCGCCCTTCGGTGCTCTGGCAGAGCCAGAGCTTGCTCGAGCTCAGAGCTAGGCGCAGGCCTTCTCGAGCTCTTGCTCGACCTTGTCCTCGGCCCACTTCTTGGCCACGGCGAGCTCCTTCACGATGAGCTGCTTGGCGTTATCGAGCATCTTGCGCTCGCCGAATGACAGGACCTTGCTGCTCTTGAGGCGGTACAGGTCGCGATAGACCTCGGCCACGTCGAACAGCGAGCCGGTCTTGATCTTCTCCATGAAACCGCGATAGCGGCGGTTCCAGGTCTGCTTGTCGATGTGGACATCCTTCTCGCGCAGGATGTCGAACACTTCCTCGATCTCCGACGACGTGGCGACGGGACGAAGCCCGACCTGGTCGGCCTTGTCCTTGGGAACGAGGATCTGCATGCCCGTGGCGAGAACCTTGAGAACGTAGAAGGAGCACACCGTCGTGTTGATCTCCTTCTTCTCGATTCCGATCACCTCTGCCACGCCATGGGCGGGATAGACGGCCTTCTCGCCAATCTTGAAGTCGCTGGACATCTAGTTTTCCTTTAGAGCAATGTGAGGGCCGCTAGCGGGGGCGTGTAATGCCGCGAACTTAGAGGTTCCGTGGTGCGCCAGCGTGTCACAGTGCAAACGAGCCGTCAGAAGGTTTTCCCAACGGGGAGCGAAAGATATCAGTCATACAGGGCTGATCCACCCAAATCGACACGCGGCCGATCGGGTAGCCGGGGGTTATTCCAGATTCCGCTGGGTTACTGATACGCTTTCGGACCGGTGCGAGGCTCGATTGGTCAGCTCCTGATCGCGCAGGGTGCGATCGACGCGGGAGCGCTGTCGGACGCGCTGGCCCGTCAGAGCGGCCGGCACCCGGTCGCGTCCGAGCTCTACGTCCTGGGCTATGCGACCGAGCGCCAGCTGTGCACCGCGCTGAGCGTCCAGACCGGCTGGCCGGCGATCGTGCTGGACGAGTCCCAGCTCCGTCTCGACGTGCTCGAGCACGTATCGATCGAGTGGGCGCGCATCTTCAGCGCGCTGGTCGTGCACGAGGACGACCGGACCATCGTGGTCGCCGCGGCCCGGCCAGAGGACGCCATTGTTCCAGCGCGCGAGCTCGGCACTGCCCGTAACAAGGCGGTCGAGCTGCGCATCGCGCTCGACGTCACGCTCGCGCGAACCATCCGCGTCGGGTTTCACAAGTGGAAGCAGGGCCAGCAGTACCTGGTCGGCGACATGATGGACAAGCCGCGCAAGAACGCGTTCCTTGCGATCGTGCAGCCCGACGGCGGCGAGGACGAGCATCGCCTCGCGCAGCGCGCACTCGCCGAGGATGCAGCGCGGCCGATGGAGAGCAGCGCCGAGCTGCCGTCCGAGGACATCCAATCGAGCTCCACGCTGACCGGTGACTGGCACATCAATTCGGTCACCACGTCGACCGATGCCGGTGAGAGCCCGCTCTTCGAGGAACGCACGATGGTGATCGCGGCGGACCTCGACCGCCCGACCGACTCGCACGCACCGAACGGCAACCGCGCGCTCGTCGTCGATCCGGATCCGCCGGGACGCATCCAGCTCGTGTCCGAGCTCGAGAAGCTCGGCTGGCAATGCCAGGCTGCCTCGAATGGCGCGCAAGCGGTCGAGCTCCTCGCGCAGCTGCCGTTCGATCTCGTGTTCGCCGATGTCGCAGCCGGCCAGATCGATGGCCTCCAGCTGTGTCGCGCGATCAAGCGCAGCCGGCGGCTCGCGAAGACGCGTGTCGTGATCACGGTATCGGTCGTCGATTCAGGTCAGGTTCCCGACGAGGTGCTGCAGCGGCACGCGGCCGACGGCTACATCGAGAAGCCGATCGACACGCGTCGCCTGCACCGCATGCTCAAGGAGCTGTCGCCCGAAGAGCAGCGCGACCACGAAGGCGTGCTCGCGGAGGCGCTCGGCCGCTATCACAACGGTGACATCGAGGGTGCGATCGCGAAGCTGCGCGGTGCGCTGGTCGCGGATCCGTCGAGCCCGAAGCTTCACTTCATGCTCGCCAACATGCTGCAGCGCGCATCGCGCTGGGCCGAGGCGGTCGACGAGTACGAGGTCGTGATCGAGCTGCAGCCGCAGTACTTCCCCGCGCTCACGCGGCTCGCCTATCTCTACTTCCGTCAGGGCCTGCACGCGCGCGCGGTCGAGACCTGGCGTCGCGCGCTGCCGGTGTGTGAAGACCCGGCGCTCCGGCGCAACATCGAGCTGTTCATGCGCAAGCTCGTCGCGGACATGTCGAAGTCCGAGCCGCTCTAGCTAGCTAGAGCACGGTCACGTTCGGCGACGTGGTCGCGTTGAGCACCGGCATGTTCGCGCGGATGAATCCGGCGCCACCGCCGCCGCCGCCGCCGCCGAATCCTGCGTTACCGCCGCCCCCGTTTGCCGTGGTGGAGCCGAGCGCGAAGCCATCGCCACCGTCGCCGGCCATCGCGGCGCCGCCGTTGCCACCCACAGCTGGGGCGAGCGGGCTCGCGGGATCGGTCTCGCCGCCCGGAGAGCTGAGCTCGCCTGCCATGTCGCCGCCGCCACCCGAACCACCGCCGCCGTTGGCGACGAGGATACTGGTTCCGCTCACGGTGAACGTCGGTGCGTACAGCACGATCATGCCGCCCGAGCCGCCGCCGCCACCGCCACCGCCGCGACCCGAAGCGCTGGCACCGCCACCCGACGCGTTGATGGTTCCGCTCTGCAGTGTGATCGACGTGCCGGCGACGATGTAGATCGCACCGCCGCCGACGCCTGGGTTCCCGCCCGGGTTGCCCAGCTCGGTGTTCCCGCCCGTCTGGCCGGTGCACCCGGCGCGCAGCCGTGTCGGCTGGGACGGAGCGCCGGAGATGCCTGCCGTGCGCGCACCTCCGTTGCCAGCCCCGCCGCTGCCGCCCGTGGTCGTGAACGAACCGCCGGCGCCGCCTCCGCTGCCGGTATTGCCTGATTGCGGCTGCGCGCCGGCTGCGCATGAAGTGGATGGCGCGCCGGGGCCAGACTTCACGCCGCGATGGCTCGCTACATCGATCGTCGCGCCGATCGTGACCGAATCGCTGCCGAGCAGCACCAGTGGACGCGTGCCCCTGACCACGAAGTCGGCGGACACCGTCATCGTCCTGGCGAGCACGAAGCACGCATCGGGCTGTCCCGCCGTGATCCAGTCGGCGGGAACGGTCGCGCACTCCATGTGCGCGGTCGTGTCGAACACCTCGCCGGTTGCGAGGAACAACAGGGTCCTCGTCGGCGCTGGGATGCAGAACGCGAAAGCGCCGGCGCCGTAGCAAACGGGGGCGTCGTGGCCGTCCGCCAGCTCTGTGTCCGCGAGGCGCGCATCGGCCGGGCGCGTCGGTGCCTCGAGGCCGAAGACCTGCTGGCAGCCGGCACAGCCCAGAATCGCGAGCGCGACCCGCATCACGGCAGTGTATCGACAGCACGTCGCCGGGGCTACACTTCGATCGTCGTGCGCCTGAGCTGTATCTGTGTTCTATCGCTGCTCACGGCGTGCGATTCCCTGTTCGGGCTGTCGACCGTGACCGTTCCCGCACGCAGTGACGCCGGCACGGACGCGACGAGCGACGCCTCCTGCCTGCGCTTCGGTTATCCGGGCCTGCCGGTCACCGATACCGAGGCCGCACCGTTCCTGGTCGCAGTCGGTGACCTCGACGGCGATGGCAAGCTCGACGCCGTTGTTCCGAACCTCAACAGCAACACGATCAGCGTGATCTCCGGGAACGGCGACGGCACGTTCCAGCAGCAGCGCCCGGTTCCGACCGGCTTGGCCCCACGTGTGGTGGGGATCGCGAACTTCAACGGCGACAGCAATCCCGACGTCGTGGTGGTGAACCAAGGCGCCAACACGATCGGGCTCTATCTCAACACCGGTACAGGCGAGCTCGCTGCGCCGACCACGTTTCCGGTGGGCGCGACGCCACTCGCGCTCTCGATCGGCGACGTCGACGGGAACTCCACGCGCGACCTCGTGGTCACGAACTACGGCTCCGGCACGCTGTCCGTGCTCGCGGGCGATGGAGCCGGCGGCTTCGCGACGGTCTCCACACCGACGGCGTGTCCTGTGGTGCACTCCACCGCGCTCGCAGATTTCAACGGCGATACCAAGCTGGACATCATCGCCGTGTGTTCAGGAAGCGCGCAGGCGATGGTTCTGCTCGGCGTCGGCGACGGCACGTTCAACACGGGCGTCCCGTACGCGGTCGGGGTCACGCCGGTCTCGGTCACGACGGCCGATGTGACGAATGATGGCGTGATCGATGCGATCGTCGCGAACGCGGGGGACGGCTCGGACAGCATCCTCGCCGGCACTGGCACGGGGACGTTCGCGACGCAGGTGGTCCGCACCACCGGCCCGATACCCTACGCGGTCGCGACCGCTACTCTCGACGGCGATACGCAGCCGGACATCGTCACCAGCAACGCCGGCAACGACACCATCAGTGTCCTCACCAGCAGCGTCGATTACGCGGATGCGCAGTACTCGACCGGTAGCGTCCCCTACGGCATGGCCGTGGGCGATCTCGACGGTGACGGTAAGAGCGATGTGCTCACCAGCAACGAGGGCTCGGGGACACTGAGCGGACTGCTCAATCGCGGTGACGGCACGTTCGCGGCGCCGCTTCGTTACGCGACGGGTAGCTATCCCGTGAGCGTGGTCGTAGTGGGGCTCGATGCCGACGCCGTGCTCGACCTCGCGGTGGTGAGCTACACGTCGTCCACGATCAATCTGTTTCGCGGCGAGGGCGGCGGTCGGTTCACACCCACGGTCACGATCGACGTGGACGCCAATCCGACGACGATCGCCACCGGCGACTTCAACAAGGACGGCAAGGCCGACCTCGCCGTCACATCTGCGACCGCGAAGTCGCTCTCCGTCCTGCTCGGTGATGGCGGCGGAGGATTCGCGCCGCCGACGTCTTACACCGCCGCCGGCAACCTGATCGGGCTGGTCGCGAACGATCTGAACGGCGACGGCTCGCTCGACCTCGTCGTCACCAACAACGTGGATAACAGCTACGGCGTGTACCTCAACGACGGCACCGGCGCGTTCGCCGCGCAGACGCCTGTGGCGCTGGCACCGCATCGGTTCGCGATCGGCGATACAAATGGTGACGGCCGGCGTGACCTCGCGATCCCGCGCAGCATCGGCACCGCGATCGATATCTATCTCGGCAATGGCGACGGGACGTTTGGCTCGGCCGCAACGTTCTCGACCGGCATGCACCCCGTCTACGTCGTGTTCGGTGATGTCAACGCCGATGGCAAGCAGGACCTGGTGACCGCGAACTCGACCGGCGGCTCGGTCAGCGTGCTGATGGGCAACGGCAACGGCACGTTCGCGCCGCACACCAGCTACTCCGTCGGTGCGCGCCCGTTCTGGGCCGGGCTCGCCGACATCGATGGTGATGGCGACCTCGACATCGCGGTCACCGCGTTCGGGTCGACGTCGATACCGGCGACGCGCGGGCACTCGCTCGGCCTGCTGCTGAACACCGGCGGCGGCACGTTCTCGCAGCACCGCGCGTACGTCGCGGGCCGTGGGGCGGCCGGCAGCGCGATCGCGGATCTCGATTCCGATGGGCGACTCGACTTCGTCACAACCGACCCGCTCGGCGACACCATCAGCATCCTGCTCGCGCGCTGCGTGCCCTAGAATTCGTAGACCAAGCGGCTGCCCGGTGCAGCGCCGACGGCGAGGCCGATGAGGCCGCCGATGGCACCGAAGAATGGAGCTTCATGGCGTAGGCATCAGCGCGGGCAGGTTGTCGGTGCGAACGCGATCATAGAGGTCGAAGCCCGTCGCGTTGCCTGCCATCAGCTCGCCGGCCACCTCGTCGGTGAACTCGGGGAGCTTGATGAAGATGCGCTCGGGCGTGAGGCCGGCCTCGATGTATGCGGCGATGTCGGTGCCGCGATTGCCGAAGCCGGCGATCAGATCAAACCCTGCAAGGCTGGCGAGCGCGCTCGATTTGAAGTCGATCGTGTCCTCGCCGGGAATTGTGATGATCGAGGTCGGCAGGCGCACCGGACCGCGCGGGAAGCCCTTCGCAGCGAGCCAGTCGTGCGTGTCCCTGGTGAAGCGGTCGCCGCGCGCGCTGAGGTAGACGACGCTGACGCCATGCATCGCCGCTGACCGCAGCGTCTCGGGGGCGGTCGGGTGCGCGGGCACGTCGGTGCCAAGCGCGAGCGACATCGGATATGCGTTCTCGGATCCGGTGAGCGTACCGTCGACGTCGGACACCACGATCGGCGAGCCCTTCGGCGCGACGAAGCCAATGAATTCCGTGCCGCTGCGATCGCCACGCACCGACACGTAGAGGTCACGCATGCCGGCGGGCAGGCGTTCGTCACCGGTCAAGGTCAGCGCGAAGCGGCCGTCACTGTTGGTGCGCGCGTCACCGAGCGGCTGCCAGCGCGCGTCGATACACGCGAACAGCTCGACGTCTTCATCCTCGAGATCCTTCTCGAGCGTGCTGTACGTGAGCTTGCCGGTGATCGTGTGTGCCTCGTCAGACGTGGTCGCGATCAGGTCCATGCCTCGGTGGCGCGGGTCGCCGACCTCGGCGAGGAAGCGGCTCGTGGTGTGGCGCCAGCCCGCGGCGGCACCGGCATCCGGTACCCCGGCGCAGCGGACGTCTTCCACCAGCGGCGTCGGCACCAACATGTCGGGCGGCAGGACCGGATCGGTCATCAGCCCCTCGTGCTCGGTGGCACACGAAAACAAGACGCCGAGCAGGAGGATGCGAACCATGGCAGCGGATGAATGTGCAGGGGGCGCGCCAGCGCGATATCACCCGTAAGTACCGGATGACGCGGGCTTCCAGTCAGGTTCCTACCGCCCGGTTGCGCGGATTCCGCCGATCGGGACTGCAGATTCCGCCGCTCAGCTGAGCGTGCCGGGGTTCATGATCTGGTTCGGGTCGAGCGTCTCACGCAGCGAGCGCAGGTAGATATCGAGCTTGTGCGCGCGCGCACCGAGCAGCCAGCCGCCGGCGGCCTCGGCGGCCTTTGCGATCGCGGCATTCGTGGAGTCGTCGAGGGTCGCGCCGTCGCGTTCGACGGTGAAGAACATCACGCCGCCATCGGCATCGAAGCGCGACACGTGCGTGCGAACCGTGGCGCCGAGGCGCGCTGTTTCGGCGAGCACCGCGCGGTAGACCGGGCGCAGCTTGCTCGGCGTGGCCATCACCTGCAGCGTCGGCGCCGGTCCCGGCGTCGGCTCGCCGGCGTGCAGCCGGCGCCACCACAGATCTGCGAGCGAGTGATCCGTGGTGATGCCGCCCTCGGCGTTGACCGCGCTCGTGAACAGATCGCGATCGCACGCCGCGAGATCGGTCGGGCCCGCGGTCGCCGCGCACAGCAGCGTGTGATGCGCCGGCAGCGTGAGGCCGTTGAAGTGCCGGGCAGCCTCGGCGGCATCGTAGATGCGCAGGCCCGACGGCGCGGCCTCCTCGCGCAGCGCGAACAGCACGGCAGAGACGGCTGCCTCGAACGTTGGCAACAGATACGCGGCGACCAGGCGCGCTTCGGACTTGGTGTGGATGCGCAGCACGGCCGAGGTGATGAAGCCGATCGTGCCTTCGCTGCCGCACAGCGCGCGCTGGAAATCGGGACCGGTCGCGCGGCGGGGCGCGACACGCGTGTGCACGGTGCGACCATCGGCGAGCACGGCCGAGACACCGACGACGGCGTCCTCGAAGAAGCCGTGCCGCGCGCTGGATTTGCCCGGTGTGCGTACCGCGAGGATGCCGCCGAGCGATGAGGTGAGGACGACGGGCGGGTAGTCGCCGATCGACAGGCCGCGCGGTGCGAGCACACGCTCGAGAGCGAGACCGGTGAGCCCGGCTTGCGCGTGAACGAGCAGCGAATGCTCGTCGAGCTCGAGGATCTGATCGAGGCGCGAGGTCGCGATGAACACGCGTGCGCGCTCGCCCTTGGGATCCTTCGCGACCTTCGTCGGCCGGCCGCCTGCACCGACCGGATGGATCGCCGCACCGAGCAACCCCGCGCCGCGAATGACCTCGGCGATCTCGGCGGCCGAGCCGGGCACCACGCGATAGCAGGCGGGTTCGCCGAGCTCGGGCACGTGCTCGACATGCTCTGCACCGACTGCTGCGACGAGCAGAGATTCGAGGGGCGACGTACTCATCGCTGCCTCGTACGCAGGCCCATCTTGCCGGGATTGAACACGCCGTCGGGATCGAGCGAGGTCTTGATCGCCTCGAAGATCGCCATGCCCTCGCGATGCTCGCCCGCCATGTACGGCGCCTTGAGCAGGCCCACGCCATGGTGATGGCTGATCGTGCCGCCGACGCGCGTGGTGGCCTCGAGGCCGTCGCGCCAGATCGCGTCGTACACGCGCGATGCACTCGCCGCGTCGGGCGCGTGCCCGGCGAACGTGAAGTAGATCGAGCAGCCGTCGGCGTAGGCGTGGGAGAAGTGCGCCATCACCACGGCGTGCTGACCGATCGCGGTGCGGACCGAGTGATAGAGATCCATCAGCCGCGCCCAGCTCGCGGCGACCTCCATCGTGTCGACGAACGCGCCGTCACGGAACACCGGCGACATCCGATAGCTCACCGCGTAGCGATGCTTGAGCCAGGCCCAGCCCGGATCTTCGCCCTTGTCGCGCGCACCGCACGCCTCGAGCTCGGCGAAGGTGTTCGCGGCTTCGACCTCGGTGCGGATGCGAGCGCCTTCGAGCCCGACGATCAGGCGGCAGCCGCGGCGCGCGATCTTCTCGGCGACGGTGCCGAACACGCGATTGACGAGCTCGCTGCGACCCAGCGCCGCCTTCATCGCGTTCTGGCGCAGGCCTTTGCCGCGCGCGAGCTTGAGCAGGCGATCGATCATGCCGTCGTCGTCGGGTGGCTTCGGTGCGGGATACGCGGGCAGGGCGCCGGTCTCGATCGGCGGGATCGGGCCGCGGACCTCCTGCTCGGTCTCCTCGCCGTGGTGACCGAACGAGTTGATCAGCGTGTCGAGCTCGTCGTAGAGCCGGATCACCGCCGGGCGCAGGCCCTTCTGCAGCACGCGGCGGATCGCGAGGACACCCGCGTTGACGTCCTCGACCTCGAAGCCGCGGAAGACTTTCAGCTGTGGCGCTGGCGATACGCGCAGGCGCGCCGACGTGATGATGCCGAGCGTGCCCTCGCTGCCGACGATCAGCTGCGACCAGTTGGGACCACGCAGCGCGCGATTGGGACCATCGGTCTCGATGATCTCGGCACGACCGGTGACGAGCGTGAGCCCGGCGACCCGATCCTCGACCTTGCCGTACTTCGTGGACAGTTGACCCGCCGCGCGTGTGGCGAGCCAGCCGCCCACGGTCGAGCAGTAGATCGACGACGGGAAATGACCGAACGTGTAGCCGCGCCGCGCGAGCTCGCGCTCGAAGCGCTCACCTGATAGTCCGGCCTCGACGTCGCACACGAGCTCGTCGGACGCGACGGAGCGCAGCGCCTGCATGCGCTTGGTGTCGATCGTGATGCCGCCGAACAGGGGGACCGCGCCGCCGCAGACGCCCGAGCCACCGCCGTACGGGATGATCGGCACGCGCATCTGGCGTGCGAGCTTCACGACCGCCACGACCTCGCGCACGTGCTCGGGCCACACCACGGCGTGTGGGCGATGCGGGGGCTGAATGCCATCGCGATACGCGATCAGCATGCGCGGCCACATGTCGCGCGAGTAGGTGTCCAGGTCGACCGCGCGCATCGACACGCGACGTGAACCGAAGATCGCCTCAAGCTCGCGCTGGAGTCGATCGACGTCGACGACGGTCTGCACGTGTGAACGGTACAACAGCTACGGGATCGTGGTGATCACAGGTGACGGCGAGATCTTGCTGGACAGCGTGTTCGAGCGAGCGAGCACGAGAATGCGCCCGTGGCCGCCACCGCCACCGCCGCCACCGTTGCCGACGTCGTTGCCGGGCTTGGCCGCGGTGTCCTCATACGCGCCGTCGCCGCCGTTGCCGCCGTTGCCGTTGCCTTCGCCTCCGTCGGGGATCTCGTCCCAATCGCCGGGATCCTCGCCGTCCGCGCCGGGGTTGCCGCCGCCGCCGCCTTCGCCGCCACCACCGCCGTTCGCGAACAGGGTGCCGGAGACCGTGACGGTCGGCGCATCGAGGACGATCATTCCGCCCGAGCCACCGCCGCCGCCGCCGGCCTTGTTCCGCCCGCCGTTGCCGCCTCCGCCGCTGGCGTTGATCTCACCTGCGATCATGATCATGCCGCCGGAGATCAGATACACGCTGCCGCCGCCATTGCCGCCGGTACCACCTGCACCGGCGCTGCTGCGCCCGCCGTTGCCACCGCGGCAGCCACCGCGCACGTAGTCGGCGGGGACGGTTTGTCCTGCGTTGCCGCCGGTGCGGCCGACGCCAGCGCCGCCGGCTCCGCCGGAACTGCCAAAGCCACCGCCCCCGGCTCCGCTCGCACCTTCGTTCGCGCCGTTGCCGACATTATCCCTGCCGTCGCCGGGGCCGCTACATGTGCCGGTGTTCGCGCCCGCGCCTTCGGACAGATCGAGCTGGGCTTGGGCGGCGATCGTGACCGAGCTCGCTCCAAGCAGCACCATCGGGCGCGAGCCGGAGAACCGGATGTCGGCGGTAATCGTGACTGAATCGACGGTCTTCACGCACAGCACCGGACCGTTGCCCTGGATCACTGTGCGATCGCAGCTGCCCGGCGCGTCGGTATTGACGTTGGCCGTCGGCTGATACGTACCGCTGGGCTCCTGGCCGATCGCATAGCAGAACACGAGCAGGCCACTGCCATAGCAGCTCGCGTCCGGCGGCGTGTCGGGGCGTGCGTCGAGGAACACACGATCGGCGTCGTTGACGACCTCGACCGCATCGGGCGTGGTCGCGAACATGCCGGGCGCGAAGTCGCAGCCGGTACCGGCCACGACCCCGGCCAGCAAGATGCTCTGAACCCGCACGTGCGTAGTTTACCTGGTTTGTCGTACGTTCGCGCCCGTGACACTTCCCACCCTCGAGCAAGTTCGAACCATCGCCGTGATCGGCGCCGGCACGATGGGCCACGGCATCGCCCACGTCGCCGCGGTCATGGGGGCCACCGTCCGCGTGTACGACGCGCTCGCAGGTGGCGCCCAGGCAGGCATCGATAAGGTCGCGAAGAACCTGGCCAAGGGCGTCGAGCTCGGCAAGGTCACCACCGCCGATCGCGACGCAGCGCTCGGCCGGCTGTCGGCAAGTGATGACCTCGCTGCGGCCTGTCGCGATGTGGACTGTGTGATCGAGGCGGTGCCCGAGCGCATCGAGCTCAAGCGGGAGATCTTCGGCATCGTCGACGCGGCGGCACCGGCTCATGCGCTGCTCGCGACGAACACGTCGTCGCTGCCGATCGCGCAGATCGCGGCGTCCGTGCGCGACGGTAGCCGGCTGGTCGGCATGCACTTCTTCAACCCGGTGCATGTGATGAAGCTCGTCGAGATCGTGCGCCATCCCGGTGCGAGCGAGGCAGCGGTCGCGCTCGCGGTCGCGATTGTCGAGAAGCTGGGCAAGACGCCGATCACGGTGACCGACAGCCCGGGCTTCGCGTCGAGCCGGCTCGGCCTCGTGATCGGGCTCGAGGCGATGCGCATGTTCGAGCAAGGAGTGGCGTCGGCGTCCGACATCGATACCGCGATGAAGCTCGGCTACGGCCACCCGATGGGGCCGCTCGAGCTCACGGATCTGGTCGGCCTCGACGTGCGGCTCGGCATCGCCGAGTACCTGACCACGGCGATCGGTCCGAGCTTCACGCCGCCGCAGGTGCTGCGCGACAAGGTGGCCGCGGGCAAGCTCGGTAAGAAGTCGGGCGAGGGCTTCTATCGCTGGTCGCCCGACGGAAAGCGCCAGTAGCGATGCTGCCCACGTGTCCGAAGTGCAACTCGCTCGCGGTCGGCGACGTATGCGGGACGTGTGGAGCCGCGTTGACGCCGCAGAAGCTCGAGCTCGATCCGGGGCCGAGCGCGCAGGTGGAGACCAGCGGCAGCGGCGGGGGGCGGCGCCAGGCGTCGGCGTATCTGGCGCTCGAGCCGAGCGAGACCGCAGTACTGCACACGGCGTCGCGGATCTTTTCCGCGTTCGTCGCGAGCGGTGTGGTCAATGACGCGAACCAGCACGAGCTATCGGATCGATCGGTGAAGCTCGCGACGCGGATGGCGCTCGTCATCGAGAAGTACATCCAGAGCGACGGCGAAGACTGGTAACGCTTTAGCGTCGCCGGCGCACGGCGAGCATGGCAGGGACCAGGATCAGCGCGCACAGTACCGTCGTGATCTCGCCGATCAACGCCGCGGTGCCAAAGCCCCGGATCGCGAGGTTCGCGCTCACGAGCAGCGAGCCGTAGCCAATCACGGTGGTCAGCGAGCACAGAAACACCGCCGAGCCGCTCGTGCGTAGCGTGTGGATCGGGTCGGGGATCTCCTCGTGGTCGTGACGGTGCGCGACGTTGATCGCGTAGTCGATGCCGAGGCCGAGGGTGATCGGCAGCGCGATGAAGTCGAGGAAGTTGACCTTGATGTCGAGCAACGCGCACACCGCGATCATCAACAGCGAACCGCCCGTCGTGCTCGCCATCACCGCGATCGCGCGGCGATTGCGGCCGACGAGCAGCACGACCATGATCGTGAGTCCCCCGAGCGCGACCAGCGTCACGAGCGTGCCGTCGGTCGCGATGGCCGTGATGATGTCCGCGAAGATCACGCTCGTACCGGAGGTCGTCACGGTCTCGCCGCTGGGCAGGTGAAGCTCGCGCACCGCGGCTGCGAACCGGATGAGGTCCTTGCCGTTCCACTCGTCGAGATCGAGCGCGGGGCGGATCGCGATCAGGTAGCCAATCCGGCCGTCCTTCTCGGTGAGCCGGTCGCGCAGCCCGGCCGGGAGATCGGTGGCGGTGAAAGCCTGGAGACCATCGGGTGGCCGCAGCTCGGCGAGATCGGCGCGCTCCTCCTCGGGGAGATCTTCGATCGCCTCGTCGAGCATCGTGCGCAGCTCGCCCAGCAGCGCCAGCTTGCGGTCCTGCTCGGCCGGCACGAACGTGAGCACCGACTCGATCACACCGATCGCCGGATCCTTCGCGAGCGCGTCGGTGATCTGCGGCACCTGCTCGAGGCGCTCGGCGGCGATGTACGTGCGGCCGGAGAGGCCGCGCCCGAAATGCTTGTCGGACTGTGCCATCCAGTAGCGCGCCGCGACCGCGTCATTGCCGAGCGACCGCAGATTCTTGATGTTGTACTCGAACGGATCGCGCGCGATGTAGCGCACGACGATCGCGCCCGCGGCGACGAACAGAAGCGCAGCCGCCGCGACGACCACATGTGAACGGCGGAAGCCAAACAACCGTACGAGCGTGCTGCCAACGACCGGATTGCCGTAGAAGATGTGCGTGTTGCGGCCGAACCGCAGCATCAGCGTGGGCAGCAGCGTGTATGTCGCGACCCAGCACACGAGCATGCCGATCGCGCCGATCACGGCGAAGTCGGCAAAGCCCCGGAAGCTCGTTGCCGCGAGCGAGCCATACGCGATCGCCGCGCCGAGCGATGCGATCGCCGTCGGACGCAGCGTGCCGACGATGGCGCGTGCGATCGCGTCGTCGACATCGTGTCGCCGGCGCTCCTCGAGGTAGCGCGCGATCACGAGGATGCCGTAGTTGATGCCGTTGCCGGCGATGATCGCGCCCAGGAACGCGGTCGCTGCATTGAGGTGGCCGACGGTCAGCGCCGCGGCACCGAACGAGCAGGCGGTCGCGATCGCGATCGTGCCGACGAGGAGCACGAGGAGCGTCGCGCTACGGAAGTAGAGTGCGAGCACCAGCGCGACGAGGGTCACCGTGACCAGACTCGACAGCAGGATGCCCTTGGCGATCGCGCGATGCTCGGCGAGCCCGGTGACCACGCTACCGGTGAAGCCGATCGTCACGCCCGGGTGGTTCGCGAGCACCGTGGCGCGAACGCTCGACATGCGATCGATCAGCTGCTCGCCGAGCTTCGCGTCGGTGCCGCGGAACGTGGTCGCGACCTCGAGTTTGGCTACCTTTCCGTCCGGCGACAGGTTGGTGGGGCGGTCGAGCCGGCCCTCGGCCTCGCGGCGCTTCGCGTTGAGCTCGCGCATCCGCTTCTCGTCGGCGGCGGAGGCAGCCTTCGCGTCGTCGTCGTCGCCCAGATCGATGTAGAGCGGGTTCGCCTGGAGCTTGGCCTGATCGATCCGGCGCTGCAGCGCATCGCGCGCTTGCTCGAGGTCGGGCACGGGAACGAACAGATGGCGGCGCGCCTTGAGGAACGCGCGGGTCTCGGCCTCGTCACCCGCGACGCGACCGATCAGGGGCGACTTCAGCGCGGTGAGTCCCGCGTGCAACTCGCCCGTGGCGCGCGCGGTGGTCTCGGCGGATGGCGACTCGATGATCACGAGCACCGTCTCGCTCGATTTCACCCGGGCCTCCAGGCGGCGCAGGTCGCGGACCGCCGCGACGTCTTGCGGCAGCAGGTACGAGAAATCCGCGCGGAGCGGCAGCTCGAACACGATCAGGTAGAGCGCGCCCGCGAGCAGGAGGGAGCTTCCGAGCAGGATCGCGACCGCGGTTCGCGACAGCCACGCCACGTAGCGGCGGGCTAGGACTTCGGGCGCAGCCACGTGCCGCAGCCTAGCTCGCGACGCACACCTGCACCACTACGAGGCAGCACTGCACGTGATGCGCATGAATAGGGGTCGGACCCTAGTTACCAGAGGGTGCGGCTGCGCTTGGGCGCGTGCTTGCGCTCGGGACGATCTTGGCCAAGCGCGCGGCGGAGGGCGCGCTGGTTCTTGGAATCCTGCATGTCACGCGCGTTCGACTGCAACTCGGGGACGAGGGCGTAAGACGCGAGGTGGCCGACAGCCGGGGCCTCGCGCAGCAGCTCGGCAACCACGAGCGCGGTGTTCGGATCGACGGAGCGACCCTCGAGGCGAACCTCGAAGTGAAGGTGTGCACCGGTCACGTGACCCGTCGAGCCGAGCTGGCCGATGCGCGCGCCGGCGGCGACCGTCGCGCCCTTCTTGATCTCGATGCGGCGCAGGTGCGCGTAGCGCGTGAGCACGCCGTTGCCGTGATCGATGAAGATCACGTTGCCGTAACCGCCACGGCGGCCGGCGAACGTCACCGTGCCCGAACCGGCGGCGAGGATCGGCGTGCCCCGCTTGCCGCGGTAGTCGGTGCCGTGGTGAAACTTCTGACGCTTCCGGATCGGATGCTCGCGCCAGCCATAGCCAGAGCTCTCGCTGCGCGCGACCGGCTCGGTTGTGAGGACCGAGACGTCAGGGATCGCAGGCGCGAGCGTCTCCATGTTCTCGATCAGCGCACGCACCGAGAGCTGCACCTGGACCGGCATCGGCATCGGCGTCGCTGCCGCAACGGCGGGAACCAGCGAGGCTGCGAGGGCGATGAGAAGGAAGGCTTGACGCATGGGACCCGGCGGGTTCCTTTGTCGTCGCTGACCCCCGGCAGGTCAATGTAGGCATTTGGGTTTTCGTCCGAATGTCAGGACGTGCCAGAAATCGGTTGCAGTTCAAACGGTCGAAATTCAAGATGCGCACCCTTCATGAGATCTCGGGTGTTACCGCTCATGCTCGCCCTCGCAGCCGCGAGTGCATTCGCGCTGGCGGTGCAGTCGTCATGGTGGTCGGCCGGGGAGGTCACGATCGGACCGTTTGGATCGCGCCACTGCCTCGGTGGGGAGTGCCGTGAATCCGGTCTCGGTTGGCTCGGTGGCACAGATCTCTGGATGCGCGCTGGCGTCGCCGCACGAGCGGGCGGCTACATCGCGATGTTCATCCTCGTCGTGCTCGCCGGTGGGCTCGCGGCAAAGCGCATCCCGCGACTGATGGCGCGCGCGTCGATCGTCGCGATTCTCACGGCTGCTGTCGGTGGCACGTACTTCGGCCTGTCGTTCCCGAGCGCGGGTCTCAATGGCGCGCAGTCGCTAGGCATCGGCGTGTTCTTGTTCGGTGGCGCGATTGTTCTCGGCATCGCGGCCGCGGTGTTCACGCTGCGCATGCCCGAACCCGCGCGGCCGTAGGTTACGCGGGGCTGATCGGAGCGCGCGCGGCAGCTGCATGCGCTGCGTTGAGTGCGGCGTCGGCATCATCGAGGCGCAGCGCCATGCGTGCCTGCGCGCGAAGCACGAAGAACGCGGCGATCGTGAGGCCGAGGAGCGCGGGCATGAGCAACAAGGTCAGGTTCTTGTGGCCCTCGAACGTGAGTGGCGCCTGGAGGAACGCACACAGATCGTAGGACCCGTGGAACGCGACCGCGAGCAGGTAGCCGCCGATGAGCCCGAGCCCCTTGCCGTCGAAGCGACGACGCGCCGCCATCGCGCCGATCATGCCGGTCCACATCGCGTGACCAGGAACCGCGAGCACCGCGCGCAGAATCCAGGTCTGCAGCTGGCCGCCGAGCGTGTCCTGCTGGAGTAGATAGAGGACATTCTCGATGAGCGCGAAGCCGAGGCCGGCGCGGCTCGCATACACGATGCCGTCCATGCGCTCGTCGAACTCGGGGCGCCGCCACACGACCCAGTAGACGACGCCGATCTTGCACATCTCCTCGATGCCAGCGGCGACGAAGAACGCGTGGAAGCTCGCGCCCTGGTAGGTCATGCGCGGGTGGACCTGTTCGCCGAGCGTCTCGGTCGCGATGCTCTCGAGGATGATCGCGGGGAACACCGACAGCATGCCGACGAATGCCACGAGGCGGCGCGTGCGGGCGGGCTCGGGTCGCTTGCGATCGAGGCGGTCGACGAGCCACATCGCGACGAGCGCCGGAATCGCGCCCGATAGAGCGATCTGCCAGTTCCCCACCGCCCGCAAGTATCGACAGATCGCGCGATGAATGCCAGCCCGCGTGCCCGCGTCTGATTGACACTACGCCCATGCGAGCTCACGCCATCGCCGCCGTCCTGATCGCTGCCGCCGTGATCGCGCCGCGTGCTGAAGCGGGCCGCGGAACAGCGTCGCTCAAGTACCTCGCCGACAAGACCGACGCGGTCGTGATCGTCGACGTCGCGAAGGGCCGCAAGTCGCCCGTGTTCCGGAAGGGGTTCGAGCTCGCGAGCGACAAGTTGCCGCTGCTGGGGACCGTGAAGCTCGCGCAGATCGATACCGTGATCGTGGGTCGCATGAGCTCGGACGACACGGTGATCGTGGTCGAGGGCAAGGTCGATGCGCTGCTCGCCGATGCAAAGAAGCGAAGCACCGCGAGCGGCACGCATGGCGCGGTCACGTTCTGGACGACGGCCGAGGGCGACGTCGCGTTGATCGACAAGCGCCTGGTGATCGCGACCATCGGCACGATGGGGCAGGTGATCGATCGCGCCGCCGACAAGAAGCGCGCGAAGGGTCCGGCGCGGGTCCGGACGTGGCTGGCGGGGGCCGCTGGCGCACCCACGATCGTTGTCGCCGCCGCACCCGCGGGTCAGGTCGCCAAGGACTTAGCGAAGCAGTTTGGCGCCGCCCCGCAGGTTGCGACCATCTCGCTGGGCATGACGAGCCATCTCACGTTCGAGCTCCGAGCCGTGTTCGGAGATGACGCGACCGCTGCATCCGCCGAGGCTGCGCTGACCAAGGCCGCCGCCGCCGACACCAAAGACCGGCTCGAGGCCTTCGTAGGCAAGGATTTCGCTGATTCGATCCAGGTCGACCGGGACGGCGGTACGGTCCGCGGGTCCGCTGTGATGACCGCGGACGAGGTCGACAAGGTCCTCGGGGTCGCCCGGATGCTCATGTAGGTGCCCGGTGATTGGTCGGCGCGCCGGAGATCGCCGACCGTTGCTTGACACACTGAGCTAACCATCTGATCATTCACGTGTGCCGCCGGAGCCATCTCCAGGCATCCCTGCACGGGTGGGCCGGTACGAGGTGCTCACGCACTTGGCGACCGGTGGCATGGCGCAGATCTATCTAGCGCGCCAGTCCGGGCTGGGAGCCTTCGAACGCCATGTCGTCCTCAAGACGATTCTGCGCGAGCGTGCGCAAGACCAGCGCTTCGTCACGATGTTCCTCGACGAGGCGAAGCTCGCCGCGACGTTGAACCACCAGAACATCGCGCAGGTCTACGAGGTCGATCAGGCCGACGGCGCCTACTTCATGGCGATGGAGTACGTGCACGGCGAGAACGCCCGCGCGATCCTCGAGACCACGCTGCGTCGAGGCTGGACGATTCCGCTCGAGCTCGCGGTGATGATCGTCAGCGGCGCGGCCGCCGGTCTGCACCACGCCCACGAGCGCCGCGGCAAGAACGGCGCGCCGCTCAACATCGTCCATCGCGACGTGTCGCCGGCCAACGTGATGGTCGGATACGACGGCAGCGTCAAGGTCCTCGACTTCGGTATCGCGAAGGCCGAAGAGCGCGCGACCAAGACCGTCGGCGGCACCATCAAGGGCAAGTACGGCTATATGTCGCCCGAGCAGTGCAAGGGCAAGCCGATCGATCGCCGCAGCGACATCTTCGCGCTTGGCATCTGTCTGTACGAGCTCACCACGCTGCGCCGGGCGTTCAAGGGCAACGACGACTTCGAGACGATGAAGCGCATCGTGGCCGGCGACGTGATCCTGCCGTCGGTCGCGGTGCCCGGTTATCCGCGCGAGCTCGAGGCGATCGTGCTCACGGCGATGGCGAACGACGTCAACGCGCGGTTCCAGAATGGCCAGGAGATGATCGAGGCGCTCGACGCATTCGCGGTCCGCGCGAAGCTCACCGGATCCAACACCGCGATGGGCCGCTTCATGATCCAGCTGTTCGGCAACAAGCGCGAGCCATGGGTCGAGGGTGGCGGCGGCGGGGATCGCACGCAGCTCACCGAGCCGAGCGGCGAGATGGACGTGGACAACGACGAGAAGACCACGCTGATCGATCGTGACGATCGGCAGCCGCAGCCGCAGTATCAGCTGCCGCCCGAGCACCAGAATCACACCCAGCAGAACAGCAGCCGCGCACTCACGACCACGAACCCGGGCGTGGGTCGTGCGTCGGGACCGGTGCCATCGCTCAACATGGGATCGCAGCCCTCCGAGTGGCAGGGCGACAGCCGATCGGGCCGGCAACAGCCTGCGCAGCAGCAGCAGCGCCCGGTCGGTTACAACACGCCGCCGAACGGCAACCAGCCGATCCACAACAGCACCGGTCCGTTGCAGGCGATGCCGCCGAGTGGCCGGCTCGGATCGGCGCCGCAGCTGCGCGCGGACACCAGCCCCGGCAAGTATCCGCTCGTCGACGAGGCGTCGTGGGGCCAGCAAGCGCCACTGCAGGCTCACAACCAGCATGCGCCAGCCGGTGGAGCCACGCGGCTCCCGACCCAGTTCTCGGACAAGGACTACGTGATCAAATCGAGGAAGAGCTGGCTCATCCTCGTGCTCCTGATGCTCGCGGGCCTTGGCGTGGGCGCGCTCATCGCCTGGCAGAACAGCTGAGCCCGGCACACAAGTCGCTCCCGCGCGTTGGTGCTTGGGTGCGCAGGGGCCCCGTGGCATGGTCGCGCCATGGCGACGGCGACGACCCAGAATCCCGAGCGACTCTCGAGCTACAACCCGGCCACCGGCGAAGTGATCGGCACCGTGCCGATCATGAGTGCGGCAGAGGTCGATGCCGCAGTCGCACGTGCACGCGTCGCATCGCAGACCTGGTCGACTCGGTCGTTCGCCGCGCGTAACGAAGAGCTCGTCGCGTTCCGCAAGGCGATCGCCGCGTCCGCCGACGAGATCGCCGACGTGCTTCACCGCGAGAACGGTAAGCCCGAGCTCGAGGCGTACACGGAAGTCATGATGGCGCTCGGCCATCTGCAGCACGCGGCGGCGCGCGCCGAGAAGGCGATGGAGACCAAGAAAGTCAGCGCCGGCATGCTGGCGAACTTCCGCGCGACGATCAGCTATCACCCGCTGGGCGTGATCGGTGTGATCGGTCCGTGGAACTACCCGCTGTTCACCCCGATGGGCTCGATCGCGTACGCGCTCGCCGCGGGCAACACGGTGGTGTGGAAGCCGAGCGAGCTCACGCCGCTCGTCGCGCTCGAGATCGAGAAGATTGCCAAGCGCACGTTCGCGCTCGCCGACGTCCTCCAGGTCGTGACCGGTGCCGGCGCGACCGGTGCCGCGCTCGCGAAGTCCGCGGTCGACAAGGTCGCGTTCACGGGCTCGGCGCCGACCGGCAAGCGCGTGATGATCGCCGCTGCCGAGCGCCTGACGCCGGTGCTGCTCGAGCTCGGTGGCAAGGATCCGATGATCGTCGACGGTGATGCCGACATCGCCGCAGCCGCCGAGGCTGCCGTGTTCGGTGGGCTCACCAACGCGGGCCAGGCGTGCGTCTCCGTCGAGCGCATCTACGTCGCCGACGCCGTCCACGACAAGTTCGTCGACGAGGTCATCAAGCAGGTGCGCGAGCTCAAGGTCGGTGGTGACGATGGTCACCTCGGCGCGATGACCTCGCCGGCGCAGGTCAAGATCGTCAAGGACCACCTCGACGACGCGATCGCCAAGGGCGCCAAGGTCCACACCGGTGGTCCCGACGCGATCAGCGGTAGCTACATCCAGCCGACGGTACTCACCAACGTCGACCACAAGATGAAGATCATGGTCGAGGAGACCTTCGGCCCGGTGATCCCGATCCAGAAGGTCGCAAATGTCGACGAGGCCGTGCGGCTCGCCAATGACACCACGTTTGGCCTCGGCTCCACCGTGTTCGCCGGCAAGGGCGCCCGTTCGATCGCCGCCAAGCTGCGCGCCGGGATGACCTCGATCAACTCGGTGACGGCCTTCGCGGGCATCCCGTCGCTGCCGTTCGGTGGCGTGGGTGACTCCGGCTTCGGCCGCATCCACGGCGACGAGGGCATTCGCGAGTTCACGCGCATCAAGTCGACCGCCGAGCAGGTCATGTCGCTGCCGATCAACATGATGTCATTCCGTCAGCCCAAGGACGCGGTCAAGCGTATCAAGGGCATGATCAAGCAGATCTACGGTGATGGTGTGGTGGCGAAGGCGGGCGACTTCCTGCGCAAGCTTCGCTGATGCGCGTCGCGCTGTTGCTCTCCGTCGCGGTCTCGCTGCTGGCGAGCTGTCGCCGACCGCAGAAGGCCAAGATCGAGTGCAAGCGTCCGGTCGCGGTCAACGCGGAGGCCGGCAGCATCTGGTGGTTCGGCGAGATGCACGGCACCAACGAGTCGCCGGCATTCCTCGGCGATGTCGCGTGCGCGGTCGCTCAACAGGAGCATCACGTACAGGTCGCCCTCGAGATCTGGAACTCCGAACAGCCCTCGATCGATCGGTTCCTCGAGACCGGTGATCGCGCCAAGCTCCTCGCCGGCCCGTTCTGGTCGCAGCATGACGGGCGCAGCAGCACCGCGATGCTCGAGCTGCTCGATCGCTTGCGCTGGCTCAAGCGTGCTGGTGCTCGGATCGACGTCATCGCGTACGACATCACGAATCAGCCCGATCGCGATCAAGCGATGGCGATCAAGGTCCTCGCGGCGCGTGACGAGCGCGGTGTGATCGTCGGCCTGTCCGGCAATATCCATTCGCGCCGCACCAAGTGGAACGAGACCACGCCGCTCGTGATGCACCTCGTCGACGCGAAGTTACCGGTGAAGACCCACGACGTGGCCGCCGAGGGTGGCACCATGTGGGCGTGCATGGCGACCCCGGATCACGAGCCCACCTGCGGCGAGCATCCGATGAGCAAGGATGACAAGGTCGGTACGCCGTGGACCTTCGGTCCCGCGAAGGATCCGTCCCATGACGGCGTCTATTATGTCGGCCCGACGAAGGCCGCGTTTCCAGCGAAGCCGTAAGAGCACTGCCGCTCAGTCATGGGCGAACTCGCCCATGTGGACGACCTGGCGACTCGCTAGCTGCTGGAGTCGTGCCTGCCGGTAGTTCTCGACGGGCGATGTCATTGGCATGGAATGCGCATCGTGCAGTCGCGATGCACATCATCTACATGCTCGTGATCGGACTCATCGTCGGCGCCCTCGCGAAGCTCGCGATGCCGGGCCGCGACCCGGGCGGAATCATCATCACGATTCTCATCGGCATCGCCGGCTCGATGATTGCGGGCCTGATCGGTCGCGAGATGAACTGGTACGCGTCGAACGAGGCGGCGGGCTTCATCGCATCGATCGGCGGCGCGATGCTGTTGCTCTTCATCTACCGCATGATCATGCGCGGCAGGGCCGGTTAGCAGCCGCAGCCGTAGTGGTGCTCGGGCACGTCGATCGAGTCGTGGCGATTGTTCGCGAGATCGACAAGCTCGGCGCGGTCGCCGTCGCCGAGTACGAGCTCCGGCTGTCCGTCCCCATCGAGGTCGACCACGTGCGCGATGCTCTCGCCGGCGAACTCGAGGTCGGCGACCCGGCGCAGCTTGCCGTGGGCACCCGCACGATACGCCGCCATCAGCGCGACGGAGGCATCGCCACATCCACCGTCGCGATGCGCGCTCGCGAACACCCAGTGCTCGCCGGTGAGCGGATGCTCGTAGGTGAGGACGTCGACATCCACGGCATCGCGCCAGTCACCTTCGCCGCCGTCGCGCGCCCATCCCGCCTGGATCGGATCGTCAGTGTCCCTCGCCATCAGGTCCGCGATCGCTGCGGTCTCGAGCCCGGGTGATTCGGCCGCGTGCGCCACGACGGCTGGCGCGTAGTCCGCGGTGCGTGCCCACGAGCCGGAGCAACCATCGAGCACGGCGGCGAGCATGACGTTGTCGTCGGCCACGTTGTCGATGGTCCATTGCGGCTCATCCCCACGCTCGTCTTCGGAGGCGTAGTCGTAGTCCTCCGAACCCGGCGGCTGTCCGGAGACGCGCGACACTTCGGCGAAACCGACGACGCGAGCGCGACATGTGCCGTTGACGAGGACATCGCGGCCACTCCACACCTGCAGCGCGTGCGGCAGTGCAGACGTCGCGACCGACGCGATCACGGAGTGCACACCGTCCTCGACGTGCATCCGCCGGCGTCCGCGCGAGGTTGCGCGCTGCTCTGCCGACAGGCGCAGGTAGCTCGTGGGGCCCACGGAGAACACGAGCGCGAACTCATCGGAGCTCTCGATCGCTGCGTGGCCGCGGATCTCCTCGTCGGGCTGCTCGGTCGCCTCGTTCTCGTCCGCATCGTCCTGTTCCTCGCGCGGCAAGCTCGGTTGTGCCGTCGCGCGGACGCGCGCAGCCCGCGGCTCGTCCGCGATCGATGCTTGCGTCGTCGCCGTCGGCCGCGTGTCGTTCGAATGCACTGCGTATGCACCAACCGCGACGGCGGCACCGAGAATCAGATAGCTACGACCGACACCCAGCACGGCGTTCGACATGAGTGCCACCGATATCTGCAACTGCAGTACCGGCCCCGAAACCTCAAGGTTTCAGTCACATGCGCGCTGTTGCGGCTCCGTGGACACAGCAGGTGCGGCCGCGTTCAGGTGTTCACGGCGGCGTGAGTGCTTGGCGCCGCTGCAGGGGGTGGTGGCGGAATCCGGGGCAGACGCAACGTGAACGTGGTGCCGCCCGCGTCGGTGGACGTCACCTCGAGCTTGCCCGCATGACTGCGGGCGATCTGAGACGCGATGTAGAGCCCGAGGCCGAGCCCGCTGCTGACTCGCGTGTCGGTGGTGTGGCGAACCAATGGCTCGAAGATCGCTGTCAGCGCCGTCTCGGGGATCGGCCGGCCACTGTTGTGAATGGTAACCACCACCGAAGAGCCAGCATCCTTTGCCGTGACGGTGATCGGATCGGTCTTGCCGCCGTGCTGGATCGCGTTCCACACCAAGTTCGAGAGCACCTGGGCGATGCGGTCGCCATCCCACTCACCGTGAAGGTCGCCCTCCGCGATGAACACCACACCGCCGGGAGGCCGATGGGTCTCCAGTTCTGCGATCACTTGTCGGCACAGCGGCTCGAGGTCGAGGGGCACGGGATCGACGGGGATGCGGTCGCCCAGCCGAGTCCTGGTGAGGTCGAGCAGATCCTCGATCATCCGGCTCATCCGATTCGCGCTGCTCGACATGAGCGTGGCGATCCGGACGGTCTTGTCCACGTCCGGCTTGGTCATGAGCAGGGATGAGCCCGTGATGATCGCAGCAAGGGGAGTCCGGAGATCGTGACCGAGGATGGCGAGCGACTGTTCGCGATAGCGTTCTGTGGTTTCTGTGAAGCTGTCGACGGCCTCGGTGAGTGCCTCATCGATCGATTCGTTGAATCGGGTGACGCCCGCGGGGTCGCCGCCGTTGTTCTCCCACAGCCGCAGCACGCTCGCACGCAGCGCGCGATACTCGGCGATCATCTGCGGAAGCTTGAAACCAAACTCGATCCGCAGCGAGGCATGGAGCTCTCCGATGTAGCCCAGGCGCTGCGCCGAGCCGCGACCTTTCGACTTCTCGGCCTGCTCCGCCGCCGACTGTTGGGACTTCATGTCGTCGACGATTGCCGTCAAGATCTGGTCGGCGTGGTCGCGCAGCGCGGTGGGGGACATGGCGCCCGCCGTGGGTTGCACCGAGCGGGCGAAAATCTCCCATTCGGCGACGATCTTGACTCGATCCTTGTCGATGAATTCCGCCAGCCCCATGGGGTTCTCATACCGTAGGGAGCCGAATAACGCGAGCGCTGGCCGCCGGCGGGCCAATCGGCTCGGGGCGAGCGTCGCGGCCGTGCTAGTAGGCGCAGTGGCCGT
Source organism: Haliangiales bacterium (assembly GCA_038322185.1). GTDB lineage: Bacteria > Myxococcota_A > Polyangia > Haliangiales > Haliangiaceae > JABFXX01. The sequence continues at coordinate 85,895 of JBBQFU010000003.1, forward strand.
CGCCCGGTGGGCAGGCGAAGCGCGCGTGAATGTGATCGGCGTGGTTCGGCTCGTGCCGCACCAGGCCTGCGCACTGGCCGCGGCCGTGCGGGAACTGGAACAGCTTTGCGAGGTACTCCGGGTTCTCGCCGGCCTCGAGCGCCCAGTTGTAGAGCAGGCCCTGGACCTTGAAGTCGAGGAACATGACCTGCATGCCGCCCGGCGTACCGGCGGTCTTCGCGAGCTCCTCGACGAGGACGAAGGTCGCCTCGAGGTCGAGGTTGTCGGCAGTGCCGACCACGAAGCTGTCGGGGTAGTTGGCGGGCTTCTGCTTGAAGATGAGACCGATGTCGACATCGCGGCCCGACTGGTGCGAGCTGTGATCGGAGATGCGGCCCCCGGTCTCGGACGAGAGGTCGCCGATCGCGATCGCGTGGGTGTCGTAGAAACGGTCGGCGACATCGGTCACGACGCGCTCGAGGATCTCGACCATCGTTACAGTCCCGAACGCGCGCCACGGCCGGCGGATGTAGTAGCCCTCGCCCGGCTCGAGCAGCTCGGCATCGTGGAGCGCGCCGGCCCACGGAGCGCCGAGTGATTGGCCGTCGATCGGGCCGCGCGGCATCACGTAGCGGCGGTGCCGCTTCGCGATCGCGACCTTCTTCTTGCTGCGCGGGTCGACCTTGGCCCCGCGCTTGTTGTCGCGCTTGCTCGGTTTGCGGGTCGAGACCTCGGAGGTCGAGACGCGCTTGCCCTTGGTCTTGGAGACCGGGGCGGCCTTGGCTTTCGACTTCGGTCTATTGCTACGCTTTGCCTCCGCGGTTTGAGTTGCAACGAGCAAACCGAGGGCAACGACAAGCGACCGCATCGATTTTGATCGTGCCCACTCTTGCGAGCGTGCTCCAGTTTTATTGGCGCACTCTTGCGCAAATACTTTGAGCATCAAGGAGCGGGGCGAGAGCCGGCAGCTGCACACTTTTGAGCGAGGATCTGACCGATAGCGGTGAGGTCGTCCTCGAGCGGCTTCTTGAAGTCGCTGCGCTGGAGCTTCTTGGAGGCCTCGATGAGGGACCGCAGGTCGCCGCAGGCGCGGTGTGCCACGAGGAGCGGGGCGGCACCGCCGTTGTAGACCCGCACTTCAGTAAGCGAGGCGTTGTTCGGCCGCTTGCGCAGCTTCAGATCCTCGACGAGCTCGTCGATGATCTTGGCCTTGCCGGCGAGCTTGGCCTCACGGGTCTGCTTGGACTCGTAGACGGCCTTGAGGGACTTGTAGGCTGAGAGCAGGCGGGCCACGCGGGGCAGGTGGAGGGCCTGGCCGAGGGTCCACGCGACGTCCTCGGGCGAGCCCGCGCCGAACCGGATCTGGATCCAGGTGTCTGTCAGGGTGTCAGCGATGTAGGAGGCGAGGCTCTCATTGAAGAACGGCTGATCGTTGACGAGGACCGTGGCGTGCACGCTCTCGTGGATGATCACGTTGAACAGCTCGGGCAGCGCGTCGTCGCCGCCGCCGAGCATCGTCGAGAGAACCGGATCGGGGAACCAGCCGCCGGTCGAGTACGCGGAGGCTGGGCGCACGATCGCGTCGAAGCCCTCGGCCTCCATCTGCAGCTTGAACTTCACCGCGTCGTCCTCGTCGAACCAACCGAGGCCCGCGAAGCAGCCAACGATCGGGAAGCACCACTTGCGCGGCCTGAACGCGACCGGGTCGGCAGCCGCGGTGAACCACACGGCGGCGGGCCGGCCGAGCGCCGAGTAGTGCAGGTAGTTGTTTCGGATCTTGAGACCGTAGGCCCGGCCGTAGTCCTTGATCGAGGGAATCTCGTCGAGCAGCAGCGCGGTGCGCAGCGGGGTGTCGGGATCCCTGACCACCTCCTCCAGCGGCTTGGCCTTGCCGAGCAGCACGAACTGACCGTGACCGGCCTGTGCCACGTAGCGCGTGTAGAGGCAGCCACTGCTGGTGACCGCGATCAGGGCTGCGAGTACTGCCGCAGCTCTCACAGCTTGCCCGCGATCGCCTTTGCCAGTTCCTCGCCGCCATCGAGCTTGCCGCTCTTCCAGCCAACACCGAGCCCGCTGCCGTCGTCGTACTTCGGGATGATGTGGAAGTGCACGTGCATCACGGCCTGATGCGCGAGCGTCCCGTTGTTCTGCAAGATGTTGTAGGCGGTCGCGCCGGTCGCATCCATCACCGCACGGCTGAGGCGCGGCAGGATGCGGCCGATCGCGGCGGCCGCGTCGGGCGAGAGCTGGTCGAGTGTCTCGGCTGGCTCGCGCGGGATCACGAGCGTGTGGCCGCGCGAGATCGGATTGATGTCGAGGAACGCGAGGACGTCGGCGTCCTCGTATACGCGGTGACACGGAATCTCGCCACGCAGGATCTTCGAGAAGATGGTCTCCGACACCATCCAAGGTTAGCGCATCACATCGCCGCGCGATCGCCGGCCGTGGTGATGTTCGCGGGTAGCGGCCGGATGGTCGGCGCCGTGGCATCGCGCGCTTCGCGCGCCAGGGACACCGCGAGCGAGACCGCGGCGGATTGGCCGCCGGCGGTTGCGGTGACCGACACGGTGCCCGAGGTCTTCGCCGTCGAAACCGAGATGCAGTTGCGCATCAGTGCGGTGTCGCCCTGGACGCGGGTCTCGCCGTCGACATCGAACGACCACGACAGGCCGGCGATGTAGCGCGCACCGGCGAGCGCTTCGAAGCACACGCTGCGCGACTGGTTCGCGACGATGGTCGTCGGCTGGTTCGGGAGTACCGCGAGCGAGTCCGCGTGATCGACCACGACCACGTCGAGCGCGTTCGCCGGCTTGTCGCCTGCTGTGATGGTCAGCGGATAGCTACCGGGAGCGAAGTCGATGCGCAGCGTGTCCCACGCCTTGCGCTCCGCGTTCGCGAGGGTGAGCTCCATCGACGTATCGACGAGGCGCTGCGACGCCGGACCGCTCGAGCTCTGCACGTCACCGTAGAGCGCGATACCGAGGTCACGCTCGCCGACGTTGAACGAAACGAGGCGGTCGGCTGGAATCGATTCGTACGTTGCGGGCACGATCGCCATGCTCTCCAGCGCTGCACCGGTGAGCTCCTTGCGATCCATGAGCAGACCGTCGCCATCGAGGATGCGGAGATAATTGCTGCGGCTGCCCATGCCGAGCACGGTCACCTGCGACCCGCTGGTCGCCGAGACCTTGACGCCGATGCCACCGTCGTCGTCGGCGCTGTACGGCATGTCGAGCGCGACATCGACGCCATCGCCGCGGTCGTACTCGAGTGCAACGACCTGCGTGCCGCCGATCGCGGTGGGCAGCGGGCCGCTCAGCAAGAATTGATCGACGAGCCGGTTGCCGATGAAGTCGAGGCCGGTGGGCGTGACGTCGGAACAGGTCTCGCCGGCGGGGCACTCACCGGTGGAGCGGCGTTCGCCGGCGTAGCAGCCGACGAGAGGAACGATGGCGATCGAGGCCAGGTAGAGTCGCTTCATGCTGTGGGATTCAGCACCCGTCATGCCAGTGGTTGGACCAATAGTCTTCGCGCACTTGGGCGCAGCAAGGTCACGGCTTGCCACCCCTCCCGGACATGAATGTCGTAGGAGGCGAAGCCCCGCGCGGATTGCGTCGGTCGGGGCGCTCGATGCAACGCTTGCTGGCGACGAGGTCGAAAAACCGCGCACGAGCACGCGGATTCCAATGGCACAGCACGCGCAGCAGTCGTGGCGAAGCCGTCGTCATGTTAGCTGCCACAGAACACGACGATGCCGGCGCACCTTCGCTGCGTCGTCTCGGTGCGGCACCGCATCGACTCATGTTCTTTGCCGGCGTCTCGAACGTGTTCATGGCGATGTTGTGGTGGGCGGTCTTTCTGTTCGGATCCCGGTGGCCGGACGTCGTGACCATCAAGTACCCGCCCGTGTACGCAGGTTGGCTTCACGCGTTCGTGATGCTGTTCCAGATGCTTCCGAGTTTCATCTTTGGTTTTTTGCTGACGACATTACCGAAGTGGACAAAGCAACCCGATCTGCGCCGCGGGCAGTACCTTCCCGTCGGTCTGGCGCTACTCGTCGGTCAGGTCGCGACGCTTGCGGGCGCACTCGGATCGCACGCTGCGATCGTCTTGGGTGTCGCGTGCACCGCGTTCGGGTGGACGGCCGCTCTGGCGGCCCTGGTCCCGATCCTGTGGCGCGAAGAGGGGACGACCTGGCATGCACGGTCGTGCGTCGCCGCGCTCGTGATCGGTCACCTGGGTCTGCTCGCTTTTTTGTCGTTCCTGCTCGGCGCGCCGCCGACGTGGGCCGCGATCGCGCTGAAGCTCGGCACGCTTGGATTTGGCATGATGGTGTTCTTCACCGTCGCGCACCGGATGTTTCCCTTCTTCGCCAACAACGTCGTGCCGAACTACGTGCCGTGGCGGCCCATGTGGCTGCTTGCTGCAGTCTGGCTCGCGGTGAGTGTGCATCTCGCGTTCAGCTTGACCGGTGCACTTGGCTGGTTGTGGTTACCCGATACGGCGTTGCTTGGCCTCGCATCGTTGGCAACGTGGAGATGGTGGGGCTCCTCCACGTGTTGTTCCTCGGGCTCGCGTGGCTACCGATCGCGATGCTGCTCCATGTCATCAACGATGCGGCATACGCGGCCAACGGGCTGTTCCCGCTCGGACGCGCACCTGCGCATGCCTTGTTCATCGGATTCTTTGGCAGCGTCCTGATCGCGATGGTCACGCGTGTCACGCAAGGTCACTCGGGCCGCGAGCTCGTCATGCCGCGCGTTGCCTGGTTCGCGTTCGGTGCCATCCAGTTCATCACGGTCATTCGAATTCTTGGAGAGCGGTCACACGACCCCATCGCGTGGTTCGCGATCGCCGCGATCGGTTGGCTCATCGCATTCGGCCCGTGGGTCGTGCGATTGGCGAGAATCTACCTGGCGCCTCGCGTCGACTTGAAGCCCGGGTAACACAGCGTCGGCCCAACGCACCCCGTTAGCGGTTGGCGCCCTGGGCGATCCAGTCGAACAGGATCTGGAAGTCCTGTGGGTGGATGTCGAAGTGGGTCGGCTGGTTCTGATCGTCAGCCGTGTCGGCCGTGGTGTTCTGCGGCGGCATCCGGCGATCGCCGTGGCCGCCGAAGCGCTTGCCTCCCTTGCCGAACCACTTGAGGCCTTCGGCCGATGCACCACGTTCCTCGTCGGGCCGCGTGCGGCGCGCGAGCGGCGATAGGGCCGGCGTGCCGGGCTCGACGAGGTACTCGGTGTCGTTGTCCTTGTTGGTGCACGCGGTGCGCGCGGCCTCGTCACCAGGGTGCTCGACGGCGCACGCGGCCTGAACCTTTGGCAGGATGATGTCGTGGCTCACGAGATCGTCATACGTGACGAGCTTGAGCGATTCGGCCTCGCCGTTCTCCGCGTGGCAGTCGAGGCAGCCCTCGAGCAGCGGTTTGATGTCACGCTCGAAGCCGCGCGCGGTGTGCTTCTCGGGCGCGCCGACACCAGCGGGCAGCGTCACTGGCCCGCCCGTCGCGTCGATGCCCGCCGCACCGGCGTAGCGCTGATCCTCGATGCCCGCGACAACGACGAGCGGAGTGGTCGGAACCTGCTCGAGCTCGACCGTGACGTCGCCATCGATCGCGGAGACGGGCGTGCCGTTTTGCCGCCGGTCGCGCACGCCGTCGGACATGAAGCCGTTCTCGTCGCCGTTGTCCGCGGGCGCGAAGTTGGTCGGTTGCCCGGCGATCGCCGCGGGCAGCATTCTGCGGCGGCTCTTGCGCTTGGAGTCGGGATCCTTGAACGCGGTGAAGTCCTCGAGCTTTCCGTTCACCAGCGTGTAGAGCCAGAGGTCGGTGCGCACCGGCGCGCCGTTGTCGCGCACCGAGATGCGAAGCGTCGAGTCCGTGCGCGAGAGCTGGACGGAAAGCGCCTTCTCGTCGACCTGCGTGCTCGGCTGCGCTGGTTGATTCGGCGAGGGCTTCACGTCGCGTCCGCCGCAGCCCAGCGAGACGAGGGCGACGAGGCTAACGACGGCAGGGACGTGGAGGGCACAGCGGCGCATGTGCGGCGCACCGTAGCGCGCGAATCGGCGGGCGTCCGCAGATGCCTTCGCAAACCCTATGGATCGAATCGATATCCCGAGCCGCGCACGGTGATGAAGTGAACGGGCTGCTCGGGATCGCCCTCGAAGCGGCGGCGGAGCTGGCCGACGAAGTTATCGACGGTGCGTACGCTGCCGGCGGACTGGCCCCACACGAGCTGGAACAGCTGGCCGCGCGAGAACACCTGACTCGGATGCTGGACGAAGAACAGGAGCAGCTCGAACTCGAGGTGGGTCAGCTTGACCTCCTCGCCTGCGCGCGTGACCACGCGTTGGCCGAGGTCGATCTGGACATCGCCAAAGGACGGCGTCTCGGTCGATGGCCGCGCGATCGGTGCGGGCGTCGCGGCGACCTGGCCCGCGCGGCGAAGCACGGCATCGATACGAGCGAGTAGCTCCGCGAGTGCGAACGGCTTGGTGACGTAGTCGTCGGCGCCGAGGCGAAGTGCCGCAACCTTGTCGTACTCGTCATCGCGCGCCGACAGCACGATCACGGGGACCAGGTTGTCCTCGGCACGCAGCGCGGACAGAACCTCGAGCCCGTTGCGCCTGGGCAAGTTGATGTCGAGCAGGATCAGCGCGAAGTCCTCGACGAGCGCCTGGCGCAATGCCTCGTCGCCGTCCTTCGCGATCGAAGTGATGTGGCCCGCGAGCTTGAGGTTGAGCGCAAGCCCCGTCGCGATCGCGTCGTCGTCCTCGACGATCAGCAGCCGTCCGCCGCTCATGACGTGGCTCGTTCTGCGACGGGCGCTGTCTCGCCCTCGGGATCACTCGCGCGCCGCAGCCGGATGCGGAAGGTGGTCTCGCCCGGGCGCGACTCGAAATCGAGCTTGCCCTTCTGGCCACGCACGATCGTGCGTACGAATGCCAGGCCGAGGCCCATGCCGGGTGCGCCGGTGTCGACCGCTGCACGACCTCGCTTGAACTGCTCGTAGATCGAGCTGACATCTTCGCGCGCGATGCCACTGCCGTTGTCGCGCACGACGATGTCGACCCAGCGAGCCGCGGCGCGGGCCTCGATGGAGATCTGCTTGGTGTCGCCGGTGTACTTCCACGAGTTCGTGAGCAGATTGAGGATCGCGCGCACCAGCGTCGGACGGTCGCCGATCACGAACAGCTC